>JAZOTH010000001.1:0-66945 GCA_045657545.1 Tidjanibacter sp.
TGGTTTTGATTTTGCTCCGCAGCTTACTCGAAGTAAATGAGGAAGCAAAATCAAAAGCATAACGCCGAAATCGCCCGCAAGATGTGCTCGCTATTCAAATTCGGAGCGAAGAATACGCACCACCTCCTCAATAGTCTCCTCTTCGAGGTCGGTACGTTTTGCGAGCTCCTCATTGGAGTGCTCCAAAACGCTCTTCGCGGTGTCGAAACCAACACGTTTGAAGGCGTCGAGAATCCACTCCTCAATCTCATCATTGAACTCGGAGAGCTCCACATCCTCCTCGTCGGCATCGCGGAATACGTCAATATCGTAACCAGTCAGCATAGTAGCAAGGCGGATATTAAGACCCCCCTTACCGATTGCAAGCGACACCTCGCTGGGTTTGAGATATACCGAAGCGGTCTTCTTGGCCTCATCGAGCGAAATGGAGGTAATCTTTGCGGGGTTGAGAGCCCTCTGGATGAGGAGTGTGGTGTTGGAAGTCCAGTTCACCACGTCGATATTCTCATTGCGCAACTCCCTGACGATGGTGTAGATACGCGAACCTTTCACGCCCACGCAAGCACCCACGGGATCTACCCTGTCGTCGTAGGACTCCACAGCAACTTTTGCCCTCTCACCGGGGATGCGGACAATCTTCTTGATGGTGATAAGACCGTCGAAAATCTCAGGCACCTCGGCCTCGAAGAGCCTCTGCAAAAACTCGGGAGCGGTACGCGAAAGGATAATCACAGGGGTGTTGTTGCGCATCTCAACCTTCGAAACGATGGCTTTGATGTTGTCGCCCTTGCGGAAGAAGTCGCTGGGAATCTGCTCATTTTTGGGGAGGATGAGTTCGTTGCCCTCATCGTCGAGCACCAAAATCTCC
Source organism: Tidjanibacter sp. (assembly GCA_045657545.1). GTDB lineage: Bacteria > Bacteroidota > Bacteroidia > Bacteroidales > Rikenellaceae > Tidjanibacter. The sequence goes on from JAZOTH010000001.1 coordinate 869, forward strand.
TTCTTCCACACCTGATAAACCTCACCGCTGATAATCTCACCCACCTTCTCGCTGTACTTCTCAAAGAGGTTTGCCTTCTCCAAGTCGAGGATGCGCGATGCGAGGTTCTGACGGAGCGAGAGCACTGCACGACGGCCGAAGGATGCCATCTCAATCTGGTCGGCCACCTCCTCGCCTACCTCATAGGTAGCGTCGAGCTTGCGAGCCTCCGAGAGAGCAATCTGCTGGTTGGGATTCTCCACAGCACCATCCTCCACGATTACGCGGTTGCGCCAAATCTCCAAGTCGCCCTTCTCGGGGTTGATGATAACATCGAAGTTCTCATCGGTCTCATAAGTTTTTTGGAGGTGGTGACGGAACACATCCTCCAAAACGCCAATCATCGTACTCTTGTCGATGTTTTTCAGTTCTTTGAATTCTGCAAAGTTGCTAATCAAATTCTCCATTGTCGTATATTTTATTGTTTTGTTGTTTCTTATCCTCTTTTCTTCCGCTTTTTTCTCCGCTTTTTGTAAAAAGCGGAACCAAAAACTTTTAGTGTAGCCTTTGCTCTACCCCATTAGGGAGGTTAAGGAGGTTAAGGAGGTTAGGGCCTTCTTCCCTAAATTCACTAAATTCACTAAATTCACTAAATTCACTAATATTTTTTCGAGCGCAAGCATAACGACGAAATCGCCCACAAGGCACACTCGCCGCGAGTGCATATCGTGAGGCGAGTTCTAGGCTTGGTTTTGATTTTGCTCCGCAGTTTACCGAGCGTAAATGAGGAAGCAAAATCAAAAGCATAACGACGAAATCGCCCACGAGATGTGCTCGCTACTTGAAGTCGAGATACTCTTTAACGCTCTTAATCTGGTCGAATGTGTAGCACTCCTCAACTTCCACCTCCACTTTGCGTTTTTTGCCCTCCACAAGGCGACGCTCGGTGTAGGCGATGGTGATACCCTCGTGCGATGCCTCTTTGAGGGTTGCGAGCACCTTCACACCACTTGTGAGCAACACCTCAACGGTATCACCTATGTGTTTCTGGTACTGGCGCAAGAGTTTCAGGGGCTGACCGACACCTGCCGAGAATACGGAGAGTTCGTAGTCCTCCACCTCACGGTCGAAGGCCTCCTCAATCGCGCGGCTAAGCTCCACGCAAGCATCCAAATCAACACCACTATCGGCATCAATCACCACCTCAATCTCATTTGCGGGCGAGCACTTCACATCCACCACAAAGCGGTCGGTGCCCTCCAAGGCTGCCTCGGCAACCTCGCGTATCTTCACTACATCAATCATTGTCAAACATTTAGATGTCATTATACTACGAAATTCGGGGACTCATCTGGTCCCCGAATCGCGTTTCGTTGGTGCAAATATACGACAATAACTCGAATCTGCAAACTTTTCTCTATATAAATATCGGTGCGCGTACTATTTGCCCCCTCCAAAGAGGGCACCGATGCGTGCTTTGAGGGTGGCAATGGCCTCGGCAAAGCGTGCCTCCCCTGTAATGGTGGTGGCATTTTCGAGGTAGCTCCAAAACTCCACACCGCAGACAAATCCCGCAAAGATGTTTGCCAATCGCAGATTGACAATGGGCATCAACAGCGAGTCCATCATCCAAGCGAGCATTATGCCCGCCATCACAAAGGAGAGTTTTGTGATTGTGCGCCACGCCTTGTGGCTTGTGAAGTGCCACACCTCACCCGAAGCGCGCACCTTGTGGCGGTCGGCAAGGACTCCCGTCAGGAAGTCCACCGCCACGAAAGCCATTGCAATTATGAGCAACGGCTCTACCGGAGCGAAAAACGACACTGCCCCGGCGATAATTCCGGAAAGATACTTCATTTTGAATTGAAAATTGAGAATTGAGAGTTGGGAATTGGCAGACTCCTCTGGCAACTCGTTGCCCGCGACTATCGACCGTCACCATTACATAATCACCCCTCCCATCATCCTTACACTTGGGGTGTGGGGCTTGTATTCGGGGAAGAGGTCAGGGCGAGAGGCGAGGTGGTCGGTGGCACTATCGAGGAGTGCATCGGCATCGGAGCGCAGACGACGCACCAGACGCGAGATTGTTCTCTCATCTACCGACTTAAAGCTCTCACCCGAGATTCTCACCACCCCTGCGGCACCCACTTGGGCGGCAATGGTGGGGAGCAGAACGGAGGCAACATAGAGGGCGAGCGGGAGTTTAAGGTAGTTGTCAGCGAAGGCTACAAGGTGCGATGCGGGCTCCTCAGCGGTGAGTGCATCGCAGAGTGCATCGCCCAATGCGGGACGCAGGTATTTACGCTCGGCAGCGAGGATGGTGTGGAGTGGTACATCCTCGGGGCGGAGTGTCGTGGAGGTGCCAAAGACAATGGTTGGCACCTCCTCGGGGGTTACAATGCTCTTCATTTTTAGTCGATGTTTTTGAGTCCATACTTGGTTACTTGCGCCACATACATCTGCTCGTTGGGATCTTCGGGGTTGTACTCCAACCCATCTGCCTTACGGGCCTCCCAAACACGCATATAGAGTGGTTTGGAGCGCGAGGGTGGTCGATTGACGATTTCGAGCGAGGAGGCATCCTCACCGAGAATTGTGGCGATGAGCGTGCGCAGAGGGTCGAGGAGTTGCTCCTGCTCACCGATGATTACGGTATTGAGTGCCACCTCCCACTCGTGGAGGATTCGCTCCGAGGAGAAGCCTCCCGCATAGTCCAGACCACTCAGGGAGCGGAACCAGGAGTGAGCAATAACGATGTCGGTGGTTGCCTGGTCGTGCAACTCGCGCCAGTCGCCCTCATTGGAGGAGGTGATGGGGATGAAGCGCGAGGAGTCGCCCTCCTCACAATCCTTCACCATAAAGAGCACCTGCCCGGGATTACCCGCAAACTTACGCTGTGCACTCCTCACGAGTTCCTCAGCCTCCTGTTCGCTCTCCACGCCACCGTCGAGGAGCATCACACCCGAGAGTTGGAAGGAGTTGTCCAGACGCGCGATGTTCCAATTGTCGGTTTTGTAGGCAATGGTTGAGACATTCAGACCTGCGATGTAGGGTGGCACACCGTAGTGCGAGAACATAGGTTCATAGTCGGCATAGTGAATCATCGTGTGGAGGTTACCATCGGCACCCTCCTCAAAGAGTGGATAGAGTGGCACCGAGAGGGCATCGGCGGGAGTGTAGTGAGTCCAATCGTGGTGGAGCAGAACGTGTTTGCCATCCTTTGCCAATCGGCAGCGGGAGGCATCCTGATGAAAGAGTGCGAGGAAGGAGTGCGAAGCGTCGGTCACAACCTCCACGAAGGCGTTTCCGAAGAGCACCTTATCGAAGGCCAGACGATTGAGCACCTCTCGGAGGGTTTCGCCCTGCGAATTGGCCTCCTGCACAAAGGACTTTGTGCGAACAGCTTCTTCTGCCACACTAAACCCCTTGCCCGAGATATAGTCGGCCTTGTCATTGATTATTCGGCGATGGGTTGTCGAGCGACGCGCCAGAAGCGCGAGGGCATTGGGGAAGAGGTTATCACTACCCCAACGCCAGAAATCCGAACTTGCCGCCTCCCTGCCGCTCTCACCAAAGGGAAGTCCCGCAAAGGTTGAGGCTGCGGCTCGCGGTGTAAAGATTTTGGGGGTGTATGATTTATTGTTTTGCATAGTTGTTGATTCTTGTGTTTTTAAGGGAAGAGGTGGAGCCCTAAAAAGCTCCACCTCTTGTGCGTTACTTACTCTCCGAGGAGCTGATGGGAGTACCAACCATCCGTAGCGAGGAGCCTTACTTTGGAGGTTGGCTTGTCGGCTTTGTGGTTTTTGGTGTCAAGAGCCCCGAGAGAGAGCCGCAACGGATAGAGTGTTGCCGCCTCCACGGAGTAGCCCACTATATATCTCTCGCCATCGGCACACTCCACCTCTGCCACAATGCCCTCTTTGGAGAGCCCCATAAGGCTCTCCAAAGCCCTTGTGCGACAACCTCTTAGAGAGAACTCCACGCAGTGCTCCACACCGCCTTTATCATCGGCACTCTCGCTCCACGAGGCACTCTCCTCCTCGAAGGCCACCTCTACGGGTGAGTATCCCTCTTCGACCTCCACAGAGGTAAAAGCCCCCAGAGATTTGTTGTAGGTTGCCGAGAGGATTTTCGAGGCTTCATAGAGAGCTATGCGCCTCACACCACCCGGATGTTTTGCGCAGAGCGATTGTGAGAGTTCCATTAGAAGTGGTATTTAGCGGTGAAACCACAGGGAGAGTTCAGAATCATCACACCTGTCGAGTTGGCAGGCACCTCAAACTCAGCCTTGATGTAACCAACCTCATTGGGCTCGAAGACCTCACCCGACACACACTCATAACCCTCGGAGTCATAGATGAATAACGCCACCTCGGGTGACCAATTGTGCTCTGCTACCACACACTCCAAAACCATAAAGTCATCCTCGTGTGTTACCTTGAACGACTTGAAGGGCACACCCATTGCCACCGTTACCAACTCGGGCAGGAGGTAGTCGCAACCCGCCATAAAGATAGCCCTCTGTCGGTTTTCCATCAGGTCGGGGTTATACCACATACGCACCTCGGTGCCGGGGTAGTCGTTGGTATTGACCGCAAGTGCGAGGTTTCGGCGGTCGGTGAGGATGGCAAATGATGCGGGCAGCTCGGTTGCCAAGTCACGGTAGCCGTTCATCTGCACATCCACCACGGGGATACCGCGATAGTAGAGTGCCTCACGACCGGTCTGCTTTGCCAAGTAGGCCGACTCGATAGCCACATTGTCGAGCGACTCCTCGTAGGCATTATAGACATCGCTGCTGACAAAATAGACCAGATTGCCCTCCGAGCGGAGCGAATGGAGAGCCTCGGAGGATTTGTCCCACATATCTTTCAGGAGCCTTTCTGCCCACTCCGAGGTTGTTGCATCGGGGTAATAGGTAAGTTGCGCCATCTCCGACCCCTCCTCGGAGGCATCCATACAGATATTCTTGATGAAACCGTCGAAGGTGTTGAGTCCCTCTTCGCGCTCGGTATTACCATACCACATTGTGGCGCGGATACTCTCGGCGATAGATGCGCGGAAGAGCGAAGTTTCGGCCTCTTCGAGCTCACTGCCAGTCAGATCATCGAGATTCACATCAGCGCGAGCTGCAATCTTCTCATAGACGGTCGAGAAGTAGTCCTCTGCGGAGTATGCCATCTCTGCTTTCACCTTCGAGAGGTCGATTGTTTTCTGGAATTTGGTTGCGGGGGTGCCACCACTCCAACCGCTCGAAGTGTACTTTTTGAGCACATCGCCCGAGCGTTTCCAGAAGTGGAGGGTTGTAGGCACAGGCACGTTGTACATAACCTTAATGCCAAGCTGCTCGGCATTTTTGCCGGTGAGCATAGGACGGAAGAAGATGTTGTCAAGAACCTGACCGTTGTAGGATTTGATGTTTTCGATTTTACCCATAATAGAACAAATTGAGAATTGAGAATTGAGAATTGAGAGTGAAAGTTGAGATTTATCCTCTCCTAAGTTAGGGAAGGTGCCCCAAAGGGCGGGTGAGGCCTGCCAATTTTAAGTTAACAGCCAACAGTCGACGTTAGACGTTAGACGTTAGACGTTAGACCACCTTAAACGCCTCCACATCGCTGGCGTATGCCTGAGCGTTGGGTGAGAGCTTGGGGGCTCCACAGAACGAGGGGTCTTCACACTCTTTGGTGCGTGTAGGCTCGGCGGTGTAGAGCCTCGAAGGGGGGATAGGGGGTGCTCCTGCGGTGCCATTGTCGGCTTTGGAGGGTGCCACGGCACACTTTGGTTCCTCTGCGGTGGTGTTGGTTGGGGTGGGTGTTTCACCGCCGAGTCCGATGTGCGAGAGAACTCTGTTCCACGCTTCTGCAACCCTTTCGGCGAGGTTTTTTGGGGGCAGTGGAGTAAGTCCGAGTGTGGCGATTTGTCCTCGTGCCGAGTCGGTGATGGGGGCGGAGGCGATGATGCTGTCGGCGAGTCCGGCCTTCACACACTCCTCGGGCGAGAGCCACTCACCCTTACCGCTGTTGCGATTCATCAGCCCTCGGAACTCCTTTGCGGGCCTTCCCGATGCGAGGGCATATATTTCGGCCAGACGTTCATCGCTTTTGTCGAGTAGTTGCTTGGTGGCCGACAGGGAGTGAGTGTTTCCCTCCACTGCGCTCTCACAGCAGTGAATAAGGTAGAGTGCGTTTGCCGATATCTCCCTACACCCCTTGGAGGCGGCTTGTGCGATGATGGTTGCGGCCGAGGCGACGTAGCCGTAACAGCGTGTTACGACCTCCACACCGAGGGCTCTTGTAGCGTCATAGATGAGGAGCGCATCGGCCAAACATCCACCCGTAGAGCGAATGTTGAGCACGAGTCGATCCACCCCGCCACCTTCTCTGATTTCGGCCAGAGCCTCCTCGAAACGCTCATAGGTTGCCACTCGGCCATCGAGCGCACCGAACTGCTCCTCTTCGGGGGTGCCGAGAATTCCATCTATATCTATGGTGGCAATTCGCAGCGAGGTGGTGATGTTTTTCTTTGGTTCTTCCATAGTGTTTTTTTAGCGTATTACTTGTTGTAGATGTAGTTACGGATTGTGGCGAAGGAGCACCCCATCTCTTCGGCGACCTCTGCCACGGCCTCCATTTTGGCCATTTTCGCGGCCACTTTTTTGTTTACTTTACGGCGAGCGACAAAGGCTCTTACTGCGGTGTGGTTTAGGAGTCCCTGCTCTGCGAGGAGTTCTATGGTGCGTGCCGAGGAGAGTCCTCTACACTCCTTTGTGAGGAGCTCTTCTATGGCTCTGATGTGTTTGTCGCGTGGTACCATCCTACTGTGTAATGTTTGCCTGCTCCACGACTGCCCTCACAGCATTTTGTGCAGCAGAGATTTCGCTTTCCAATACATAGATTTTCACCTCTTTGAGTGCCGAGGCTATTGCCGAGGCGAGTTCGGCTACTGTCAGGCTCACCAGCCCTGTTTTTGAATCGAAAGACATTGAAAAATTGAGAATTGAGAATTGAAAATTGAGAATTGAGAGTGAAAGTTGAGATTTACCCTCCCCTAAGTTAGGGGAGGTTGGGAGGGGTTTGTAAAAAATCCGTCTTGCCACGACTCATCATAGATGAGGCGGTTGGCATCTACCGCTCTTTATTGCAGGCAACTCCGTTGCCCGCTTTTCTTTACCACTTTTGCCACCAAAGTGGCGCAGGTATTAAAAAAGATACCCGAGAACGAAAGGGGAGGTCGGTTGACGGTCGACATCAAACCGTCATAAAGACCACCTTGGTGGATGGTGCAGTGGGGTTGTAATCCACAATCTCCTCCATACGACAGAGCACCTTTTCGCCCTCGATGGTGAGGATGTAGTGGGCGCGGAAGTCGCGTTTTGTGCTGTTGGGCACCACAACCTGCTCCACCTCCTCGGGATTGAGCACCACATAGAGTGTTATTCTGCGCGAATGGTTCAGGCACTCCACCCTCTCATCCCACCACTTGTGTAACCCCTCCACCCCATCTTTGTCCTCAAAGAGTAGCGAGAGTGGCTGACCGGAGATTGTTCCGTCATCGTGGAAGGTTAGCAGAGGATACTCCGAGGCATCTTCATCGGGGTAGTTCCACCTTTCCCCCTCAGGCAGGGCGTGCATCCCTCGGTAGGCCACAACCTTCGGCAGGAAGTTGAGTGGGGCGACACAGTCGGGGTGTTCTTCGGTTGCGCCATCCACCCTGATGAGGTTTGCCGAGGGTGCCGTTTTCACCACCCCATCGGTGGAGATAGAGGGTGTGAAGAGGGTGTTTTCGACATACTTTGTACCCTTTATGGCAAAGACATTATCAATTGCTGCGCTCCACTCACCATAGGGCTCACCAGCACTCCCACACCACTCTTCCACCGCCCCATCTCCCGAGCGATAGCGGAGTGTGAGCCTCTGGGGATGGTCACCTCCGAGCTCCTCTACAACGATGGGTTGGAGTGTATCTATGCGCTCCGAGAGATCCACCACCACACCTTTGTCGCAATAATCCCTGCGTGGCTCAATGCAGACCTTGCGCGAAAGGGGGTCGGTGTAGATTTGCAGGTCGAAGAGCTCTTTGAGTGCTCCGAGCAGTTCGAGTCCCGTGGTGGATAGGTCGGCCACATCCCCCCACCTCAACTCATCGCCCACCATCGGATGTGGGTAGAATACGGGGCGCACCGAACATCCCGGAAGCAGATACATCTTCTGTCCCTCCACACCACCACCAAAGTAGAATAGGTCGAAATATTTGGGCTTCTCGGGCGAGCACCTCTCGGGCATACTTCGGAAGTCGGCCTCGAACTGCCTTGTACCCACCTCGCTCACATAGCCGTCATAGACCGCCCAATCGGACTTAGGGGATTGGATGAATCCCTCATAGTGCATCTCCACATAGAGGTTTCGGAGGGCGGAGGGGCGAGTGTGGCTAAACTTTGCCGAGCGCGAGGAGGTGGTCACAAGAGTGTGTGTTGTAATCGCTCCCGTATCCTCATCCACCTCCTGGGCCATCAGTTTGTAGGTTGCCCCCACTATGGGCTCAAAGATGATGAAGGTATATTGGAAGTTGGGCGCAAGGCTCCCCTCGCGACGGTCAACGAATTGGTTTTTCACCCTCATTTTATGGCTGTCGCCATAGTTTGGACGCAACTCTGTCAGTGCCTGCAACTCATCTCGGCTCTTAATCCTATATTCACTCACCCATCGCAGGTGGTAGTCGAAGGCCACCGCCACCTCACTCGTTGGGGTGAAGCAGATACGCCCCGTATCATCTGTTGCGAAACACTCACTCCCCACCTCGGGCACCTCCACAAGATTACCCACGGTGCTGTAATTATCCAACGGATTGGCATACACCCTGCCGAAGTGGTTGGCCTCGGCTGTGGGCGAGGAGGTGGTACGCCCTGCCACGAAGTCCATCTCCTGTGCCCATTGTGAGTGCTCCCTTGTGCTCCATCGGCCACTCATATAGAGCGAGCGGAAAAATTCGGAGCCGATAAATTCGGACTCTACGGCATAGCCTGCCTTGGCAAAAATCGCCTCTACAAGTGTTGCCAGATGGAGGAAAGGGTGGTAGTTTTCGGGGAGCACCCTGCCGATGTGGTGCATCCCAACTCTATTGGACTCTCTCGCCACAGGGAGGAAGCGCACCAGAGCATCCTCGGCCTTTTGGCTCTCGGCGATACTCTCGGCCGAGAGTGTGGTGCTCCACTCCCCGAAGAGTGTGGAGAGTGCCGCCCCTGCACCCACCACCCACTCTCGGGCGTTGCCTATGATGTTGAAACGGTAATAACCCTCGGCCCCCAAACGCGAAGCTGTGAGAAAGATGGTACCCTCAATTATCACACACCCCCTAACCTCCACACGCGCTGTGTGGCGACGATGGTTGAACATCTGTGCCGTGAGGGGTTGCTCGCAGTCCCCCATCAGACGACGATTGAGGGGTGTTGCAGGTATTGTGATGCTCTTGGAGTAGTTGGCCCTACCCCACGATGTAGAGGTGAGCGAGGCTATGGAGAGCGAAACGGATAGTGCCGAGAGGGGATTGATATCGGCCTGCTGATTATCTATATAAAGCTTTATCATTGAGAGTTGAGAGTTGAGAGTTTATAGTTAACAGTTGTCGGTTGACGGTTGACATTTAGAACCTCTCTTTCCGACTCGGTCGGATGGTTAGTTCCAGCGTGTGTGCGCCCTTGCCTTGCGTCGCCACCGAATGGGAGATAATCGCCTGGGGCACAGCACCCTCCGGGGTTATCATCCACACTCTTGGCGAAGTCACAATCCCCATCAGTTGCTCCTCCTGTTCGGCCGAGAGGTAGCCACTATGGAGCCTTCTTTCCCTCCAACTCTCCCCTCCGAGGGTGAGTGTTCCTGAGGGGGTTTCACACTCCGAGCGCGAGGTTTTCAGCTCTTCCTGCTCGGTTTTGCGGAAGGTGTGGTAGGAGATGTAGCCGTCACGATTGAGCCACGCGAGCCTTGTGGAGCCCTTCACCGCAGGGATAATGGTGTAGTGTAGCGTTCCCAACTTCTGCCCACCGACCGAGAGTGTTAGGTGGATTGCTTCGACCTCCTCTCGTGGTTGCAACTTGGCGATGATGTGGGCGGGATTGACAATCAGCACATTGATACCACCTTGGGGGAGTGTCGAGTTGTGTATAATGTGAATTACCACCTTGTCATTCAGAGTGGCTGTCACCACCAGATTGTCCCCCTCGGCAGCGCGGAATGCCACCTCATCGCACTCTCCGAGGGAGATTGTACGCCTGTGCGCCCCCTGCCCCATCATTGCACGGAGGGGCACATCGCTGTGGGAGGCCGTAAAGTGGATGATTGGCGAGCGGTCTGTGTCGTTGTTGTAGCCCACAGCGAGTGCAGCCTCACGCCCTTTGGGTGTGCAACACTCCAACCTTTCGGAGAGAATCGGCTCGGGCGAGAGCAGTCGCTCCACGAAGGTGCGAGGTGAGGAGAGGATACTCTCGCGGGTCACATAACGCCTTGCCCCCAAGAGCTCACCTGCGCCATCATAGAAACAGATTTCGGTGGGGGTTGCCACATCCACCCCCTCAAAAAGGAAGTAGTTCTCTTTGTGTGCCGAGGAGTAGTCGGCAGGATAGGATATCAATTCCATAGTTCAGTATTTTAATTTTTACTATTACACTCAAAACACCTCACCTTTGCCCTCATACGGACTGCCACCTCACCCGCAATGGTGAGCATCTGCTCAATGGGAGCGACCTCTTGCAGCTCTACTTCACGCACCAGAGAGTGAGCCGCCAAAGCCCTCGCCAAACGCTCCACATCGGAGGCAAGAGTTGCAAGTTTCAACGACCTCCCACCACGCGACACACCGCTATCTACCAGCAGTTTAACTTCGAGAGCATAGACTCTCTCCACCTCTTTTTCACCCTCCACCGAGAGCAGATGAGGGGGCGTAATAACGGCTATGGGGAATCCTTCGTGACGGAGTGTGGCGTGTAGATTTTCGTGGAGCGTGGGGTGATACCCGAGGGAGGTCGCCACCTCTCCCACCGCATCCAAAAGAGCGTGATAATTCATAATTGTTTTTTATTTTTCGTTCAATTTCTGAACAAAAGTAGTTCAACAATCACCACTTGTCAATATCAAAATTCCCCTTTGGATGTACCATTTTCCACACCAACCATCCATACAACCACCCAAACACTCACCTTTTCAACAAGATAGGGATTGGTAAAATTTTTGAACTTTTCTTGGTTGTTTAGAAAAAAAATAGGCCCACTCCTTGAAACAGAAGCGGGCCTATGCCTGATATTTTCGGATTCTACTCTTCCACGATGGTGATGGAGAGAATCAGATCACCGGGGCGAATGTCGTCAATCACATCCACACCCTCAACCACTTTACCAAAGCAGGTGTGCACACCGTCGAGGTGCTGGGTATTCTGGCGATTGTGGCAGATGAAGAACTGCGAGCCACCCGTATCCTTACCCCTGTGTGCCATCGAAAGGACACCTCGGTCGTGGTACTGACGAGGAGCGGAGGTTTCGCACTTGATGGTGTAGCCGGGGCCGCCTGCGCCATTGCCGATGGGACAACCGCCCTGAATCACGAAGTCGGGAATCACGCGGTGGAAGGTGAGCCCGTCGTAGAAACGCGAGGTGGCAAGTTTCACAAAGTTGTTCACGGCGATAGGAGTCTCGTTCTCATAGAGCTCCGCCTTCATTTCGCCTTTTTCGGTCAAAATAATTGCGTATTTCATAATAATATGTGTGTTGTAAAATTGTTTGTTCTTGTTTGGTGGGCGAAATGAAGAAGAAAACTTTGTTTTCTCCTTTTGCGCCTTACCCCCTCCCCAAACCCCTCCCCTCTGGGGCGGGGCTTGGTCAGCCTACGGCTGATAGTCGCCTTTCTCGGTCAAGATAATTGCGTATTTAATGTATGTGTATTATAAAATTGTTTATTCTTGTTTGGTGGGCGAAATACCATTTCCACCATCCCAACCACAAAGATACGACAAATAGGAAATAATTTTGAATTTTGAATTCTGAATTTTGAATTTGATTGTATCTTTGCGCCCAGAAATGTAAATAATTGGCGGGCACACACCCGCAAGGACTTCTAACACAAACTTTTTCGTATTATGGCAAACAAAGAGCGAGCAAAAGGCTCAAAGTTCTCTATTGATTTCCAGCCCCGACTCTTCACCTCTATGAAGGGTTACAACAAGGAGCGTTTCTCCAAAGACCTGATGGCAGGTATTATCGTGGGTATCGTTGCAATTCCTCTGGCTATTGCTTTTGGTATTGCCTCGGGCGTGGGCCCCACCGAGGGCCTTGTGACCGCCATCATTGCGGGCTTCATCATCTCCGCGCTGGGTGGTACGAAGGTGCAGATTGGTGGCCCCACGGGCGCATTCATCGTCATTGTCTATGGCATCATCCAGCAGTATGGCCTTGCGGGCTTGGCTATCGCTACGGTTGTGGCCGGTCTGATGCAGATTCTGATGGGTGTCTTCAAGCTCGGTAGTGTCATCAAGTTTATGCCCTACCCCATCATCGTGGGCTTCACGGGCGGTATTGCAATTACCATCTTCTCCACCCAGATGAACGACCTGTTTGGTATGGGTATCGAGAATGTTCCCGCCAACTTCATCGACAAGTGGGCGTGCTATTTCCAGAATATCGACAACATCAATTGGTGGGCATTCCTCATTGGTATTGTGAGCATCCTGATTATTGTCTATACCCCCAAGTTCTCCAAGAAAATCCCCGGCTCGCTCCTCGCCATTGTGGTTATGACAGTTGTGTGCTGGCTTTTGAAGGAGTACGCCGGTGTAGATTCCATCAAGACCATTGGCGACTTGTATGAGCTTCCCAAAGGCCTTCCCCAATTCCGTATGCCATCACTCGCCGAGGGCGAGACATTCTTCTCCACTGCACAAGCTGTGCTTCCCGCAGCCTTCACCATTGCAATGTTGGGTGCCATTGAGAGCCTTCTTTCGGCAATGGTTGCCGACGGTGTGGTGGGCGACAAACACAACTCCAATACCGAGCTTATTGGTAATGGTGTAGCCAACTTGGTAGCTCCCTTCTTTGGTGGTATTCCTGCAACGGGTGCTATTGCGCGTACTATGGCCAACATCAACAATGGCGGCCGCACCCCCGTGGCAGGTATTGTGCACACCATCGTTTTGTTGCTCGTGTTGCTCTTCTTGGGTGGCTTGGTAGGTATGATTCCTATGCCCTGCTTGGCGGGTGTGCTGATTGTCGTATCGTACAATATGAGTGGCTGGCGCACCATCCGTTCTATGTGCCGCCAGTCGAGGGGTGACATTGCCGTATTGTTCCTCACCCTCCTTCTGACCGTCATCTTCGACCTTACGATTGCTATCGAGGTGGGCCTCATCCTTGCAGTTGTTCTCTTTATGAAACGTGTTATGGAGAGTGTCAATATCTCGGTTGTGGAGAAGGAGATGTCGCTCAACCGCGGTGGCGAATTGGATGAGAAGATTACCCTTCCCGACCACACGGAGGTTTATGAGATTGAGGGCCCCTTCTTCTTTGGAGTTGCCAACCGCTTCGAGGAGCTGCAACGCAACCGCAAGGTTCAGCCCATCCGTATTATCCGTATGCGCAGGGTAAATTTCATCGACGCTACGGGTATCCACAACCTCGAAATCTTCATCGAGTCGGCCCAGAAAGAGGGACAGACCATCATCCTTTCGGGTGTCAATGCAGATGTATATGAGGCACTGCTCCACTCGGGCATTGTAGCGATGGTTGGAGAGGAGAATGTTCTCGACCACATTAATAAAGCCCTTAACCGCGCCACCGAGTTGTCCAAGAATATCTAAACTCTACGGCGAGGTGTAAACTGAGAAAATCTCGGGTGCTGTGCATCCGAGATTTTTTTAATGCTGTTGCGTGTTGTAAATTCCTCTGGTTTTTTGTATTTTTGTGGTTCAAGAAAAACCACACACATTTTAACACCCTTAAAGCAATGATTTCCAGAACTATTTTGCCTGCCGACGGTGGCTTGCGCGAGAATGAGACTCCCTATGATATCATCCATCGTTTCGAGAAGATTCCCACCAAGGTCTACCCCACCGATGGTGAGGCGGTGATGGCTTTGGCCGACCGCATTGTGGCGGCCATCAACGATTTTACACAGAGTGCTGACGAGGGAACCTTTGCCCTCGGACTCGCAACAGGTCGTACCCCCGTAGGCCTCTACCGCGAACTCGCTTCGCGTTGCAAAAGTGGCCAGGTGAGCTTCCGCCGCGTGTCGGTCTATTCGCTCGATGAGTTCTACCCCATCACTCCCAAGGAGCAGCAGAGCCGCAATTACAGCATCCACGAGGAGTTCATCAACCACATCGACATCGCCCCCGAGAATGTCCATCTGATTGACTCGGAGCTGGATAAGGCCGACTTGGAGAGCTATTGTGCCGCTTACGACAAGGCTGCCTCGGAGGTCGATTTGATGATTATGGGCGTGGGTGAGAACGGACAGGTTGGCTTCAACGACACCGATGTGAATCCCAATAGCCGTACCCGTATGGTGAAACTCTCCCACAACACCCGCACCGTGCTCACAAGCCTCTTCTTTGGCGATGGCAACACTCCTCGTATGGGTATCACCCTCGGTATCGGCACCGTAATGAAGGCCAAACAGATTCTTCTGATGGCCTGGGGCGAGGATAAGGCCAATGCCGTTAAGGCCATTGTGGAGGGCGAGCCCACCAATAAGATTCCCGCCTCGCTTTTGCAGGAGCATAACAATATTGTAATCTATACCGATGAGAACGCTGCATCGTTGCTCACTCGTCGTGAGACCCCTTGGCTTGTTGGTTCGTGCGATTGGACTCCCAAATTTGTGCGCAAGGCGGTTGTATGGCTCTGCGAGAGGGTTGGCAAACCCATCCTCAAACTCACCTACGACGACTATGTGCAGAACTCTCTGAGCGAGCTTTTGGAAGTGAGGGGCTCCTACGATCAGGTGAATATTGATGTTTTCAACGACTTGCAGCATACCATCACGGGTTGGCCCGGTGGCAAACCCAATGCCGATGATAGCACTCGCCCCGTAAGCTCCACCCCCTTCCCCAAGAGGGTTATCATCTTCTCGCCTCACCCCGATGATGACGTGATTTCGATGGGTGGTACCTTCCACCGCCTCATCAAACACGGCCACGATGTACACGTTGCCTACGAGACTTCGGGCAATGTAGCGGTCTATGACGATGTTGTATTGCAGCACATCGACACCGCGATGGAGATTGGCTACGGCGACCGCTACGAGGAGGTAAAGAACATTATCCAGAATAAGGAGAAAGGCAAACCCGAACCTCGCGAGTTGCTCAACCTCAAAGGTGCCATCCGCCGTGCCGAGGCGAAGGCTGCTTGCCGCTCGATTGGCCTGAATGACCGCACCAACTGCCACTTCCTCAACCTCCCATTCTACGAGACGGGCGGTATTAAGAAGGGCGAGCTTTCGGAGGCCGACTTCCAGATTATCGTCGATTTGTTGCGCAAGGTTCAGCCCCATCAGGTCTATGTTGCGGGCGACTTGACCGACCCCCACGGCACCCACCGCTTGTGTACCGAGGCTGTTTTTGAGGCTATGGAGCGCACCAAAGATGAGGAGTGGAACAAGGAGTGCCACATCTGGCTCTATCGCGGTGCTTGGCAGGAGTGGAACCTCGGTATGGTAGATATGGCAGTGCCTTTGAGCCCCGAGGAGATTATCGCCAAACGCCACGCCATCTATCGCCACCTCTCGCAGAAGGATATCGTTCCCTTCCCCGGTGCCGACAAGAGGGAGTTCTGGCAGAGGGCCGAGGATAGGACTCAGAACACTGCAAGGTTGTACGATGCACTCGGTATGGCAGAGTATCAGGCAATTGAGGTGTTTGTTAAGATGCGATAATCGAATCGCTGAGTTGATAATACCTACACAAAAGAACGCTCCCGCAGTTGGTCTGCGGGAGCATTCTTTTATGACGTGACAGGGGGGGGCTACCCTCTTACTTTGTGTGGCATATCGGACGGGAGGACAATGGAGTACTCTACCAAACCTGCAACCCTTCCCTCTTCATACCACGGAGTTTGGTAGATAAGCTTTTTCACACCACGCTTTTCTATCGTGTAGGCATTTGTACTCCCTTCGGCAATCATCGCCCTAATCTTCTCCCACGAGGAGCTTTGATGACACTCTTTGAGGTTGTGCCCACGCGCCTCGCCAAGAGCCTCCACTGCTTTGTTGTTCTGATAGACGACCTTACCTTCGAGGTCACATACGGTCATTGCGACCGCCACATTGTCAAAAAAATCCTTCATTTCATCGCGGTTTTTATGCACAAATATACCAATTATATATAGAAATAAGAAAAAATACCTACTTTTGTGCGATGAAAAAAGCCATTTTAAGAATCTCGTTGTTGTTTATTTTGAGCCTTGCTGCCTGTGGTGCTGGTGTGGCTCAGGATTTTGTGTGGAATGCCGATTTCGACTTCCGCTTCGACAACCGCGAGTATGGCGACCCGAGCAAGATGATTGCTCCATCGGGCACCCTTTTTGGTGCCAATCTGCGCCCCGAGGCAGGTATAGGTTGGGGCTATGGTCACAAGCTGATGCTCGGATTGACCATTCCAGCCGATATGGGGAGTGAGAATTTTATGGGCGACCCCGAGCTGTTGGTCTACTATGCTTGGGAGGGTAGGACCTTCCGTTCATCGCTTGGCCTTTTCCCCCGCAAAAGAGTTATGGGCCGCTACTCCTATGCATTTTTCAGCGACTCATTCCTCTTCTATAAGCCCACCATTGAGGGTATGTTGATACAGTACGTCAAGCCCGATTGGTTTGTGGAGCTGGGGTGTGATTGGAACGGCCTTCGCTCAAAGACACGCAGGGAGATGTTCACGATATTTTTTGCGGGTGAGGCTCGCAAGGGCTTCTCCTATGCAGGCTACACCGCCACCCTCCACCACCACGCATCGAGCGACACTGCATACGGTGTTGTCGATAACGGCTTAGCCGACTTCTACATCGGCTTGGACTTCTCCTCCTTGTGGCGCGATGTGGAGTTGCGCTTTCAGGGTGCGTGGGTGCAGGCCTACCAGAACGACCGCCAACACATTGGCACCCCCGTATTACCCGGAGGCTTTGAGTTGGAGTTGGCTATGAGGAAGAGGGATATCGGTATGCGCAACACATTCTATAAGGGCGACGATTTGATGCCCTATTGGAATCTGCCATACGAGGATGCCGCCGGCAACGCCTATGCCGACAACCTCTACTTTGGCGACCCCTTCTATCGTGTGGGCGAGAGTGGTTTTTATAACCGCTTGGAGCTCTATTGGGAGCCCAAGTTGAAGGATGGTTTAACCCTCCGCATCTCCTCCGTGCATCACTACGATGGTGCCCATTGGGGCTGGCAACAAGTTGTTGCTCTAAGGGTGAACATCGGCAGCGATATGTTTGGCATTATCAATTAGTCCAACGTCTAACGCCAAAGGTCTAACAGTCGCGGGCTCTTCGAGCCCGAACACATATAGAATTCCCGAAATTTTTAGAAAAAAAATAAAGAACTATGCACTTTAACAAAACACTCCTTTTGACGTTGGTTGCTTTTGTTGCAACCTCTTGTACTCTTCCAGAGGGCCCCGAAGGAGCGATTCAGGGCGACGGTGTTGTCATCAACGAGGTGAATACCAATGCCAAATATATTGAGCTCTACAACCCCACCTATACGAATATTGATTTAGGCGGTTGGACAATCCATAAGAACAACGAGGGAGCCATCAGCGATGAGAATGGCGAGGGTACTTTTGTTGTTGCCGAGGGCACCATACTCCCTGCCAAAGGATACGCAGTGGTCAATTGCAAGGGTACCCAAAATGAGCATAGCGGCATCGACCTTGGAGTGAGCAACTCGGGTGTTTCGGGCAAGAAATCGCTCTTGTTGGAGCTCATCAATGCCGATGGCCGGAGGGTTGATTACTTTGTCAATAGTGCCAAGGAGAGCCCTGCCTCTGCCGATGCGTGGGATGACGCTGTGGAGCACACCTTCGATGTAGCCTGCCGTATGCCCGATGGTGGCGATTGGTGGGTTGTGGATACCCCCACTGCGGGTGCTGCCAATGCCGGCGAGCAAATTGCCGAATTCTGCAACACGGTGGTCACTTTCGACTCCGAGGAGGATAATGGCGATGATAATGGTGGCGAAAATAACGGTGGCGAAAATGGCGATGAGAATGGTGACAACAACAATGGCGACACCCCCGACATCCCCATCTCACCCCTTGCCGAGAGTGTGAAATATGTGTGGAACGAGAACACCCTCCCCCACATCACCCTCACCGTAAAGGAGGATGTGTGGAACCAGATGCTCACCACCTTCGACCAGAACCAAAAGACCAAACAGTACTTCAAGGGCGATATTACTTGGAGCAACGGCACCGACACCTACGAGTTCAAGGATGCGGGTTGGCGATTGAGGGGCAACACCTCGCGTCGTCGTCCCGAGGGCAACGGTGGTGAGATGCACCGCAAGGATAACACCGATTGGCACCACTTCCACACCCAGCTCAACTTCCGTAAATATGTCAAGGACTCGGCCCACACGATTAATGGTGTGAGGAAGATGTACCTCAAATGGCACAAGGACGACCCAATGTATGTGCGTGAGATGTATTGCTACGACCTATTCCGTCGCTATGGCGTGTGGACGGCCGTCAACGACATCTACTGCCGCTTGTGGATACAGGTGGAGGGTGACAGTGCACCCGCCTACTATGGTGTCTATGAGATGCAGGAGACGGTGGATGATGAGTACCTCGAAACCCGTGCCCACCTCTTCGGCAACGACAAGGGCAACCTCTGGAAGTGTAGCTACACTGCCGACGGCCCCGCCACCCTCCACTACGATAGGGATGCACACCAAGACCACCTCTTCGGACTCGATGTGGATACCGACCAAGAGTGGACCTACGAGCTCAAAACCGACAACTTCTCCTTCTCGTCGGCCAAGGCGCAGCTCATCGACTTTATGTACAAGCTCCAAACCAAGAGTGACACCGAACTCCACGATTGGTTGGCTGAGGTGATTGACATCCCCTTGTTCCTGAAAACCTACGCTGTGAATGTCACGGTTGGTATGTGGGATGACTATTGGAACAATGGCAACAACTACTATATGTACTTCACGGACGGTGGTACCGAGGGCTATAAGTTCTACTTCATCCCCTACGACTACGACAACTCGCTGGGTACTTCGCAGAGTTGTATGCGTTTGAGCGACTCGGGCCGCGACACCCCTCTCAAATGGGGCACCAACGCCCAGCACCCTCTCGTGCACAAGATTATCTCCTTTGAGGACTACAAGGCACTCTATGTTGGCTACCTGAAAGAGCTCGTGGATAGTTCCACCGGCTATTTCGACTACGCTTCGAGCGCGGCCCGCATCCGTGCTTGGCACAGCCAAATCTCCCCCTATGTTTCCAACGATACGGGTGAGGATATGACCATTGAGGATAGGCCCGCATCGTGGAGCAACCACGGTGAGTACCGCCTTTTGGAGGATAGCAGCAACAACTTCTTCCGCGTGAAGGCAGAAAGCTATAAGGGATACCTTAATTATTAGTCGACCGACAACCGTCGCGGGGCGCACCAAAAAGGTGCGCCCCGAGTCATTATTAGGGAGATTAAGGAGGTTTGGGAATTTAGAGATTTAGGGAGTTTAAGGAGAACTCCCTACACTCCCTACACTCCCTACACTCCCTACACTCCCTACACTCCCTAGAAATTGAGAATTGAGAGTTGAGAATTATATTACCCTCCCCTAGGTTAGGGGAGGGTGCCCGAAGGGCGGGAGAGGTCCGTCAATTCTCAATTCTCAATTCTCAATTGAATAAGTTTTCGGGCTCGGCAAATATGCCGAGCCCGCGACTATTGACGTTAGACGTTGGACGTTAGACCTACGCATAAAATAGTAAGAGAGCGCAAATGCGCTCTCTTACTATTTTAATCGCAGGAATGAATATCCAAATCTCTCACACGCGGCTCTCTCCAACTCTTCGCGCACCGAGGGGTGGGCGATGTTTATGAGTGCCTTTGCCCTCTCGGCAAGGTTTTTACCTTTGAGGAATGCCGCGCCATACTCCGTAACGACATATTGCGTCTGGAAGCGGGTGGTAACCACACCTGCACCCTCGGTCAGTACGGGCTTGATTTTCGACACCCCTTTGGGGGTTATGGAGTTCATAGCGATGAAGGTCTTTCCGCCCTCGGAGAGTGCCGCACCATACATAAAGTCGTGCTGACCGCCCACACCCGAGAATATGCGCGTACCGATGGAGTCGGCACACACCTGACCTGTCAAATCGACCTCAATGGCGGAGTTGATGGCCATAGCCTTGGGGTTTTGACGGATGCGGAAGGGGTCGTTTGTCCACGCCACATCCTTAACCAAGAGGTCGGGGTTGTAATCCATATAGTCATACAGACGGCGCGAGCCGAGCGACAGACAACACACCGTCTTACCCCTCTCAATGACCTTCTGTGAGTTGTTTATCACACCACTATTAATAAGGGGTACCACACCGTCGGTGAGTGCCTCGGTATGGAGTCCGAGGTTTTTGTGGTTTGTGAGTGCCGCGAGCACCGCATTGGGGATGCCACCCACACCAATTTGGAGCGTTGCACCGTCGGGAATCTGCTCGGCAATGTAGCCGCCAATCTTCCACTCCTCCTCGTTGGGCTCCACGGTTGGGAGAGCCACGGGCTCCTGGTCTACCCTCACTGCGGCATCTATGCGGTCGATATGCACAAGAGCGTCGCCGTATGTATAGGGGATTCGTGGGTTAATCTGCGCAATGATGACCTTTGCCGTTTCGGCTGCACTGACCGCCAAGTCGGCCGAGATACCAAAGCTGCAATAGCCCCTCTCGTCGGGCTCCGAGCAGTTCAGCAAGGCTACATCATACTTGACGTAGCCCTCCCTCACCAACGCAGGCACCTCTCCCAAGAAACAGGGAGTTATGGAGCCATAGCCCGAAGCTATGGTGTTGCGATAGTTGTTTGCCACAAAGAAGCTCTGGGGGATGAAGCTATCCTTCATCTCGGGCGTACCGTAGGGGATGTCGCGCACACCAATGGCAAAGGCACTATACACCTCCACCCCGCGCAACTCGTCGGCACGCGCCACCATTGCATCTATGAGCACCTCGGGGACACTCGTCGAGCCCTGAACATAGACCTTGTCGAAACTCTTTATCAGTTTTGCAGCCTCAGCCGCAGTCGTGTAATTTGCCATAAAATTACTCTTTACTCATTACTATTTCCTCAAACATTGCCAGACGCTCATCCAGCAGGTCGTAGTGGTGGGGCTTGATGGCCGAGGAACAAGCTCGTATGCCCTCATAGTCGGAGCCTGTGGTGGAGAGGACAATGCCACTCACTCCACACTCCAAGAGCTTACCCAGCAGCTCGCTACCACTCATATCTCCATAGCCGATGGTGAAGAAGAACCCGCTGCCCAGAGGCTCATCCACATCCTTGTCATAGACCAAGCGGAAACCGTGACGGGCGAGGATTTCGCGTATTCGCTCGGTGCGCAGTGCATACTCACGCACCTCCTCACGGTAGTTGTAGATGCCATCCGCTGCGTCGGAGAGCATCTTTGCCATAGCCATCTGTGCCGAGTGTGACACACCCGAGGAGAGGGTATATATCAACCTGTGAATAAAGACATTACCAAACGAAGGCAGGCCAAAACGCGCCTTCAAGTCCTCACTCTTGCGCGTGAAGAGATGGGGCGAAATGCAAGCCACCGCGATACGCTCACCAGCGTAGGAGAATATCTTGGAGGCACTCATCAGCAAGATGTAGTCTTTGGCCCAGGGGGTAACGCTCACCTGCGTGGGGAGTCCCGTTTCGGGATTCACACCCTTGCGGAAGTCCATTGTGAGGTAGGCCAAATCCTCAATCACCACCGCCTCATACTTGTTGGCCAACTCACCTATGGTGCGCAGTTCATCCTCCGTCAGACACATCCACGAGGGGTTGTTGGGATTGGAGTAGAGGATTGCGGCTATGCGCCCTGTGGAGAGGTACTCTTCGAGCTTGGGGCCCAGCTTCTCGGCGCGATAGTTGTAGAGATCGAAAGCCTCACGACGTATTCCGAGCACATCGGCCTGATTCTTCTGCACGGGGAATCCGGGGTCGATGTAGAGTATTGTATCCTTCTTCTTGTCGAGTGCCGCCACTGCCATCAGCGATGCGAATGTACCCTGCATCGAGCCCACTGTGGGTATGCAGTGCATTGGCTCCAATTCGGCCCCAATTATGGCACGCACAAAACGCGCAGCGGCCTCTTTGAGTGCGGGCTCACCTTCGAGCGATGGGTAGACCGAGGCCACACCCTCATCGAGAGCCCTCTTCTGTGCCTCAATGCCCACTTGGGATGCGGGGAGTCCGGGCACACCAATTTCGAAGTGGATAAACTCCTCGCCCGTAGCCTTCTCGAAGGTCTTGACGAGCGACACAAGTTGTCGGATGGAGAGCTCCCCCAAAGAGGCGACCTCCAATTTTTGCATCTCACGCTCAATTAGTGCGCGATCAACGATAGTTTTCATAGTGTGGTTTTAGAGTTTTAGGTTCAGCATACAAATATATATTTCTTCCGCGAGAATTCAAAGCCCCGAGGGGAGTAAAAACGCTCTGTGCTAAAAAAATAACAGATAAAATTTGCGGTGCGAAAAATAAAATCTATCTTTGTGGTTAATATGATTCGAAACAACACTAATTAACTCTAAATAACTAAACACTATGAACATTCCCGCAGAATTGAAGTACTCGAAAGACCACGAGTGGATCAAGGTAGTAGACGGCAACGAGGCTTTGGTAGGTATCACCGATTTCGCACAGGGCGAGTTGGGTGACATCGTATTCGTAGACGTTCCCACCGTTGGTGAGGTCGTAGGAGCCCACGAGGTATTTGGCTCGATTGAGGCCGTGAAGACCGTGAGCGACGTATTCCTGCCCGTGAGCGGTGAGATTTTGGAGCTCAACCCCGAGGTTGATGCCGATCCCGCATTGGTCAATAAGGAGCCCTATGAGGGTGGTTGGTTGGTTCGCATCCGTATGGAGAACCCTGCCGAGCTTGACGACCTTTTGGATGCCGAGGGCTACAAGGCGCTGTTGTAAATTCAAAGTTCAAAATTCAAAATTCAAAATCATTTTAGAAAAATGGCAACAAAAGTAACCGTAGTAGGCGCAGGTAACGTAGGCGCAACTGCTGCAAATGTAATGGCAATCCGCAAGGTTGCAAGCGAAGTATGTTTGATTGACATCAAACCCGACCTCTCGGAGGGTAAGGTTTTGGATATGTACCAGACCTCGACTCTTCTGGATTTCGACACCAAATTGGTGGGCGTAACCAACGACTACAAAGCTACCGCAAAGAGCGACGTTGTGGTTATCACCTCGGGTGTTCCCCGCAAACCCGGTATGACTCGCGAGGAGCTCATCGGTGTTAATGCCAACATCGTTAAGTCGGTTGTAAACAACATCTTGGAGTACTCGCCCAAGGCTATCTTCGTAATCGTTTCGAACCCTATGGACACTATGGCATACCTCACCTTGAAGGCTACCGGTCTTCCCAAAAACCGCGTGATTGGTATGGGTGGTGCTTTGGACTCGTCGCGTTTCCGTTGCTACTTGGCAAAGGCTCTCAAAGCCGACATCCGCGATGTTGACGGTATGGTAATTGGTGGTCACGGTGACACCACAATGATTCCCCTTGTTGAGAAGGCAAGCTACCGCGGTGTACCCGTTAGCCAGCTTTTGAGCAAGAAGAAATTGGCTCAGGTTGCTGCCGACACTATGGTTGGCGGTGCTACCCTCACCAAACTCCTTGGCACTTCGGCTTGGTATGCACCCGGTGCAGCTATTGCAAGTGTTGTTGAGAGCATTTTGGGCGACCAGAAGAGGGTTATCACTTCGAGCTGCTACTTGGAGGGCGAGTATGGTGCCGAGGATTTGTTCATTGGCGTACCCGCAGTGATTGGCAAGAACGGTATCGAGAAGATTCTGCCCCTCAAACTCACCGCTTCGGAGAAGGAGCAGTGGGAGAAGAGCGTTGCTGCTGTGAAGAAGACTAATGAGGTTCTTTACGAGATTGGCGCCCTCACCAAATAAAAACGCATATTAGCGGCGATTTTGTCGTTGCACTGCGATAAACCACCTCCTCATTTACGACGAGTAAACTGCGGAGGTGGTTTTCTTGTGCGCCTAAAACTCGCTCGCCAATCTGCGTTTTTCACCTAACGTCTAACGCCCAACGTCGCGGGGGCTCCAAATTTGGAGCCCCCGAAAACGTATTAGGGAGGTTAGGGAAGTTAGGGAGATTAAGGAGAGAGCCCTACACTCCCTACACTCCCTACACTCCCTACACTCCCTACACTCCCCCCAAAAATTGAAAATTAATTAAATTTTCGGGCTCGCCAAAATGCGAGCCCGCGACGTTGGACATTAGACATTAGACGTTTGACATTCCTTCTTCCTCTCTTCCCCAAAAACCCGCCATCCATCGACAAAAGCCAACAATTTGTCATTTTTCTTTTATTTTTATAGGTAAATTATATGTAATTAAAAGAAAATCACTATATTTGCGGGCTATTTGGTGCATTTTGCAGATGCCCGATAGCCACTGGATTGGAAAGACTAAGATTTATTTTTATTATTAACACAACAAAAACTATTTTAAGCAAAATGAAGAAGAACTACACTTCGCCTGCTATTGAGACTACCGAGGTTATGGTAGAGGCAGGTATTGCTGTGAGCCAGATCACCCTGATGGAGGACAACGGCTTCGGTATCGGCGGTTACGATGAAGAGGTAACCGTAAGTTGGTAGTCCCAAGTTTAACAATTAGCAAAAAGAAAAGAGAGATGAAAAAGATTTTTTACATTTTGGTTTCTGCTATTGTTGCTTTGGGCGCAGTAGCTTGTGAGAATGAGGGTTTGGAGAACATCAACCCCAATGTAGGTAACGGCGAGGGTCTCTCGTTTGTTGCAACTATCGACGCAGAGAGCCGCGTTGCTCTCGACGGCACCGTGAACTCGTGGGAGCTTGATGACGAAGTTGTCATCAATGGCTACACTTTCACTTGCATTAATGAAGAGAAGGGTATCTTCTCCTGCACGATGGACAACGTAAGGAAAGATCTTATCGGCAAAGGTACATTCACTGCAACTTATTCGAACAATGGTGACGGCAAGGTAGACTCTTCTGCTGGTGCAAAAGGTGCTGTCCTCACCGCAACAGGTTCTTTCACAGAGACTGATGGTGTTGTTAAAGCCAATGGCTTCAACTTCACCCTGACCAGCGCCCTCTTGAAATTCACCACCACCGAGGAAGTTGTTCTCGCAGGTGAGGGTTTGTTCAACAACGCCAAAGATTCCTACACCGGTACCGATGTATTGGTTGCAATTAACGCCGTAGAGTCTACTCTTTCCTACTCGATTGGTAGCGTACAGTGCAAATCTCTTACCAAGAACTTCGAGCCCGGCAAAATCTACAACCTCGGCGAGCTCTTTGGTCCTTCGGATTGGGAAACCAGTAACGGTGTTCGCCTTTTGAAGACCGCAACTCCCGATTTGTTCGTTGCAAAGAATATTACAATGACAAGTAATAACTTCTGTTTGAAAAACGTTAATCTTGACTGGGGTGCAGTTGGTGCAAAAATGGGCTTGGTAACTGCGGCTACAAAGTCTGCAAACACTGCTATCGGTGTTTATTGCGCAGACTGGGCAGGCGATATCACTATCAGCAATGCAACCAAAACCGCATACGACATCTATTTTGACAAAGCAAATAGCCGCGTATATGTTGTTACCCCCGGTAAGGATATTTCAACTATCGCTAAACCTACACACAGTTCTTCGTACAACATTGGTGGTTCTATGAATAACTGGGGTAGCACTGACGCTAAATACAAATTTACTTACGCAGGCGATAATGTGTGGTACCTTGTTATCACTTTCGCTGCAAACGATCAGTTTAAGGTAAAATTGAACAATGCTTGGACTACCAGCTATGGATATAGCAAGATTCAAAACAATGTAGGTAAGAGCCTTTTCTCCTCGCCATCTGATGATAACGCAAAGGTTAATGCCGCAGGTACATACGAGATTTGGGTTATTCCCTCTCACACAGATGCACCTCTTTACATTATCAAAAAGTAATTTGGTAAGTTAGAAATAAAGACTCGGCTCGGTCGTAAGATCGAGCCGTTTTTTTTCGTCTTGCCACGATTGCCGTAGGCAAGCGGTTGGCATCTACCATTCTCAAAAAATAATCACTACCTTTGTGGTATGAGAAGGAGTTACGTCTATATGCTTACCAACGAGGAGAACACCGTTCTCTACACGGGTGTGACCTCCAATTTGGAGCGTCGAATATTGCAACACCGAGCAAAGGTGCGCGAGGGATTCACGCAACGATATAATCTCAACAAGGTCGTCTATGTGGAGGAGTTTGGGAGTATAATAGATGCTATTGAGCGCGAAAAAAAGATTAAGATGCTCTCGCGCCACCGAAAAAACCTACTCATACAGCAACAAAATCCCGCGTGGAGGGACCTTATGCCTATGGATGAGTATTGAGGGAAGAGCGGTAGATGCCAACCGCCTCATCTGCGATGAGTCGTGGCAAGACGAAATAAACGAGCCTCGACCCGAAAAAAGGTCGAGGCTCTTGTTATTTATGAAGTTTTAGTGGATTAATAAACCCAAGTGTAAACATTACCGCTATCGTTAACCTCTATACAAGAGATTTTGCCTGCAAGTGTAGTATCACCTGTTTGTTCGCCACTGCCATTATTGAGGATAACCATATCAAACTCTTTATTCTCACCTGCATCATAGCAATAATACAGCTCACTATTACCATAGATGGCGTATGTATTATTCTTGTCAACTGGCAAACCAGGCCAATCCCAGTTTTTATAACCAGTATTCGATGCCTTCCACATATAGCAGTTAAGTGTGTTCCAAGATTTTGCTTTGCCATTCGCTTTGATGTACAAAACGGTTTTGGGATTAGCGGTATAGAACAAATTGCTGGCTGTCGTAGGTTTATAATCACCATACTGCGAACCCAAACCACCATTATTCAAAACAAAGCCATACTTCTTTGTTGCAACCACTTTATCGCTGAGGGGCACCACCTTATTGTAAGTTTTCCCCTTGTATGAGATAGGTGCAGCAAGTGCAGTAGCCTCTACACCAGGCCATCCTTCACCAAGTATTGCAGTCTCACTTGTGATTTCCCAACCGTGAACACACATTTTCTTGTAACCAGATTTATCCTCGATATAGAGGTTATAGGGGGTCAAAGTACCCAAGTCGTAGAGTTTCTTTGCGTCGAAATCAAGACTTGTGCTTTTGAGTTCTGCACCATACGACGAAGCAGTGAATGTGATTTTCTCGTTAGTAGGATTGATAGCAACATAATACACATCACCCTCAATATCGGTTGTGGTGAAAGTATCACCAGTCGAGAAAATACCCTTACCCTCCAAAGTTACAATACCTTTGGTGGTGAATTTCAAGAGGGCGCTGGTCAGGGTGAAGTTGAAGCCTTCGGCTGTAACAACACCACCAGTCTCTGTGAAAGAACTATACCCTACAAAATTGCGGGGTGGTTACCACAGCATTGCATCCACCGCCACACCAAAGGTCAGGGGGCGGAGGTAGGAGGCGTGGTGGGTGGCCACACCCAAAGCAGAGCCCGAAGCAGAGCCCGAAGCAGAGCCCGAAGCGGTGGGGGTGACGCGCCAATCGGTGCGGATGTAGTTGTAGTCCGCATAGGCCCTCACACCCAGATTATCCGCAACAATCCACCTCAAAGACACACCCGCAGTGGCCGTGAGGTGTTCACCGTTCTCATACTCCACAATCGCCACCGTAGCACCCGAGCCATCCACAATCTCATTCTCCAACCTATGGTTTCGGCCCACGCCCACAAGTGCCTTTGCACCCAGCAGCAGTCGCTCGTTGCCCCACAGCGGGTGGGAGTAGAAGAGGCCCGCGGTGAGTGACATATTATTGAGTGCGCGGGGCTCCCTAACGCCTCCGCCCACAATCAGTTCGCGCTCCACGAGGTTGGCATACCTACCCACCTTGAACGCACCGCCCACGCCCAAGCGAGAGTTCAAAAACCACGCGCCCTCCAACGAGAAGCCCACGCCCGAGGGTGTCGCCCTCTCGTAGCGGTCCGAATCATACACGAGCACATTGTGCGCCACGCCAACGCCCACATACGAAGGCCTGCGGCCCGTCTTCACAGGTTCCCACTCCTCCACAGGACGCACCACGCCCCAATTGCCGAGCAGTTTGTCCGTGAGCAGGTAGCCCAGCTCCGTGGAGAGGATGCCCACACCCGCGCCCACAACAATATCGCTCAACCAATGGCGGTTGTTCAGTGCCCTCGAAATGCCCGTCACCGTCGCTGCCGTATAGCCCGCAATGCTCACCCAGGGGCTCAAATGGCCATACTCCTTATGCAGCAGTGTTGCCGACGTAAAGGCCATAGCCGTGTGGCCCGAGGGAAAGGAGTTGTAGGTGCTACCATCGGGGCGCAATCGGCCCAAGCCATACTTCACAACATAGACCGTCGAGAGCATCAGGCCCGTCGAAATACCGCCCGCAGCCACCATCCTGCCCCACGATGAGCGGCTCTCCAAGCCACACGCCTTCATCGCCACCATCGCCACCGCAGGGGCAAATTGGAGGTAGTCATCATACTTGTAGCGGAACGTGGGCAGATAGTCGGTGCGCAGTGTTCGCGTCTGCTGGTCGACACTCGTGAGCACCAATCCCGCGCCCACCAATCCGAAGCCCACCTGCGTGGTGCGATTGTTCCAGAAGGTCAGCGGGCGTGGTTGTATGGTAGGGATATTTGAGAGTGAGGGCAGCTCACTCTCACCGTAATCGATTACGGTGCGCTCCAACGCCTTTGCGCACCACTCTTCATTATTCTCTGAGTGCAATTGGAGGGAGCACGAGAGCACCACAATGATTATCAATAGTTTTTTCATAGTTGTTTTAATTCAAGGGCTTTAAGGGCTTTAAGGTTTGTTATCTAATAGAGTTCATACGAATACTTGCCTTCACAAAAGCCAACGCCCTAATGCGTTCAATCTCAATATCCTTATCGGCGTGATGGGGGTTCTGGCTCACGAGCTTTATGCACCCTGGTCGCTCCGACTTTTGGATATACTTCACGGTGATGTACTCCTCGCCTTCGAGGTCTATGGAGAGAAGATACATATCGCCCCAGAAGATGTTGCTCCAATCGTTCATCTGCTTGTAGAGGACAATATCTCCACTCTTCAACAGTGGGTACATACTGTCGCCCACAACATAAATCGCGCCATCACACTTGGGCAGATTGGGGATGTGGATATAATCCACGGGCTTGACCTTCGAAGGGTCCAAAAAGAGTGGCACCAAGCCTGCCGTACCCTCCATATTATATAGGGGTACACTCTGGTGCGGAATCGTATTGTCTGTTCTGCGGGTAAATCGTTGCCACTCCTCCTTTGGGCAGTTGAACATTTCGCCCTTTCCGGTTTCGAGCCAATCGGGATTGACGTTCAGTTCCTGAACAAGTATATTTTTGTTTCTTTCCGAGAGTGCGGTTTTTCCCGTCTCAATCATTGAGAGTGCGCTCTTGCCCACTCCCAACACTGCGGCAAACTCCTCGCCCGTCATTTCCAAATCTTTGCGAATTTGCCTCAATCTTATGCCCTTATTGTCAGCCATATACACTTTGGGGTTAAAAATTTTTGTTGTTTCGGTGTTTAATAATTCAATTTTTGAACATATCTTTGTGGTGCAAAGTTAAGAAATTTATTTCTATTGAACAAAATATTAACCGCAAAAACTACACAAAAATGAGAGATTTCACACAAAACAGAACTACGGCTCCCGCTCGGGAGGTTAGTTTTGGGCCGAAGGAGTACAGCGAGGTGTGGGCTGCGCTGATGGAGGAGGTTGGCGAAGGCAACTACTTCAATGGCAAAATTGCGACCACTCACGCGGGCTTCG
The DNA here is from genome assembly GCA_045657545.1 of Tidjanibacter sp. Classification (GTDB taxonomy): domain Bacteria; phylum Bacteroidota; class Bacteroidia; order Bacteroidales; family Rikenellaceae; genus Tidjanibacter. The sequence continues at coordinate 30,947 of JAZOTH010000001.1, forward strand.
ACTCGCTCTTGACCGCCACCATTATTATCTACCGCGACCGCCACGCTCCCGAACACCCCATCACCGGCATTGTCCCCATTTGGTGGGAGATGGCCACCTTTGAGAACGAGGAGGAGGTGCTGGGCGACTTCTCTTTCAGCGAACTTTTGGAGTTTGCAAAGGAAAGCGGAAAGTTGAAAATTACGGTGTGCCCCAATGGGCGCGGGTATTAAAAACAATACCCGCAAACTCTTTAATAGTGGCGTTAAAGACTTTAAGGCCCTTTATAATTTTTCGGGCTTGCAACAGCGAGCCCGCGACATTAGACATTAGACCTTTGACATTAGACGTTAGACGAAAATTTTGAATTTACTAAACTTCACCCAACGGATGTTTCCCTCGTTTCGGACGACGCCGTTTCACAGCAGATATTATGCCCTTTTGGAGGCCTTTGCCGAGGGGCGAATTCGTAGGCTCATAATCACCCTACCGCCCCAACACGGCAAGTCGTTGGGCTCCTCGGTGGTGCTCCCTGCGTGGCTTTTGGGCAAGAATCCCGACCGCCACATTGCCATTGCGTCATATAGTGCATCGCTGGCGCAGAAGTTCAATAAAAGGGTGCAGCGAATCATCGACACCCCCGCCTACACCAACCTCTTCCCCGACACCACCATCAAGGCCTCGGGCCGCACTGGTGCCTACCAGCGTACTGCCGAACTAACGGAGATTGTGGGCCACTCGGGCGACTTAGTGGCGGTAGGCAGGGAGGGCTCTCTGACGGGCAACCCTGTGGATGTTTTCATCATCGACGACCTCTATAAGGATGCTATGGAGGCCAACTCCCCGACGGTGAGGGATAATTGCTGGGATTGGTACACCTCGGTGGTGCGCACCCGAGAGCACAACAACTCCCAAGAGCTCATAGTCTTCACCCGCTGGCACAAGGAGGATCTTGTGGGGCGCATTATGCAGAAGGAGAGGGTTGTGGAACTGAAAAGTTGGAGCCAGATTGACACCCTCGGCCCCTCCGATTGGCTCCACCTCAACCTCGAAGCCATCAAGACCACCCCTGCCACCGAGTTGGACCCCCGCAAGGTGGGCGAAGCCTTGTGGGAAGAGCGACATTCGGCTGTACTCCTACGAGAGAAACAGAGGCTCGATGCATTGTGGTTTGAGGCCTTGTATCAGGGCCGCCCCTCGGACGCTGCGGGCCTGCTCTATGGCGACAATTTCCAGACCTACACCGAACTGCCATCCCCCAACGAAGTCGTAAGAAAGGGCAACTACACCGACACCGCCGACACGGGCGACGACTATCTCTGTTCGATGAGCTACTCGGTAGGGTTGGATGGCAACATCTACATCGAGGATGTGGTCTATTCGCGTGAGAAGATGGAGGTCACCGAGCCACAGGTGGCCCAGATGCTCACCCGCTGTGGTACTCGCGAGGCCCTCATCGAGAGCAACAATGGCGGTAGAGGGTTTGCCCGCAACATCCAACGCTTGGCCCCCAACGTGTCTGTGGGGTGGTTCCACCAGAGTGCCAACAAGGAGTCGCGCATCCTCTCGAATGCCTCCACCGTTATGCGCACCATCCGTATGCCCCTCGATTGGAAGGAGCGGTGGGGCGATATGGCTGCCCACCTTATGGGCTACAACCGCCGATTCCGCACCAACCGTTGGCACGATGCGGCCGATGTACTGACGGGCATTGTGGAGAGCGAGCTGAATCGCTCGGTAAGGAAGCGCATCTTGGGAACGAGCTTTTCGATTCGCAACTACGTCTATCCCAAAGAGCCACGCCACTCGCCACCACGACTCACGGATGATGATTTCGGCCAGATGGCAACAAAGTGGGGCATTGAGGAGGCGGCACTGAGGGCTGTTGTGGAGGTGGAGTGCTCCTCGCGTGGTGGTTTTCTGGCCGATGGCAGGCCCCGAATACTATTTGAGGGACACATCTTTTGGCAAAGGCTCAAAAAACGAGGATTCAAACCCGAAGAACTCGCGGCCGACAATCCCGACATCCTTTATCCCCGATGGACACGAGAGCACTACAAAGGCGGTGCAGGAGAGTGGGAGCGATTGGAGAGGGCACTGAAAATCTGCCCCGAGGCGGCAGTGGAGTCGGCAAGTTGGGGCTTGTTCCAGATTATGGGATTCCATTGGAAAACCTGCGGATGTGGCTCTGCGGAGGAGTTTCGGAGCCGTATGGAGCGCAGCGAGAGGGAACAAATGGCCCTGGCGATGCAGTTTCTTGAAAAAACGGGCATTGGAATGTATCTGAAAACCAAAGATTGGTGTAACTTTGCACTACGATACAACGGCAGTGGCTACAAAGCCAACCGCTACGATACAAAACTCGCTGCCGCCTATCGGAAATTTAGCACCAAAGCCTGACAATGAAGACGCTCGAACTGCTCGCACCCGCCAAAGATCTCGCCACCGCCCGCGCCGCCATCGACTCGGGAGCCGACGCTGTCTATATGGGTGGCCCCGCACTCGGAGCAAGAGCCGCAGCCACCAACTCCCTCGACGACATCCGCGAGGCGGCACGCTACGCCCACCTCTTTGGCGCAAGGCTCTATCTGACGATGAACACCATTGTCTGGGAGCACGAGTTGGACAAGGCGCGAGAGATTGCCCAGGCGGCCATTGATGCAGGTGTCGATGCTCTCATCGTGCAGGACTTAGCCTACACCCGTATGGGGCTCCAAGGGGCCGAACTCCACGCCTCCACCCAGATGTACAATGCTTCGCCCGAGAGGGTGGCATTTCTCGGCAAGGCGGGATTTTCGCGCATTGTCCTCGAAAGGGGGCTTACGGCCGAACAGATGAGGGAGTGCTGCAAGGCTACCGAGGCCGAGATTGAGGTCTTTGTGCACGGAGCAATCTGTGTGTCGGGCAGCGGTAGGTGCTATATGAGTCGCTCGCTCTCGCACCGCAGTGGCAATCGTGGCGAGTGTAGCCAACCTTGCCGTCAGCGATACGACCTCGCGGACGAAAAGGGCAAAATCCTACGCAAAGGGCTCCATCTGCTCTCCGTCAAAGACCTCGACTACTCCGACCACATCGGAGAGCTCATAGATATGGGAGCGGTGTCGTTCAAGATTGAGGGCAGGCTCAAAGATGAGGCCTATGTGCGCAACATCACAGCCCATTACAGCCGACTCTTGGATGAGGCTATCGCCACCCGCAAGGGTTACCGCAGGGCCTCGCGTGGAGTGGTAAAGCTCGACTTCACCCCCACCCCCACAAAGACCTTCACCCGCAGTGGTGGCGACTACATATTCCGAGGCAAACGCCCCGCGCTCGCATCATTCGATACCCCCAAGGCGATGGGTGAGCCGATTGGTAAGGTCGCAAAAGTGGGGCGAGGTTGGTTCTCGCTCGACAAACCCACATCGCTCTCCTCGGGTGACGGTGTCTGCTTCATCAGCGGAGGCGAGCTGGTGGGCACCAACATCAACTCGGCAGAGGGGACAACCATCCGCCCCAACCGTATGGATGGCATCGCGGTGGGCACCCCGATGTTCCGCAACTACGACAAGCGATTCTACGATACCATTGCGACCACTCGCACACGTCGCTCACTCCCCATCACACTCGCCCTCTCGGGCAACACCTCGGAGGTGAGGCTCACCGCAAAGGATGAGCTCGGCAGAGAGTGTAGCACCACCCTCACCCAAACATTCGACACAGCCTCCAAGCCCGAGGTGGCACTCGCCTCGATGCGCTCATCGCTCACCAAGAGTGGTGGCTCGGTATTCGACATCGTGGAGGTCGAGGTTGAGTTCGAGGGCCAAACTCCTTTCATCCCCACAGGTGTGCTCAATGGTCTGCGCAGGGAGCTGTTGGAGAAGTTGCAGGAGGTGCTGATGGCCGAGGGGCCCACAAAGAACTTTGCCACCGAGGATGTTTCGGTGGAGTACCCCATAAAACACCTGCGTGGCGACCACAATGTGGTCAATTCGCTTGCCCGTAAGTTCTACACCGACCACGGTGTGGAGCACATAGATGAGGGTTATGATGCACTTGCCGACCTTGCGGGGGTGGAGGTTATGCGCACCCCATACTGCATACGCCGAGAGATTGGCCACTGCCTGAAAAAGGGCTCCAAACTCTCCGAGCCACTCTACCTTGCACACGGCACCGACAGATACCGCCTGAGGTTCGACTGCAAGGAGTGTATGATGTTCGTCGTCAAATGCTAAGCCTTGACAATAAATTGAAAAATCAAAATTATGAAACAGCCACAACTGCTGACTCCTGTGTGGGAGGATTATGAATTGATTGATTCGGGAGATTTCGAGAAACTCGAACGCTTTGGGCGTTGGGTAACACGCCGTCCCGAGCCACAAGCCATCTGGCACAAGTCGCTCTCCGAGGAGGAGTGGCGCAGATTGGCCACAGCCTCATTCCGTCGTGAGGCGGGGAGTGAGGAGCGTGGTAAGTGGGCCCTCTCACCCCGTCAGCCCGAGCAGTGGCGCATATCGCAAAAGGTTGGCGAGGGGCGCATCACACTCCGCTTGGGACTCACCTCCTTCAAGCACGTTGGCGTATTCCCCGAGCAGGCGGAGAATTGGAATTTCATCTTCGAGAGCGTCAAAGGTTTGCAGAAGGGCGGTATTCAGCGCCCCAATGTCCTCAATATGTTTGCCTACACGGGAGGTGCATCGCTCGCGGCAGCAGCGGCAGGAGCCGAGGTTACCCACGTCGATAGTGTAAAGCAGTGCATCTCGTGGGCGCGCGAGAATATGGAGGAGAGTGGTTTGGAAGGCATACGTTGGGTGGTGGAAGGTGCGCTCAAATTTGCCCGCCGCGAGGTGAAGCGTGGCCACCGCTATGAGGGCATAATCCTCGACCCTCCTGCCTATGGTCGTGGCCCCGAGGGTGAAAAGTGGGTGCTCGAACAAAATATCTCCGAGATGCTTGCCCTCTGTGGAGAGCTCTTGGCCCCCAATGGTTTTTTGGTGCTCAACCTCTACTCTATGGGGCTCTCGGCAATGCTCGCAAAGAGTGCCGTAAATCAGATTATACCCTCGCCCTCGTTTGAGCAGTTCGGCGAGCTCTACTTCACCGACCGTGCAGGCAAGTCGTTGCCACTTGGTGTCTATTATCGTTGCAAGAAGTAGATGAACAGGGAACTTATCCAATATATCGAAACCCAGATTCTGCCCCGTTATGAGGGGTACGATGCAGCCCATAGGCGCGACCACATAGAGGGTGTCGTGGAGCGCAGTATGAACCTTATGCAACACTACGAGGTGGTACCCGAGATGGTCTATACCATTGCCGCCTATCACGACATTGGGCTCCCCGAAGGGCGCGAGGTGCATCATATTGCCTCGGGTAGAATTCTCTCCGAGGATGGGGAGCTCCGTCGCTGGTTCTCCGAGGAGCAAATCACCACAATGCGTGAGGCTGTCGAAGACCACCGAGCATCCGCCTCACATCCTCCTCGCACCATCTATGGTATGATTGTGGCCGAGGCCGACCGTCAGATTGTCCCCGAGGTGGTAATCCGTCGCACGGTGCAGTATGGACTCTCGCACTATCCCCACCTCACAAAAGAGCAACATTGGGAGCGTTTTGTGGCGCACCTCAACGAGAAATATAACTATGGGGGCTACCTGAAACTCTACATACCCCACTCCGACAACGCTGTGCGATTGGAGGAGTTGCGCCAAATTATCGCCAACCCCACCCTTCTGCGCGAGAAGTTTGAGGGGGAGTTCGGAACTTTGGTCTAACGACCAACGTCCAACGTCGCAAATGCGAGTAAGCGAGGGCAGAGGCTGCTTGCAGGCTATGCTCTCGCTTAATCGCATTTACCTCAATTTTCAACTCCTTTTGGTCTGCTTTTTGGTAGTTATTCTCGGCACCATTTTTTGGCGAAGATGACACACCACAAAAGCACACTACGAATAATCATAGCTGCCTCGGAAGCACCCCTAAGGCACATTCTCTCACACTCCTTCAAATCGCTCGGAGCCGAAGTGGAAGAGGTTTTTTCGCACAAAACTCTCACACACAAGCTCCTACACAACCATTACGACATAGCAATCACTCGCTTTGCAGCACCCCTTCTGGATGGTCAGCAGTGGAAAACCATAGTGAGGGCAAAGGGCCACACAACTCAACTATGGGTGATTGCCGACACCCTCTCGGCACAAGAGTCGGTGGCCCTAATCGAAAGGGGGGTCAACCAAATATTCTCCCTCCCCATAAGCACCACACGTCTGAGATACAAAATTGAGCAACTCATCTCCAAAAACTCCCGTCAATGTTCCTTCACACCCTAATGCCACTCGTTCTGCTCGGGCTTCTCGCCCTCGGAACACTGCTGATTCATTGGCGAATGCTCTCCGCAAGCAGCCCTCTGCATCCGCGAGCAGAAAAGTATGCCCTCTCGCTCACCATAGATATCTACAACTTCGTCTGCACCGATACGGAGAGCTCCTTCCTGCTATCCATCACCCCCTCGCGACAAGAGAAGGAGGCTCTGGCAAGGGTGGTGGCCGAGGTGGCAAGGTGCATCACCGAGTGCCACCCCGAACAGGTCGGGAGGCTCTCACAAGCGTGGGGTTTGGAGGAGATTTGCACCCAGAGAATAGAGAGTAGGAGTGGCAACAAACGCACCGAAGCCTTCGAAATACTCTTACTGTTGCAACCCTCAAAGGAGTGCGTGGAGCACATTGCACGACGACATTTCTCCTCCCCCTCGCACGCTCTATCACAACTCCTACTTGTAATCCACACAGCACCCGAGCAGGTGGAAATGCTCCTCGCAAGGCATCCACACTCGCTCGGATGGAGTGAGATGGAGCGCATAGTGGTGGTGCTCAAAAGGCACACACAACACCTCTCGCCACCCTCGGAAGAGAGTGTCGATGTCTGCCAAAACATCGCCCTCTACTCGCTCTATCTCGCAGCCGTAGAGGGGGTGGGAAATGCCCGCAAGGTGGCCGAAAAGCTCACCTCAAACCAAAACAAAACCGTGCGCAATGCCGCCTTCAATGTCCTACTCAGCGAAGCCCTCTACCCCTCGCTCCAAGAGTTTGAGATTGGAAGTTAGCGAAAAATAGCTACCTTTGAAGTCCGGAAACACCTCATAGCTCCAAATAAACAACTTTTGTGTAATGAAAATCAACAAGATAGCAACTCTCATCGTGGCCCTTATGGCCTCCCTCTCGCTCCTCGGTGCAGAGAAGGCAAAGAGCACGGAAATAAAGATTCAGAACAGCGAAAAGTGGTGGGGACTTGTGGTCAATCCCGCAATCGTAGCTCTCCCCTTTGAGGCCCCATTTGAACTCAACACCGCAGAACTCTCGCCCGAACAATACTCGGCAAATATGCTCATCTCCAACAGGGGACGGTATGTGTGGAGTGCAAAGCCCATAAAGGTGGCCTTCGACGGCAAAAAGCTCATCGTAACACCCTCCGAAGGTGAGAGCGTGACGGTCGAAAAGTCGGGCCGCTCGTTGAGAGAGGCCTACCTTATGTGTTGCCACAAAAACTTCCCTCCACAAAAAGCAGGAATCAACGCCACGCTCTTTGAGCAACCCATCTATGAGCTCGGAGGTGCCGAAGCACTGCTCTACAACTCCTCCGACGTTATGGCCTTTGCCGACAGGCTCACCCAGAAAGGTGCCCCCCTCGGCACAATACTCCTACCGCAAGGGTGGAACAGCCCCTCTGGTGAGGTGGCCTTCGACAGCGAGGCCTACCCCAACCCCAAAGAGATGATAGACAACCTCCACGGCCGAGGTATGAAGGTGATGCTCACCATCACCCCCTACGTTATGGCCGCAGGTAGGGGCTATCAGCTCCTTCGCAAAGAGGGGCGATTGATGGAAAATAGCGAGGGTGCCCCTGTTGTGTTCCAAAGCCGTCTGGGATATACCGCTTGCAGAGCCCTCTCCGACAAAGAGATTGCACGCCTGAATACAGCACTCAAAGAGTTGCAAAAGAACTATGGTGTGGATGGTTTCTACTTCGACTGTCTGGATGCAATTTCTCTGCTTGGCAACAACCCCACAGAACTCACAGAGTTCCTCAATGCGTGGCACAAAGCAAGCGAGGGTATAGATGTGGCCATCTACTCCTCGCCCGTAAGCCAGCAACTCGGAGCCATTGCATCATCGGTATCCTCCTCCCGCGACTACACCTGGGAGAGCCTCACCGAAAGCCTCGAAAGAGCCATTGATGCCTCACTGCTCGGTTTCTCGCGCACCACAATCGCCGCCGACCTTAACTTCGCCAAGCAAAACCCCAACCTCATACTGCGCACAGCCTCCCTCGCAGCACTCCTGCCTGTGGCTATCATCCCCTACGCTGTGTGGGGGCTCGATGGTGACAAGACCTGCGCATTCTGCTCTCTGCTCAAATGGAGAACCGAAAATGGTGGCTACTACCTCTCCCTTGCAGAGCAAGGTGCAACCTCCGCAGAGCCCATAATCCGACACCTCGAATACCAATTCCCACGCACCGGATTCACCAACGCCCGCGATGAGTTTATGGTGGGCTCCAAGTGGCTTGTGGCACCCGTCACAAGTGAGGGCGGAATGAGAATGGTACGACTGCCCAAAGGACGATGGAAAGAGGTAGGCTCGGGACGCATAATCAAGGGCCCCAGAGTGATAGATGTGGATGTGAGCGATGGCAAAACACCAATCTATGAGAGAGTTGAGAATTGAGGGTTGACGGTTTGACAGCCCTGCCCTTCGGGGTGGAAGGGGTGGTATTTGGGAGATTTTAAGGAATTTAGGGATAATTTTCCACTTTCAATTTTCTGTTTTCAATTTTCTTTGTATATTTGCGGGCTAATTTTAGCTAAAATTAATTTATAAACTATGTACGTAATAGTAGAAATCGCAGGCCAACAGTTTAAGGCTGAGAAAGGTAGGAAGCTCTACGTAAACCGTCTCCACGAGGATGTAGAAGCCTCGGTGAGCTTCGACAAAGTCCTGCTGGTAGACAACGACGGTCAGGTTTTGGTAGGCACACCTGTTGTAGAAGGTGCCTCTGTAAAAGTTAAAGTTCTTCGCCACTTGCGCGATGACAAAGTGCTCGTTTTCAAGAAGAAACGCCGCAAAGGCTATCAGAAATTGAACGGTCACCGTCAGTATCTCACTCAGGTGGTAGTGGAGGACATTATTGTTGCATAACTAAAAAAATTCACAGACAATGGCACACAAGAAAGGTGTAGGTAGTTCAAAGAACGGCCGTGAGTCGGAGAGCAAACGACTCGGCGTAAAATTGTTCGGCGGTGAATTTGCAAAAGCAGGCAACATTCTCGTCCGCCAGCGTGGTACCGTACACAACCCCGGCGAGAACGTGGGTATGGGTAAAGACCACACTCTCTTCGCACTCGTAGATGGTACCGTAACTTTCCGCAAGAAAGCCAGCGGTAAATCTTTCGTGAGCGTTACTCCTATCAGCGAGTAAGAAAAGAAGAACTCAAAAAAAGGAAGGCAATCCAACAGCGGGTTGCCTTCTTTTTTTTGTAGTGGCGTTAAGGAGTTTAAGAACCTTAACTAACGCGAGCACGCGACGGCCGACAAAAAAAAGAGAAGCGTGAATTACTCACGCTTCTCTTTTTTCTACTGCTGCGCAGGCTCCACATTCGCCATTGCAGCTGGGGTTGGTGTCGCACGACTCAACACCCATAGCCTCCATCTGGGCCTCTCTCTCCTGCTGCATAGCACACTTGATTCCGCGCGCCTTCATATTGGGATTGGTCGAAATCTCCGACTGGATGGGGTGCCCCTTAATCATCTGGGTGAGCGACAAGGCAACCACAAAAAATGCCAAAATGGCAATACTTATGAGGATTACTACTAATATCGACGACATTTTACCTGCTTAGAATTGGTTGGTTTCGTGCAAAAATACTATTTTTGCGTGATAAAGCACAAAATTTGTGCGAAACTTTGTCGAAAATCAACAAAAAAAAGACCTATGCGAATAGTTATTGCCGGAGCAGGAGAGGTGGGTAGCCACTTGGCAAAGATGCTATGTGAGGCAGAGCACGCCATCACCGTCATCGACTCCGACCCCAAACTCCTCGAAGATGTAACAGGTATGGCAGATGTGGTGACCATTGAGGGTGACTGCACAACCTTCGCAACGCTCAAAAAAGCCGCCGTGAGGAAGGCCGACCTCTTCATTGCCGTGAATCGTGAGGAGAGCCCCAACATTATCTCCGCAATGCTCGCAAAGCAGCTCGGAGCAAAGAAAACTATCGCACGAATCGACAACAACGAGTACCTCGAACCCAATAACAAAGAGGTATTTATCAATATGGGTATCGACTATCTCTTCTATCCCGAGAAACTCGCCGCTCTCGAAGTGGTCAATCTCCTCGGACACTCCTCATCGACCGAGTATGTGGATTTCTCGGGAGGCAAGCTCTCGCTCTCGGTATTCCGTCTGGTGGCCGGCTCGCCATTCATCGACCACAAAGTTATGGAGGTGAGCGAAGAGATGGTGGGTGTGCCATTCCGCACCGTGGCCATCGAGCGCGACGAACAGACCATCATCCCCCACGGTGAGGACTTCTACCGCGAGGGCGACACAATCTACGTTATCTCCAATGTGGTCGATACGCCCCGACTTGTGGAGTTCTGCGGTATGACCGACATCTCGATTGAGAATGTGATGATTCTCGGTGGTAGCAAGATTGGTGTGCGCATAGCCCTCGAACTGCAAGAGAGGCTCGGCGTGAAACTCGTGGAGTACAATGCCGAGAAGGCCTACCGATTGGCAGAGTTGCTGGACAGCACCCTGATTATCAATGAGGATGGTCGCGATATGGAGGCTATGTTGGAGGAGGGTTTGCAGAGTATGGATGCCTTTGTGGCTGTAACGGGCCGTAGCGAAACCAACATCCTCACCGCTATGCTTGCCAAAAAGATGGGCGTTAAAAAAGTTATCGCCGAGGTCGAAAACCTCCACTACATAAACCTCGCGGAGAGCATCGGTATCGACACCATCATCAACAAAAAGATGGTCACCGCCAGCAACATCTTCCGCTTCACGATGAACACCGATGTGCAGGCCATTCGCTGTCTGACGGGCTCCCAAGCGGAGGTCTTGGAGTTTATCGTCAAGCCCAACTCGCCCGCAACCAAGAGCACCGTTGCCAACCTCTCGTTCCCTGCCGATGCGACCATCGGTGGTGTGGTGAGGGCCGACAACGTATTCCTCGTGGGTGGCGACACACAAATCAACGCCTACGACCGTGTGGTGGTCTTCTCACTCCCCTCGGCAATCGACAAAATCGGCCGTTTCTTCAACTAACACAGCACAAACTAAAACCCAAATACTATGTATATCGCTATCGCAGGAAATATCGGAAGTGGCAAAACTTCCCTCACCGAAATCCTCTCGGCACACTATGGTGCCAAAGCCTACTATGAGGATATCGACAACCCATACATCGCTGATTTCTACGAGGATATGAACCGCTGGTCGTTCAACTTCCAGATGTTCTTCCTCGGAAGTCGCATCAACCAGACGCTCCAAATGCTCAACGAGAGCACCGGACACGTTGTGCAGGATAGAACCATCCACGAGGATGCACACATCTTTGCGGGCAACCTCCACCAGATGGGGCTGATGAGTTCGAGGGACTATGGCACCTATATGAAGATTTTCAACCTCGCCACCGACCTCGTGCCCTCGCCCGATATTCTCATCTACCTCAAAGCGAGTGTCCCCACCCTCGTGCGTCAGATTCTCAAACGCGGCCGCGAGTATGAGAAAAACATTGACCTCGAATACCTCGAAAGGCTCAACAACCGCTACAACGAGTGGATATCCTCATACAAAGGTAAGCTCCTGACAATCAACATCGACGAGATTGACTTTGTGGGTAAGCCCGAGATTGTACAGACCATCATCGACAACCTCGAAGAACTCAACAAGGCCGAAGGTAGAGAGGTGAGGATGATCGGATTCTAACCCTCAACTCGGATGCGTCGAGCGGCCATACTATTGACGCTCATCGTTCTGCCGAGCCTCGCGTGGGCACAGCAGATGAGCGATGACTACTACCGCGAGAACCCCTCGTGGATAGATGCCGAGGTGTGGGCAAATGATGGCGACTATCAGTTGCTGACAACAAAAATAGACTCCCCATTTGAGCACTACGCTCTCTACGGTTTCTCCTTTGTGGAGTATGACTTCCGAGCAGAACAGACCAATTCGCTCACCACTCGTTTGGGTGCAATAGACCTCAACAACCCCCTGTCGCGTTATGCCGATTGGGGGTTGATTTCTCTCCTACGCAGGGTACCTGCCGAGCGCACCCTCCAATGGAGCAACGCCCCGGCCGAATGGGGTGCCGAGGTGCGCAGTGAGAGGTTCGACACCTCACCACACACCCTCCACGACAGACACAAAGCCGAGCTCAGGCTCTCAACCCGTACCTACAACCTCGGTGCGGGTTATTCGGCAGTGGGAAGGCTGAACAACAAGTGGCGGTACTCACTTGCAGCAGGTGGCAGGTGGGGGCGTGACGGCAACATCGAAGGGTTATTCACCCAAGAGGAGTACCTTTGGCTCTCGGGCGAAAGGCTCTGGATGGATAGTGAGGATAGGGAGCAGAGGCTGCAAATTGCCCTTATGGTGGCCCCCTCGCTACGCTCGCAGCGCAGTTGGAACACCGAGGAGGTTTTTTCGCTCGCAGGCAACAAACACTACAACTCCTACTGGGGTTATCAGAATGGCCGGGTGCGCTCACAAAGGGTTAAGCGGGAGTGCGTGCCCGCCATCTACACGCAGTGGAATATTGACGACAAATATATCCTCTCCAACATAAACATCTCCACACTCCTACGCGCAGGAAGGCGTGGGCGCACAACACTCGATTGGGCCGATGCACCCTCACCCCTGCCCGACTATGCGGGTTATCTGCCAAGCGGAGCAAGCAATCCCGAGGTGGGACACCTTGCAGGTGAGGTGTGGAGGGAGCAGGATGCACGATACACCCAGATTGATTGGGCAAACCTCTATCGCTCCAATGCCCTCGCGGATGGTGGGGCACACTATGCCCTTATGGAAGAGAGAGAAGATATCCTATCGGGGGTGATTGACATCTCGGCAGGGCTTCTCGGAGCAGAGGGCGGAAGGGTTGGACTCAAAGGCTCCGCACACACCACCCACAACTACACCGCGCCTCGCGACCTGATGGGGGCCAATGCACTATCGGATGGATTTGACCTCTACGACTACGACCTCACCCACTCCGAAGTGGTGCTATATGGCTCGTGGCGGCGCGAGTGGGATGGTCGCGCCATCTCCCTTGCGGCCGAGGCTGGTGGTGAGCGCATCGACTATGGCGCAAGGCACAATCATCGCAAGGTGCAACTCGCAAGCCCCATATTCCGCTCACGACTCACCGTGATGGGACCCTTCTCGGAGAGTCGCACACTCGGTGGTAACATGCGTTTCGACATCCTCCCTCCCTATTGGGGCGACAGGCTCGGAGCATACGAAGGGGCTGTTGTCAAGAACCCCTTTGCCAAAACCACAAAAGCCCTCAATATGGATGTGTGGACACGCTGGAATTTCAAAGTGGCAGAGTTCCACTTGGCCTACTACCTCCGCTCGGAGAGTGGTGGGGCTGCTGTGGAGCATTTCTGGGATGATTTGAGCGGTAAATATTCGGCCCTCTTGGCGGGCCGGATGTGGAGCCTCTCTTCGGGCTTGGAGGCCTCGCTCACATTGCGCCCCACAAGGGGGCTCACCATCACAGCCCACGGCACAGTAGGCGCATCATACCCATTGGAATACGGCAAAGCCGACATTGTGGCCGTTGAGGACGGCACAACAACGGCCTCCAACATCAAGCTCAACTCAGGCGGTTTCACATCCTCACCTCTGCTTGCCACAGCACTCGTGGTGCGCTACTTCACTCCCCGTGGATGGCTCCTCGGTGCCGAGTGGGCATACGTTGCAGGGCGCAAGGTGTATCCTTCGCTTCTGCTCTCCTCGGACTATATCTTGGAGCGCAACCTCTCGCCCGAAGATTACAAACGATGCACAGAGGCTATCCCACTCGGCAATGCACACAATGTGGGGCTCTTTGTGTGGCGCAAGTTCGGCCCCCTGTCGCTCTCACTCTCGGTGCGCAACCTGCTTAACTTTACGGATGCCTACTCGGGTGGCTATCAACCCTCGCGAGTTGACATAACCGAAAAAGAGTACGCGATGGACTACACACCACACCCTCCACGATTCCAATACATCTACCCACGTCACGCCTATCTAACCCTCGCCTATGAGTTCTAAACTGTGCTACATATTGGCTCTCGGGGCTATGCTTTTGGTGGGGTGTGGGTATGACAATCACACACCGCCCTCCGACCTATTCGATACTGCGGTGCCCAACGCCAACATCGAGGCCCTCCGCTACTATGCCGAGGAGGGTGTGAAGGTGGCCGAAGAGCTCTCCTTCGAGGGTGTGGTGGTTGCCGATGACAGGTCGGGGAATTTCTACCGCGCAATAGTTGTGGAGGACTCCTCGGGGGCAGTGGAGGTGCGGTTGGGGCTCTACGACCTCGGGGCACTCTACCCCATCAGTTGCAAGGTAACGATTGAAGCACAAGGACTTGCGGTGGCCTACTACGACGGAGTGCTCACCCTCGGAAGGGAGATTTACGATTGGAGCGGTGGAAGAATGGAGCCTATTGAGCCTCGCGATGAGATTTTCGGGCGCATTGAAGTGACCGCCAAAGGCACTACTCCACAGCCCACTACACACCCCATCGGGGCCCTCTCCAAAGAGATGTGTGGCAGGCTCACAAGGGTTGAGGGGTTACACTATGTGGGGCAAGAGAGCTCTTGGGGAGCGACCGACTACGGCACCGAGGCCGAGAGAGAATTTGCCGACACGAGTGGGGCGAAAATCATTGTGCGCACAAGTCGCTATGCCGACTTTGCAGAGCACAACATTCCCACCGAAGAGGTCGCAATCACAGGCATACTCTACACCAAACGCTACAAGGGCGAAGATTTGTTCATTCTAAAAATGAGGGATTTGGGCGATGTGGAGAGGTAGAACAATATGGGCATTGGCTCTCGTGCTCCTACTCGTTGGGTGCAGTAGCCGTGTGGGCGAAGAGGTTGAGGTGGTTTCCATCAGACACCTTACGTCGCTCTATGGTGGTTATCCCATAGAGATTTGCACCCCCGTGGCGATTGAGGGCGAGGTTATCGGCACCGACCGTAGCGGTGAGTTCTATCAGCGGGTGATTGTCCAAGACGCAACGGGCGGTATCTCCATAATGGTCGCACACAAGGAGCTCTACACACTCCACTCGCAGGGCGACAAGTTGCGCATAGAGCCTTTGGGGCTCATGCTCGGAGGTTATGGCCACGCGGTGAGGCTCGGAGCTGGGGGCACCAATGAGCAGGTGGCACCCCTCACACCGGCCGAGTGGAACGCTCATCACACAAAGGTGGGGGTGAGCCCATCACTCACTATCACACCCCTAACAATCGCCTCCATTGGGGCCGAGAACATCGCAACCCTTGCACTCTTCGAGGGTGTGAGGTTTGTGGAGGCTGGCGAGCCGTGGGCCGAGGAGAAAATATCCCTCTCGCGCCATATTGTGGATGACAACCACCCCACAGATACCCTCCAAGTGAGGCTCTCGGGATACTCCGACTTCCACACACTCGCCATCCCCAAAGGGCGTTGCTCGGTGGTCGGTGTGGTGGATTACTTCAATGACCACTATCAGCTCCTCATCGACTCTCCCGATGCAGTTTTGCAAGAGCCGTAAAAATCGCTATCTTTGCACCCGTAAATAAGCAATAAAACAAAAAAAGAGAAGAGGTCTATGTCGAACTTTGTAGACTATGTAAAGATATTTTGTCGCTCGGGAGCCGGTGGCTCGGGTAGCGCACACTTCCGCAGGGAGAAATTTGTGGCCTATGGTGGCCCCGATGGCGGCGATGGTGGCTCGGGAGGTAGCGTAATCCTCCGAGGCAACAGCCAATATTGGACACTCATACACCTCAAATATGCCCGCCACGTCTTCGCACAAAATGGTGAGTCGGGAGGTGGCTCGCGTATGTCGGGTAAGAGCGCGGCCGACCAGATTATCGAGGTACCCCTCGGTACGGTTGCGCGCGATGCCGAAACGGGTGAGATTGTGGGCGAAGTAACAGCCCACGGTGAGGAGGTGGTGCTCCTCAAAGGTGGCCGAGGTGGTCTGGGTAACTGGCACTTCAAAACCGCCACCAACCAAGCACCTCGCTATGCACAGCCCGGTGAGGAGGGACAAGAGGGTGCCTTCATCCTCGAACTCAAAGTGCTCGCCGATGTGGGCCTCGTGGGATTCCCCAATGCGGGCAAATCGACACTCCTCTCGGTGGTCTCGGCCGCAAAGCCCAAAATCGCCAACTACGCATTCACAACCCTCGAACCCAACCTCGGAATTGTGGCCGTCAGGGACAACCACTCCTTCGTAATGGCCGACATCCCCGGTATTATTGAGGGTGCGCACGAGGGCAAAGGATTGGGCATGAGATTCTTGCGCCACATTGAGCGCAACTCCGTACTGCTCTTTATGGTGCCTGCCGATTCCGATGATATAGCACGCGAATATGAAATTCTGCTGGGAGAGCTCAGGGAGTACAACCCCGAACTTCTGGATAAGGAGCGTCTGCTGGCCATCACCAAGTGTGATATGGTCGATGGGGAGATTATCGACCACCTGAAAACCACGCTCCCCGAGGGTATCCCCGCCTACTTCATCTCCTCGGTAGCAATGCAGGGCATCACCGAGCTGAAAGATGCTCTATGGGGTGTTTTGAATCAATAAATGATTCAAAACACGTCAAACGTCAAACGTCAAACGTCAAAGTTGGCGGGTATCAAAAAAGATACCCGCGAACTTTTTTACATAGGTCTTATATGTTTTCGGGCTCGCATTTGCGAGCCCGCGACATTAGACGTTAGACATTAGACGTTAGACACTATACGTTGGCCTGCCTTTGTTTAAGACTCGATGTAACCAAAGCGTTTGAGGCCACGGCTACTATTGCGCCAACCCTCATCCACCTTGACGTGGAGTTGCAAAAATATCTTCTTGCCCACAAACTTCTCCAACTCCACACGGGCTGCCGTGCCCACCTTTTTGAGCATTGCACCCTTATGGCCGATAATAATGCCCTTCTGGGAGTCGCGAGCAACATAAATCACAGCACTAATGCGGTCAATCGTGGGCTCCTCGTGGTACTCCTCAATCACCACCTCCACAGAATATGGTATCTCCTTGTCGTAGTTGAGAAATATCTTCTCGCGGATAATCTCGCTGGCAAAAAACCTCATAGGCCTATCGGTCAGCGTGCCCTCCTCATAGTAGGGTGCCCCCTCGGGTAGCAAGGTCATAATCGTGTCGAACACACCGCTCACATTGAAGCCCTCCAATGCCGACACAGGGATAATGCGTGCCTCGGGAAGCCTCTGGTGCCACATCTCCACCAGCTCCTCCAAGCCCCCCTGATTCGAGAGGTCTATCTTGTTGATAACCACAATAGTTGGTATGGCACTCAACTTGATTTTCTCCAAAATCTCCTCGCTCGCCTCATCGCCCTTCTCAACCGTATCGGTAACATAGAGTATCACATCGGCATCTTTAAGAGCCCCTCTCACAAAGCCCATCATACTCTCCTGCAACTTATACGAAGGGCGCAAGATACCCGGAGTGTCGGAGTAGACAATCTGGAAGTCATCACCACCCACAATGCCCATAATCCTATGGCGCGTGGTCTGTGCCTTGGCGGTAATAATCGCCAACCTCTCACCCACCAGGGCATTCATCAATGTAGATTTACCAACATTGGGATTGCCAATGATATTCACAAATCCACTCTTAAACTTTTTCTCTTCCATTTTTTTCTTTTTTTTCTTTGAAGCTTTTTGTAAAAAGCTTCACCAAAAACTTTTAGTGTAGTGTAGCCTATGCTCTACCCCAATTGGGGAGTTTAGGGAATTTAGGGAGTTTAGGGAGAATTCTCAATTCTCAATTCTCAATTCTCAATTCTCAATTCTCAATTCCCCTCACCCTCTCGTAGTATCCATCAGTAGGTCGGTGTTCATACCTTTGGTTGCCACCAACATCAGGGCAAACCTCACAACAATAAACCCAATGAAGGCTATCCACAGCGCCCTATTGCCCAGCACCCATTCGAGGCCATAGAAGAGTACGAAGAAGGCCACAAGGGCAAAGAAGGTCGTATTGCGCATTGTGCGCGTCTTGGTGGCTCCAATCAGGATACCGTCTATCAGGAAAGGAATGAATCCCACAAGGGGCACCATAACTATCCACCATATATACTCCCCAGCGCAAGCCATAATCGTGGGGCTCGAAGTGAAGATGCCTAGAATTGGCTCCCACCAGAAGATGTAGGCCACAATGTATATCCCCGCAACACCCGCACACCAAAAGGCCAAAAGGCGGATGCACTCCTTCAAGCTCGCCCTATTGCGCTCACCAATAAACCTACCCGTGAGGGACTCGGCAGCGTAGCAAAAGCCATCGAGCATATAGCTAAACAGCATAAAGAGTTGCATCAAGAGTTCGTTGGTTGCCAAAATCGTGTCACCAAAGCGGGCCGAGAAGGCCGTAAAGCAGGTATAGACCACGCAGACACACAGAGTGCGCAGAAAGGCATCGGAGTTGATACGGAAGAACCTCACAAGGGGCTCCATACGCAAGCTCTCCCTCAACGATACCCCCTTCACATAGTCGCCATAGCGCACGGCAATTATCACCAGAGTCGCAATGAGCGCAACATACTGAGCCACAACCGTACCCAAAGCAATACCCACCACGCCCATATCCATACCGAATACGAACCACAGCGAGGCTCCGATATTGACCAAATTGTTGACTATCGACACCACCATAGGGCTTGTGGTGTCCTGCATACCCGTAAGCCAGCCGTGCAAGGAGAAGATACCTATGGCCGCAGGAGCCGCCCAAATGCGCACAAAAAAGTACTCGGCAGCAAGAGCCATAACCTCCTCCGAGCCCTCCATAATCCTCATAGCCAGAGCACCTATCGGGCGGTTGAAGACAAGGAGCAGCAGGGCTATACCCAGCGCGGCAATCATTGAGCGGCCCAAGATATTGGCCGTCTCCCTCTTATCGCCTGCACCATAGGCCTGTGCCGCAAGGCCACTTGTGCCCATACGCAGGAAGGCAAAGTTCCAATAGATGAAGTTGAAGATTGCTGTACCGATGGCCAGAGCACCGATGGTCTTCTCGTCGCCAATCCTACCAGCAATAGCAATATCAATCATACCCAGCAGGGGTATGGTCACATTGCTCACAATGCTCGGAATGGCAAGACGCAGAATGGCTCTATTCATCTCTCCGAAACTATTGGTTAAAAATTCTCAACTCTTTGGGTAAAAGCGTATTAGTTCGTGCGCCCACACGTTTGGTGAAGCCCACAGGCTCGCCCTGCCACAAGAGCAGATTCACACCCTCCTTCAACTCGCCAACGCACGACAGCTCCTCCCTGCGGAAGTAGCGCAACATATCATCCTCGGATAGTTCGTAGGTGGCAAAGGCCCCCTTATTGAGTCGTGCGGCAAGAGCCAACGAGTGGTCGGGGCGGAACTTTTTGCCAAACACTTCGCCCACCTTCACGCCCGAGAACAAGACGCTCATCTGCTCACAAACGGTGCGCATATCCGTCCAAAGATTCTCGGGGTAGGCATAGATACTCTCCCCAATGGTCGCAAGGTGCATACCTCCACCATCGGTAAAATATCGTTCAATCTCGCTCTTTACCCTCTTATCGACCTCTCCAAAGGGGCTCTTGCGGGGCTTGGGGCTCTTCCTTCGCGCACCCGAGCCACCCTTGCGGACAACCGCCGCAAACAGGCCCTCACCCGCAGTGCGGTGGGGGTAGAAGTGGAAGCACTCGGCCTCACCAACCCTTCGGCGCACAATGCCCCACTCCTCGGGGCACTCTATATCGACGTGTTCGCACGCCATCTCCTCCGACAGCCACGCCATATTATCCTCATTCTCCGCCCTATTGAATGTGCAAGTGGAGTAGATAAAGACTCCCCCCTCGCGCAAGCTCTCCCAAGCATCGGCCATAATGCGGCGTTGGCGAGAGGCGCAGAGTTTTACATTATCCAAGCTCCAACCTTCCCTCGCCTCCTCGCTCTTGCGAAACATACCCTCACCCGAGCAGGGAGCATCCACAGCCACAACATCGAACCATCCCTCCAAAGAGGAGGCAAAGTGTGAGGGATCGTTGCTCGTGACTACCATATTGCCCACACCCCAGCGCAGGGCGTTATCGGCCAACGTCAGGGCCCTTGTGCGGATGACCTCATTGGCAACAACAACACCCCTATCGCCCACCAGTGAGCTATAAAGTGTCGATTTGCCACCCGGAGCAGCGCACATATCGAGCACCCTCACTCCCTCGGGCACCTCGCCACCAAATGCGCACCCAAGCAGGTGGCCCACAAACATCGAAGAGGCCTCCTGAACGTAGTACCCTCCCCTCTGGAAGTGACCATCGCGCGTAAAGGAGGGGCGCACATCCAAGTAGCAACCCCACGGACACCACGCAACCCTCTGTCCCGAAGTGAGTTCGTAGCCCTTGGCAGGATTCAACCTCACCGATGTGGGCTGGGGAGCACTCTCCAAAGCCTCACACAGCCTCGAAGCCTCCTCCTCGCCCATCTCGGCACACATTAGTTTTATGAAGTCGGTATTTAGCATTTTCTTCTCCAATCTAACATCCTCAAATAATCGGGTTATTTGATGATACAAACCGGTATTGGTTCCATCTTGTGGCGGTTGGCGCGGTTGCGGCGAAGATAAATCTCCATAACCTCCCTCTCTCGGCCCTCAAACTTCTCGGGGCGCAACCCCTTATTGGTCTGCTCCATAGCCCACTCCAATTCGGGATAGGTGGCACCAATCTGATCCTCGTCGCTCCTATCGTCACCAAAGAGGCCATCGGTCGGTTTGGCACTCAAAATCGAGTCGCACACCCCCAAGTGGGCACCCAACTCAAAGACCTCCGTCTTGGTCAAGTCGCCAATGGGGCTGATATCCACACCACCATCGCCCCACTTGGTGTAGAAGCCGATGCCGAAGTCCTCAATCTTATTGCCCGTACCGGCCACCAGCGCACCTCGCAAGCCCGCATAAAAATAGAGGGTGGTCATACGCAACCTTGCGCGGGTGTTGGCAGTGGTGAGTTCGAAATTGGCACCCTCCCTAGGTAGGGCCGCCAGCAGGCTCTCGTAGGGCTCCGTAAGTTCGGCCGTTGCGCACTCCACATTGGGGTAGCGAGCCATAAGGTCGCGGATGTGTTCATCCGCACGGCTCACCTGCGAGGGGGCCTGATGGATGGGTAGGGTTACACACAAGGTGGGTAGTCCTGTGCGGGCACACAAGGCCGACACAACAGCCGAATCGACACCTCCCGAAATGCCCACAACAAAGCCCTTCGAGCCACAACCCGCAGCATAGCCCGAAAGCCAGCTGACAATATATCTCTCAACGTATTCTGCGTTCATAGTTATCTCTGTTTTAGAAGGTCATACTCACACCCATACGCACGCCGGCTCCGAGGGCACGGTAGGTGGCCCAATGGTAGATGGGCTCATTCAGGAGGTTGTCGCCACGAAGCCACACATTAACCCTCTCCGACCAACGCCACGAGGCCTCCAAGCCCAAGTCGAAATAGGAGGGCATCTCGATAAGTTCTGCACCCGAGCCGCTCACCTTCGTTACGCCCATAGCACTCCTAAAAGCACCCCTCGCAACAATGGTCAATCTATCCAGTGGCATCCATACAGCCTCGCCCTCAATGTTCCACCTGCGGGGGCGGAACTCGGCAGTAGCCTCCTGAGCCTTGCCTAAGCTCTGGAAACTAACCCTACCATCGAGGCTAAACCTCTGCGAAGGTCGCCACGAGAGCTCCGCATCGGCATACCACACCCTCTGGCCCTCGCTCTTACCATAGGCCAGCAGAGGATCGCCCTCCACAACAACCTCGAATATATAGGCCGAGAACCAGCGCGAAGCACCCGAGAGTTTATAGGTCAGCTCGCCAACCTCGCCCTTAACACCCACCTCGGCAAGGAAAATCTTGCGTGTATCGGGATGAACCATATGCATATAGGGGTTGGTCCAAAGTACCTCGCGAGTACATTGGGTCTGCACATCGTTGGACACCGTAAAGTAGGGAACAACCGCAGGGTATTTGTCAAACGAGGCCCCAATGGAGGTAATCACTCCATCGAGGGTGTTCTTCGCACCCTTATATATCATATAGTCGTAACCCGCAACAATGGCTACGGGCACCCATTTGCCAATCCTGAATCCCCACTCGGGAACAAAGGTCACCGAGGTGTCATAGTATGGCTCCGCACAGGTCGATTCGACACCCGACCAATGGAGGGTAACCCTGCCCGGCAACCACGACTTCACCCTATTGAGTCCCAGCAAGCCATAGTTCACATTGAACCTCCACACGCTCTCGCCCACATTGTTCATCGCGTAGAGCCCCATAAGGTTGGCATCGTAGCCGAGTGGCGACTTCTCGCCAAAGTCACCCGTAAGGTTGGTAGTGGCCTCCACATCATTGACCGACACAAAGGGGTTATTATCCACCGTACCAACACCACCGTAGGCATTGCCAAGCGTTCCGCGGTATTTCACGTCCGTGGTGAGGCTTGTGCTCTCGCCCAGCAGTGCGGCATAGTGCACTCCCGCCTGATTGCGCAACGTCAGGGCCGACACCCTCTCATTATCAAGATTGGTAACCTTACCCTCGCTCCCCTCGTGGTTGAGCCACAGCATAAGGTGGTTGCGGTCGTTCTGCACAGGGCTCCAATAGATGTCGGCCTCACTCTGCAAGGGCAAACCCGCACCCACATTGAGGTAGAGCTTGCGGGGCACATCCCAACGTGCGGTACTCAACGCCACGGGGCGAAGTGCCGAGGTCGAAAAGTTTGTAAGGTGGGCTGTGGGGCGGATGCGGTAGGTGAGTTCGGGGCGCACAATGGTCGTATCCAAGAGCCTCACATCGCTCTCGATGCGCTCGGCACTCCTCACCACAACCTCAAACTCCTTCTGCACCTCAATCTGTTTGGTGAATCCCTCCTGGGCACTCACAATGCCACAAGTGGTTGCAAGTGCAAGGGTTAGCAGTATATATCTCATAGTCTTCATCATCTCCATCCGTTTTTACTCATTGACACTCTCTTCGCCAAGGTTGGCAACCCTCTGGCGGGCAATATCCACAATACCATCCTCCTTATCCGAGTAGCCATCCACCACGCTCTGGTAGGTAGCCCTCGCCTGGAACAAATCGCCACGCGAAAGATAGACATCGCCCAACAGCAAGAACGACTTGGCAAGCCAATAGGCGTGGGGGGTATTCTTGTCGGCAAACTCATAGACAAGGCTCTCGGCCTTCTCGAAGCTACCATACTTAAAGGCCGTTTCGATGATTCGGTAGGCACTCTCGGCACCCTCGGGATTGGTAACATCGGCCGAAAGAGCATTGAAGATAGCCACCGCAGGATTGCGTTTGCCCTCCCTTTCGAGAGCCTTTGCCTTCTCGAACTTCGCCCTGCGAGCCATATCGGCCGAAGCCTCCGAGTGGGAGATAATCTGGTCGGCAGCCACAATAATTGCATCGTTGTCGCCCGACTCCACAATTGTCATAAGCCATCTATCCAGCGCGTCACGTTTGGCCGAAGTGGTTGTTGCCATATCCGCCAAAGCCTTGTAGGCATCTGCCGCAGCCTTCCAATCGGCACCCGCAGCCGAGAGTTGAGCCAAGCGTTCATAGCCCCTCTGGGTGTAGGAGTTATAGTAGAGGGCGGTGAGTTTTTTCAACCTCTCCCTCGCGCCCAGCGAGTCGCCAAGGGTTGTGTGGCAGTCGGCTGAGTAGTAGAGTGCCGCAGGCGAATAGAGGCCCTCGGGATTCTCCGCAATGTACTTATCGAAAGCCGCAGAAGCAGCCCCCTTATCGCCCGAAATATAGAGCCTCTGGGCAGCAACAAAGCTCAACGAGTCGCGCTGAACAGTGCCCAAATCGCCACTCACGCCCACCTTGTCGGCATAGTTGAAGAAGCTATCCACATCGTTGCGCTCGATGTAGATATTGCGAATCTCACCCAGAGCATTATGTGCCGCAAGCGAGCCCTTCGTTGTGGCAACAATTCTCTTGTAGGTCACAAGGGCCGCCTCATCATCGCCCGTATTGCGGTAGGCCAAGCCCAAATCGGCAAGGGCCGAGGTGTAATCGCGCGAAGACGGATAACGCTCCACAAAGTCCGAGAGCACCTCCACTGCGCGAGAGTAGTTGCCGGCCGTAAGGAGTGTGTTGCCCAACTCATAGTGGGCCCTAACGACATAGTTGCCCTTACCCAGCTCCACGATATCCTCCAAAGCCTCAATGCGGGCAATGGTGTTGCCGGCCATACCCTCCATCAAGGCCACACGGTAGGCGGCATAGTATCGCTCGGGGGTATTGCTCGTCACGCTCTTGCGGTAGAGGTTGGCCGAGAGGCTGTACTCCTTGGTGGCCGCCTTTGCATCACCCATACGGTTGTAGGCATCGGCCCAAAGGCTATCCTCAGTGGGGCGCACCTCCACAAAGTCGCAGAAATCGTCATAGGCCGCCGCAAACCTCGAAGAGTTGAAGTTGGCATAGCCCATATTGTAGAACGCCATTGGATACTCCCTCTGATGAGTCATCTCCAAAGCGATATATTGGTCAAACATTGATGCCGCCTCGCGGTAGCGTTCCTGCTGGTAATCCACCTCGCCCAAAAGGTAGAGCGAAAGGGCCGCAATATCCTCGTCGTACTCCTTATGGTCGAGAGCAAGGTTGAGGTACTCCTCCGCCTCGGCCCAATCGCCACGAGAGTAGCACTCGGCAGCGTGGTAGTAGGCCATAGACTGCATAGCCCTCTTCACTGCACCGCCCGAAGCGGCGAACTCCTCCAAAATCGCATAGGCCCCCTTCAAATCGTTGGCTGCATAGCAGGCCGAAATGAGGTAGCCCTCAATCTCGGTGCGGTGGGCCGAGCGGGGATAGCGGTGCAGGAAGGCCTGCAAGGAGCGTATCTCCTCGTTGAAATTGGAGCCTCCAAGCTCCACCTGCAATTTGCAATAGTTGTAGTGGGCATCCTCGCTGATGGGCTCACCATCGCCACCCGTATAGGCCATCGAGAAGCACTGCATCGCACCCCTCTTATCGCCCCAGCGCAACATACAGTCGGCCAAGTGGTAGGCAGCATTGCGGGTGAGGCTATCCTCGGCACCGCACGCGCCCCTCAGGTACTCCGCAGCCTTCACCCACTCGCCCAAGCGGTAGAGGGCATAGCCCGCAATGTAGTTCTCCTCGCGCGAAAGTTTTGCACCCTCCTCATCGCGCAGTGCGGCAATGTGGCGTTCAGCCTCACTCCACTCCTCATTGCGGAAAGTACTCTGGGCCGCAAGGCGACGTATCTCGCTACGCCTTGCCCCCTCAACTCCCTCCAACACCCTATCGGCATTGCGGGCAACATAGAGGTCATTGCCCAAGCGGTGTTCGACATTCAAAAGGTAGTAGGGCACAATAGGTGCATACACCTCGCTCTCCTCGGCCATCTTGAAGTACCCCTTCGCGCTCTCGAAGTTGCCATCGGCATACTCCATCATTCCGAGCAGATATTGGGAGTGGTAGTAGTGGTCGCCATCACGCTCGTTGCGCACAAGCCACTCACGAGCTGAGCCATAGTCGCCCAAGCGGTACCACGAATGACCGCAACCAAAGCACAAAGCATCGAGCTGGGCATCGTTGATAGCTCCCTCATCGACCTTCTCATAGGCATCCACAGCCGCCAACCAGCGTTCCCACTCGTGCTCCTCCTCGCCCAGCAACAGCAGAGCCTCAGCCCCATACTGCGAGCTCGGATGGGCCGACAAAAAGGCCTTCAACGCCTCGGCACCATCACCCAAGCGGGCATCGCACTGCGCACCCAACCACGCAACCTCCTCGGTGGTCGTGGGGCTCACACTTAGCAGAGGGGTGGCAAAGGCCTGAGCCTTATCTAACTCCACCTTCGCCTCACGGTAGAAGCCCGCCTCGAAAAGTTCGCGCGAGCGGGCAAGGTAGTCCTCTATGGTGCGTTCCTGCGCCATCACTGCTACCGATAGTGTGCACACACCGGCACACAGAAGTATCTTTTGCAAGGTTCTCTTCATCATACCTCAATATTTTTGTCTAATGTCCAACGTCTAATGGTACGGGCACTATGTGCCCGAGGACTTTATTAATTGAAAATGGAGAATGGAAAATTCAGGTGTGTCTTCGACACAAAATTTTAATCTTGTGCCACATTTGCGCACCTTAATTTTCTTACTCCACTTGCACTGCCCCAATGGTGGCCTTATGTATCACCGTGCCCTCGCGGAGGGTTACAACTCCACAGCGCGCCCTCAACAGTGCCCTCAATGTCACAGCATCCATATTGCACACCTCAATGGTGGGGAATGCCTTTGTAGCCTTCGTCAAAGAGGAGGCCGTAACCACAACCACACGATTGCCAAGCGAGATACACCTGCGGGCAATCTCATAGAGTTTATCCTTCTCCCTCTCGGAGATGCGCTCCACGTCCTCCACAACCAACAAGCGGCAGATGGGCATAGAGAGCAGTTGGAGAGTGAGATCCAAGTCATCGACCACAACACGGAAGTCGCGGGCCCTAACACTAACGCCCTCATCGGGTGCCTCGGTGCGCACAAACTCCCACAACTCCTCATTCCACCACTCGCTATCGTCGGGCGAAAAGCGGCGTTCCTCACCCGTCGCCACACTCTTGCACACAACATAGGTAGCACCATCATCCGTGGCAAAATCCTCTGCAATGGCCTCCGAAATATTCACACCCTCGCCAAAGGGGAATCTATCCACAACGGGGAGCATCACAAGTCCCCAGATGCAGAAGGCAACAGCAAGAATCATAGCACCAACTGCACCAATAACTCTTACCCCACAACCCTTTGTCTTATTATCTGCGCCCCACAAGGCAACCAGCGATAGTGCCAATAGCACCACATTCTTACCAAAGGTCTGCCAATTGGTAAGCATCACAACATCGCCAAAGCATCCACACTCGGCAACGGGCTCCATAGTGGCAACCCACAGCGTGAAGAGCGAAAACAGTGCCCCAACGGCCACCGCCACACGCGAAGTAACCCTCGGCAATGCACCCAAAATCAAGGCTGCGCCCAGAAGCATCTCGAAGCCGATGAGTGTCACTGCCACAATGGTGGAAACATCCACTATCGCCCCCAAGCCCATAGCGTGGAGGTACTCCTCAACTTTCAGCACCGTACCATAGGGCTCCACAGCCTTCGACAGCGACGAAAACAGATAGGTCGCGCCCACCAAAAGGCGAGCTACTACCCACACCCAGCGGTGTTTCTCAATATATCTCTTAATAGCGCAGTTCATCCTCTACAAAAGTGGTTTAATATGTTCCGCAACGCGAGCAAAAATCTCCTCGGGCGAGGCCATACAACCCTCACTATTGGAGCAATCCACAACCTTGAAGTCCTCCTCCCTGCGGGCAGCATCCAGATAGACCTCCCTCACTCTGCGTTGCAAGTCGAGCGACTTCTCGTGGATATCCTGCGCACCGCCCAAGTACTCCCTATCGGCTCCCTCGCGCTGTGAGGTCAGCTTCGCCTCCGTGAAGCCAAAGGGCACGTCCAAGAACAACGAAAGCGTGGGCCTCGGAATCCTAAACTCCTCGAACTCCGTCTTCAAAATCCACTCTTTGAGCCTCTTGCGCTCCTCCTCGCTCTCAACCTTGGCGCATTGGTAGCCCACATTGGAATAGACATACCTATCGACAATCACACACTTGCCCTCCGAAAGCCACCCATTGATTTGGGTTGCAGCATCGGCCCTATCGCCCGCATACAAGAGCGCCACCAAGTAGGGATTAACCTGCTCCACAGAGCCAAACTCGCCCCTAAGGAAGCGGGCAATCATATCGCCATAGACGGGAGCGTCGAATCGAGGAAAGTGCAGATACTCACACTCCCTACCCGTGGCCTCCACCATCTGGCGCAGTAACTTTATCTGTGTGGATTTACCGGCTCCATCCAAGCCTTCCAATACTATAAACATAATTCAAAATGCAAAATTCAAAATTCAAAATTGACAGGTGGTTCCATCATCACCTAATTTATATCGCAGAGGGATTTTTGTACCAAATTTTAGGAGGGAGTCCGCAGTTTACTGCGCGTAAATGAGGAACTCACTCTCTAGAATTTGGGGCAAAAAGCACCTGCGAGATGGATTCTACTTTAACATTCTTATAGCCTTCTGCACCGCCTTCACCAGTGCATCGACCTCCGCCATTGTGTTGTACAACGCAAACGAGGCCCTTGCCATACCCTGCACACCATAGTGGGCCATAACGGGGTCGGCACAATGCGCTCCCGTGCGAATCGCAACGCCACTCCTATCGAGCACCGAGCCGAGGTCGAAGTTATGCACTCCCTCAACATTGAAGCTCACAATGCTACACTTATCCCTCGTGGTGCCGTAGATTCTCAGCCCATCAATCTTGCTGAGCTCCTCCGTTGCGTAGTCCAAGAGGGCCTTCTCGTGGGCCAAAACGCCCTTCCTATCGAGTGTGCGCAGGAACTTGATAGCCTCCGCCAAGCCGATAGCGTCAATATAGTTGGCCGTGCCGGCCTCGAACTTCAAGGGCACATCGGCATAGGTGGTCTTCTCGAAGGTCACCTTCCTTACCATATCGCCTCCACACAAAAATGGGGGCATAGCTTCGAGCCACTTGCGTTTGCCATACAAGACACCCACTCCATTGGGGCCATACAATTTGTGGCTCGAAAAGGCGTAGAAGTCGCAATCCAGCTCCCTCACATTCACCTCGCTATGGACAAAGCCCTGGCAGCCATCCACCACAACAACCGCTCCCACCGCGTGGGCGCTCTCAATAATCGGTTTCAGGTTGGGCATAGTACCCAGTGTATTGCTCGCCTGCGTGACGGCCACAACCTTTGTCCTACCATCCAGCAGTGTGGAGAGGAGGTCGGTGCGAAGATTGCCCTCATCGTCGAAGGGCAGTACCCTCAACTCTGCTCCCTTGCGCTCACACATCATCTGCCAAGGGACAATGTTGCTATGGTGTTCCATCTCGCTCACCACCACATTGTCGCCCTCCGCAAGGAACCTCTCGCAGAAGCTATATGCCACCGTATTAATCGCCGCCGTAGCTCCCGCAGTGAAAATCACCTCGCCACTATCGGGCGTACCCAACGCCTCGGCAACCGTCTTGCGGGCATCCTCATAGAGTGCCGTGCAGCGTTCCGAAAGGTAGTGGACACCGCGGTGGATGTTGGCATTCTCGGTGCGATACAACTCCGCAACCCTCTCAATCACACACCTCGGCTTCTGGGCCGTTGCGCCATTGTCGAGATAGACCAGAGGTTTGCCATAAACCCTCTGCTCCAAAATCGGGAACTCACCTCGTATTTTTTCTACTTCAAACATCTCTTTGTTGTGAATTGAGAATTGAGAATTGAGAATTGAGAATTATTGTCTTTGCTTCTCCTCAATCTTCAATTTTCATTTTCCATTTTCAGTTTTTTCTCAAACGCAGCACGGAGGTCGTCATCCTCAATCTTATCCAAAATCTCCTGCATAAAGCCACCGAGTTGCAACCTCCTCGCGTCGGCCTCCGAAAGGCCCCTCTGGCGCATATAGTAAATCTGCTCCTCATTCATCTGGCCCACAGTGGCACCGTGGGAGCACTTCACATCGTCGGCATAAATCTCCAATTGGGGCTGGGTCTGAATCCTCGCCTCGGGCGAAAGCAGTACATTGCGGCTCTGCTGGTAGGCCTCGGTCTGCTGTGCATCGGGGGCAACATAGACCAAACCCTCGAACAGACCATAGCCGTCACCCGACGCTACACCCCTCACCTGCTGGTCGCTATGGCAGCGGGGTGCGTTGTGGCGCATCTCGGTCTTAACCCTCGCCTGCGTGCCACCTTCGGCCACCATCAGGCCATAGACCTCGGCACTCGCGCCCTCCTCCGCAAGGTCGAAGTGGTAGTCGTACTCCACATCGCCCTCCGAAGCTGCTACAAAGACAACCTTTGCAGTGGCACCCGCCAAGAGTCTTACATCCACCCGATGGCTACCCTTGCTACACAATTGGTAGAGCTCCAAGTGCTCGCCCGCGGCAACATCCCAGCTACCGCCACAGCCCTCGCAGCCATCTCCCAACATCACTATCTTTCTACTCTCCATCGCAAACTCCAATTTTTAATTACTCCTTGTAGTCCGCAATGAGCCAATCGTAGCCCTCCTTCTCCAACTTCAAGGCCAGCTCCTTGCCACCCGAGTAGATGATGCGTCCCTTATAGAGAACGTGGACATAGTCGGGAACAATGTAGTCCAGCAAGCGTTGGTAGTGGGTAATCAGCACCGTGGCGTTGCTCTCCGAGCGAAGGCGATTGACACCCGTGGCAACAATCCTCAATGCGTCGATATCGAGGCCACTATCCGTTTCGTCCAAGAACGACAGCTTGGGCTCCAAAAGGGCCATCTGGAAAATCTCATTCCTCTTCTTCTCGCCACCCGAGAAGCCCTCGTTCACCGCCCTATTCATAAGTTTCGAGTCGAGCTCCACAATCTGAGCCTTCTCCCTCATAAATTTGAGCATCTGGCCCGCACTCAAAGGCTCCAAACCCTGCGCCTTCCTACGCTCGGCAACCGCCAGCTTCATAAAGTTGGCCATACTCACGCCCGGAATCTCCACGGGGTACTGAAAGCCGAGGAACAAACCCTCACGAGCCCTATCCTCAATGCTCATCGAGAGCAAATCCTTACCATCGTACTCCACGCTACCCTCCGTAACGGTGAACTTATCATTGCCCGCAAGCACCGAAGCAAACGTACTCTTACCCGAGCCATTGGGACCCATTATGGCGTGCACCTCGCCCGCCTTGACCTCAAAGTCGATACCGCGCAATATCTCCTTGCCATCGACCTCTGCGTGTAAATTCTTAACCTTTAACATATCTTCGTTTTTTTCCTTTTGTTTTCCTTTTGTTTCGAAGCTTTTTGTAAAAAGCTTCACCAAAAACTTTTAGTGTAGCCTTTGCGACGCCTTACATTAGCAATCCCAGCACAAGAGTGCCGTTACGGCACCTTTTTGTAAAAAGCTTCACCTTTTGCGACTTTTTGTAAAAAGTCGCCCAAAAATTTTTATGCGAAACTACGTTTCGCCATATTTTGCTCTACCCTAATTAGGGAGGTTAGGGAATTTAGGGAGGTTAGGGATATTAAACTCCTTAAAGCCCTTAATAAACCTCTGCGCCGGAGGCGCACCTTAATTTTCCATTCTCCATTTTCAATTTTCAATTCCCTGCGAGTGGGTTTTGTGAGGCGATTTCAAGGCTTGGTTTTGATTTTGTTCCGCAGTTTACAAGAGGTAAATGAGGAAACAAAATCAAAAGCGTAACGACGAAATCGACCACAAGGCACGCTCGCAAAGCTCGCTAACCTACCGAGCCTTCGAGCGAAATGGACAACAGCTTCTGCGCCTCCACCGCAAACTCCATAGGCAGCTTAGCCAAAACCTCCTTGGCGTAGCCATTCACAATAAGGCCCACGGCCTCCTCGGTACCGATACCCCTCTGGTTGCAGTAGAAGAGTTGGTCGTCGGAAATCTTGCTCGTAGTGGCCTCGTGCTCCACAACTGCCGAGGTGTTCTGGCAGTCGATGTAGGGGAAGGTGTGGGCACCGCACTTGTCGCCAATCAGGAGAGAGTCGCACTGCGAATAGTTCCTCGCACCCTCCGCTGCGGGAACAACCTTCACCAAGCCACGGTAGCTATTCTCACTCCTACCTGCCGAGATACCCTTCGACACAATGCGACTGCGGGTATTCTTGCCGATGTGTATCATCTTCGTACCCGTGTCGGCCTGCTGGTAGTTGTTAGTGAGGGCCACAGAGTAGAACTCGCCCACAGAGTTGTCGCCTTTGAGGATGCACGATGGGTACTTCCAAGTGATGGCCGAGCCCGTCTCGACCTGGGTCCAAGAGAGCCTTGCGTTGTCACCTCGGCAAATACCCCTCTTGGTCACAAAGTTGTAGATACCACCCCTACCCTCCGAGTCACCGGGGTACCAATTCTGCACCGTGGAGTACTTCACCTCCGCATCCTTCTCCACGATAATCTCCACAACGGCCGCGTGGAGCTGGTTCTCATCGCGCATAGGTGCGGTGCAGCCCTCCAAGTAGCTCACATAGGAGCCCTCGTCGGCCACAATCAGCGTGCGTTCAAACTGTCCCGTACCCGCCGCATTGATGCGGAAGTAGGTCGAGAGCTCCATAGGGCAACGCACCCCTTTGGGGATATAGCAGAAGGAGCCATCGGAGAAGACCGCGGCATTGAGTGCCGAGTAGAAGTTATCGCCCACAGGCACAACCGTACCGAGGTATCTCCTCACCAACTCGGGGTACTCCTTCAAGGCCTCGCTCATAGAGCAGAAGATAATCCCCTTTTCGGCGAGGGTTTCGCGGAAGGTGGTCTTTACCGACACCGAGTCCATAACGGCATCGACAGCCACACCCGCCAGAGCCATCTGCTCCTCCAACGGAATACCGAGTTTATCGAATGTTTCGCGCAATTTGGGATCTACCTCGTCCATCGACTTCTTGTCTGCCTCCTTCTTGGGGGCCGCAAAGTAGATGATATCCTGAAAATCAATGGGGGGAATACGGAGGTGCGCCCACTCAGGCAAGGGCATAGTGAGCCACTTGCGGTAGGCGGCAAGGCGGTATTCGAGCATCCACTCGGGCTCGCCTTTGAGGGCCGAAATCTGGCGCACAATATCCTCGCTCAAACCTTTGGGCAGGGTGTGCGTCTCGATGTCGGTCACAAAGCCATATTCATACTCCTTCGAGGTGACCTCGCTTAGTATTTTATCTTGTTCTGACATATCTGTTTGTAGTTACAATTTCTATCAATCTACAAATATACAAAAAATAGTTGGATATATCCAACTATTTTTTGGTCTAACGTCCAACGTCAAAAGTCTAACGACCTTTTTATGTATGAAAAAAAGCAATTATCCCACCAGAGAGCCGTGGAGGAGGAAATACAAGCCTACCAATAAGACGCACAGTGCCAACGCCTTCGAGCGAATGTTGCGCTCCTTGAAGAAGATTGCTCCCAGAGTGAATGACACAATAACCGAGCCACGCCTAATGAGCGAAATAACGGCCAGCAGTGCCCCCTCCTGAGCCAAAGCGTTGAAGTAGCAGAAGTCGGCAATGGAGAGGAAGAGCGATATGAGCAGAATGCTCCAACGCCACTGGAATTTATCCTCCTTACGCTTTGGACGCCAGATGATTAGGGTGAGCACACCATATAGCAGGGCCACATACAGACCACACCACGCCTGAACCGAGGCGGGCTGGATTCCCTTCATCAGAATCTTATCGCAAAAGGCACTTCCAACACCCAAAAGCACCGCCATCATAAGGTAGAAAACACCCTTATTTTTAGTGAATTTAATTCCCTCTTTATGGCTGGAACGATTCATCATATAGAAGGCCACAAATGCCACCACAACACCTATCCATTGGTAGAGGTTGAGTCGCTCGCCAAAGATAAGAATGGAGCCCAGCAACACCAACACGGGGCGCAGGGCGTAGATGGGCGAAACGATTGTCAAAGGTAGGTACTTAACTGCCAGATAGCCAAACAACCACGTCGCGGCAACAATCACCGCTTTGAGCGCAACCAAAAGGTGCTGCCAAAGGGGCATTGGAGTGACACAAAACATCGTGCCCTCGGCAAACCACCCCAAATCGAACTCCGAAGAGAGGATTACGGGAAAGAAAAAGAGTGCCGACACCGAGGTGGCAACAGTCAGCACGGGGAGCACAGCGTTGCCCTCCACCGAGCGTTTCTTGGCAACGTCATAGAAACCAAGCAGAACAGATGATACTAATGCAAACCAAATCCACATAGTTACATTCCTTTACATTTGGGGCGACAAAGGTGGGGAAAAGAATGGAGAATTCAAAATTCAAAATTCAAAATTCAAAATTACGGTGCGCCCTGATGGAAGCACCCTAATTTTTAATTGACAATTGACAGACCTCACCCGAGCTTTGCTCACCCTCTCCTAACTTAGGAGAGGGTTATATTTTTCGGGCTCGCCAAAATGCGAGCCCGCGACGGTTGACGGTCAACAAAACATATCGAGTGCATAGTGTGTGGCGAGTAGTAGGCGCACAAGAAAGTGGCTCCGCAGTTTGCTTATCGCAAATGAGGATGAATTTTTTGAGCGTAACGCAGAAAACACCCGCAGCTCTAACATATTTGGGTGATTTTGGCGAGGGGTTTTCAAGGCTTGCGAAGCGTGAGAAACCGCAGTTTGCTTATCGCAAATGAGGATTTCGAATGCGAGCGTAACGAAGAAAACACCCGCCAAAATCGCCCAAAAAAAAGGAGGGCAACCTTTCGGGCCGCCCTCCGCAAGTTCGCACTGCGTGCAAACTATTTAACCGTGTTCACAATTTTCTCGAAAGCCTGGGGGTGATTCATCGCGAGGTCAGCGAGAACCTTGCGGTTCATCTCGATGCCCTTTGCGTGGCACTTGCCCATAAATTCAGAGTAGGTCAAACCGTTCATACGAGCGGCAGCGTTGATACGCTGAATCCACAAGCTACGGTAGTTCCTCTTCTTCTCTTTGCGGTTGCGGTATGCGAACTGCAAACCTTTCTCGACAGTGTTCTTGGCAACTGTCCAGACGTTTCCCCTTGAACCAAAGTTACCTTTGGCAAGTTTTAAAACTTTTTTTCTGCGAGCTCACGATGCTACGGCATTTACTGATCTTGGCATAAAAAATTTAAGTTTTAATCGAAAGATTAGCGGCGGGTTTCTCTCCCACTCTTCGGGGCTAATTCTCTCTTTGGTTAAACATTAACTCTACGGGTTAAACTTAATTATTTAACGAGGAGTTTGCGGAGTTTGGCTGCATCGGCAGGAGTTACGATTGCCGAGTAGTCCAAGTTGCGTTTGCGTTTGGTAGATTTTTTGGTGAGGATGTGGCTGTGATAAGCGTGTTTCCTCTTAATCTTACCGGTGCCGGTGAAGTCAAAGCGTTTCTTCGCGCCGGCGTTTGTTTTCATTTTTGGCATTTTCGATAAAATTTAATTGGTTAAACAGCCCGCAAAGATACAAATAAAATTGAAAATGAAAACTATAAAATTGAAATTTATCAAAATTGTATTACCTTTGCACTCGCAAACGCACCCCTATGGGCTGCTGATTTGCATTGGAAAGATGGCAGAGTGGTCGAATGCGGCGGTCTTGAAAACCGTTGAACAGCGATGTTCCGGGGGTTCGAATCCCTCTCTTTCCGCCCCGAAGAAATTAGCGAAGGCGACTGCTGAAAAGCAGTCGTTTTTTGTTGCCCTACGCTTGGGAGCTCGCTCACAAAAGCGTAGGACAACAAAAAAAGAAGGCCTCAATGGTGCCTTCGCTAATTTCTTTGAGCATTAAGGATTTAGAGGGATCACAAACGTAGCGAGCCTTGGCGAGCGCAGTGCAGTAATCCCTCTAAATCCTTAATCGCTCCTCGGGGCAAAAAGAGAGGGATAAATCCCAAACCCTTACATTCCCCCTAAATCCCCCTTTGGCAAAGGGGGACTTGGTTGTTGGTTGCGACCGCAACCAACAATATATCGTGGGAGAGGGATCACAAGCGGAGCGAGCCTATGGCGAGCAAAGTGCAGTAATCCCTCTAAATCCTTAATCGCTCCTCGGGGCGAAAAGAGAGGGATAGAGCAATTCAAAATTGACAGACCTCACCCGCCCTGCGGGCACTGCTCGGCGGGGACACCGAGCACAATTACGAGCACCCCTCCCAACCTCCCCTTTCGTAGGGGAGGAGT
>JAZOTH010000002.1:0-17569 GCA_045657545.1 Tidjanibacter sp.
AATCGTGAGCATTAACTGTTCGCCTTGCGAGTTCATAAATTTTACCAGAATTTAGGGGTGCAAAGCAAAAGCTAACGCTTTCTTCTATAACTATGTGGTGTGTAGTCCAGCTACACGAATGAGGGAGAGATTAGTTCTTGCCGGCCTCGACAGAAACCTTGCGGAACTCCTTCATCAACTTCTCAAGCTCCAATGAAGCCTTACGAGCACGAGTTCCAGCAGCCTTGTTACCTTTCTCTACCTGCAACGCAGCATCCTTTGAGAATGCCTCGAATGCCTCATTGATTTTTGCTACCAATTCCTTCATAGTGTCTATTGTTTTAGAATTCAACTGCAAATATACTTATTTTTAGCCATTAAGGATATTATTGCCTCACTTTTATTTTTTCTTGCGAGCGTAAGCTGTCGCTTGTGAAGCCATCATATCCTCAATATCAGCAAGAGTTGTGTGGTTATCTTCGCGTTTATTTTTATCAAGCCATTCATAGAACTCACTCTCCTTAAAATAGACTCGATTCCCTTGTTTTATATGGGGGATGTCTTTCTCGTGTGTCATTCGGTAAATGGTTGACACCGATTTTTTGAGCAACTCACTTACTTCATCCACATCAAGTAGTCTATCATAGTGCTTGATATTATTTTTAATCTCGCTAATACTTGATTCAAGTGATTCTACTTTCTTAAGAAGTATAGCCATCATTTCAGGTAACTGTTCAAATGTTGTCATTGTCTCTTCCATATATGATGCTTTTTAGAAAGTATAGGATACCTGAATAATAATGGTTGAAAAGAGGGCTCAACATTTTAAGTGAGCCCTCAAGAATTACTTCAAACTAATCGCGTTGGCGGATTTTCTCTTTTCCAAATCCATAATGTCAGCGTATATCTGGGTGGTTGAGATAAA
The DNA here is from genome assembly GCA_045657545.1 of Tidjanibacter sp. Lineage (GTDB taxonomy): Bacteria > Bacteroidota > Bacteroidia > Bacteroidales > Rikenellaceae > Tidjanibacter. The sequence goes on from JAZOTH010000002.1 coordinate 905, forward strand.
TCTGTGAGTTAACATCTTGCTCACGGTGTACAAGTCTGTACCCATTGCTAGTTGCAGTGTCGCAAATGTATGTCTGAAGCAGTGGAATGTTATGTGTTTAGTTATCCCAGCTCGTTTCAACCATCGCTGTAAGGGTGCTGTGAGCATTCCACGCGCGAAATCCTCAAACACCTTTCCATCCTTCTTGCGTTTTCCACAATATGATAGAGCCTCTTCGCTGATTGGCAATGTTGCTTCAGTCTCCGTTTTCTCGGTACGGATTCGCATACACCAGCCTCCATCCGGGGCTTTTACAATATGCTTCCACTCCAACTGCATAATATCACTTACGCGCAGGCCTGTGAAGCACGAGAAAATTGCTGCCCTGCGTAGCACCGGGATATCACAAGGAGTATCCGCTAAGCGCTTAAGTTCTTCGAGAGTAAGATATTCTCGTTTTGTCTCCTTGTACTCAATCTTATCAAGGAACTCGTTGATATTCTCCTTTATCAGTTTATCTCTGTATGCTCGTTTAAGTACAGCTCTGAAAGTAGAGAAATAGGAAGCCTTTGTGTTGATGTGCATAGGTTGTCCTGGTCTTCTTACCGATGTGGCTGTCATCAGATACTCGGAGAACTTCTTGGCAACCTCGACATTCATTTCTTCGAAAGAGCACTTACCGTGCATAAACTTCTCAAAGTGCTGGAATGATCCCCACCATTTGCTGTTAAATTTCTTTTCCAATGCGAGATTACGATAGTACTCCATAAAGTCGCCCTTCATTGTGGTCTTATCGAGGAAGCTGAACTCATCGTTCAGGATTTGCTGCACACGAATAGCCCTAATACCCTCAGCACGCTCCATCATCCTGCGGTTGTACTCTTTGTGCTGATTAGTTTTGGGCTTTTGATACAGATATATATGAAGATGCTCTTTGTATACACGACGCATTGTCTTCATATCAAGGAGTGCTGGACTGAACTCTAAATAGAGTGAATCACGACCATTCGTGATTGGCTTTTTTCTAATTGATACTTTTGATACTGACATGATTATTTTGTTCGTTTTTTGTTTGACATAACTAAATCAAGTTCTTGCTTTGCGATTTTCAAGCTTCGGCCCTCTTTGATAGTCGTTACACTATATCTCTTGATGAGTTTGTATAAAGCCTCTCTACCTATATTAAACTGTGATATAGCGTCTTCAACAGTATAGTATTCCGGCTGAGGAAATTTCTCTCTCATCAGTTGGTCGAAGTGCGTCTTTGAGTAGTAACCTTTGTTCCCTTTTCTCATCTTTGGAATAGGATTCTTATAGATGAGTCCGGAAACATAGTGAGGAGCTAAACCATATATATTGCCGATATCCTCCATTGAATACCATTCCGTGATATTGGGGTCTGGAAGTCTATGCTTGAGGACTTCATCAATATCTTTCTTAGAATAATAGGTTATTCCCTTATGTCTCATACGAGGAACCATACTATTAGATACACATCCGTGAACGGCTTGTACTGTCATCTCATATTTCTGACATACGTCTTCAACAGTATACCACTCAGAGATATCAGGGTCGGGAGTAAATAAAGAGAATCGACTATCGATGTGCTTCTTACTAAAGTAGGTTTTGTTCCCGTGCTTAACGCGGGGAATATTCCTGGATGAAGCATACTTGAAAATCGTATCTTTACTTACTTTGTATTTCTCTTTAATCTCTTCGACAGAATAGTAATCCTCCTTGGGTTTGGCAATAACACGCCTTACCTGATAAGGAACATGGAACTGGAACAGTGCATCTATATCCGCTCTGCGTATGAAAATTTTTCTATTCATCCTGATACAATTCATCTTACCCGTAACACAATATCTGTAAACTGTTGTGCTGGATATGCCCATAAGCTCGGCTACATCCTCGCATGACAGATATTCCTTTTTAAGGGTAGTGGGGGAAATGTCTGGAAGGTTTTCTTGATGCACAACTTTTTCTAACTTTTGCTCTCGTAGGCGAACCTTGTAGCTTCGCTGTGAACATTTGTGAGAGCAAAACCGGGTACTCAGTTTATGGGCGATAAATTCTTTGCCGCAAAACTGACAAACTTTTTTAACTTCAATCTTGCTCATATTAGCGATATTTGGGAGGTGTCCACAACCTAGGCGAAATAACCGGCGAAATTTTCACTGACGATGTCCTAGGAGGGATAAATGTTACTTTCTTGTAGAATGTAGAATTTATTTCGCCATTTCATTGCAGCTCATTGCACTCCATTGCACCTCATTGCATTTCACCCCAAAATCCGCTCAATCAAGCACTTAAAATTTTCTTGAATGATGACATTGGACATTGGGGGTGAAATAGGGCGAAGAAATATTGCGTAACGATGATAAACAGTAATAAATGGTTTTATCACCAAGAACAAAAAAAGCGCTCAAAATGAGCGCTTTGCGATAAACGATGATAAATCATTTTATCATTGGTATGTAAATTTACTTGCCGATGCAAAATTCCGAGAATATGCGGGCTAAAATTTCGGAGTTGGTAACCTCGCCCGTAATCTCGCCGATGGCACCCAATACCTCGCGGATGTCTTGGGCTACAAGGTCGGTGGATATGCCCAATGAGAGCGACTCGCGGGCTCTTGCAAGTGCCTCACCAGCGCGTACAAGGGCCTCATAGTGGCGGCTGTTGGAGACAACTGTTTCGCCCCTCATAACCTCGCTTGTATCCACGCAAGCCCTAATGGCCGAAGTTAGTTCGGCAACCCCCTCGCCATATTTTGCCGAGATGGCAATCCATCCCTCGGGGGCTTTTACATCCCCATTGTCGCACTTATTGAGTACCCTCAAAAGGTGTTGTCCTTCGCCAGTGGTCACAATGTCTTCGCCCACTTTATCGAACATCTCAACGATGATTTGGGCCTCACCGATAGCCCTTTGTGTGCGTTCTATGCCCATATTTTCGAGCCTGTCGCCCGTTTCGTGCAGACCAGCGGTGTCTATAAAGCGAAAGACCACACCATCAATCCTCACGCTCTCTTCAATCGTGTCGCGCGTAGTTCCTGCAATCTCGCTCACCATTGCTCTGTCGTCGCCCACAAGGCGGTTCAGAAGGGTGCTTTTACCCACATTGGGCTCACCCACAATGGCCACTGCTACGCCCTTTTTGATAGCATTACCCGTAGCAAACGACCTTGCAAGACGCTCTACTTCGGCCCCGATGCGGTCGAGTAGGGCGGTGAGCTCTCCGCGGTCGGCAAACTCCACATCCTCCTCCGAGAAGTCCAACTCCAACTCCAAGAGCGAAGCCAGACGCACCAACTCGCCCCTCAATTGGGCGAGTGATGCGGAGTATCCGCCCCTCAATTGGGTGTCGGCAAGTGTTAGTGCGGCTCTCTCCTCGGCAGCAATCACATCGGCCACTGCCTCTGCTTGCGAGAGGTCAATTTTCCCCGCGAGGAAGGCACGTTTGGTGAATTCGCCCGCAGTTGCTGCTCTCGCTCCGCCATCAATCGCCAGCCTTACAATCTCGCTTACGATGAATGCCGAGCCGTGACAGGCAATTTCCACCATATCGCCCCCTGTGTAACTATTGGGTGTGCGGAAGAGGGAGATGACAACGTCATCCACCCTGCGAGTGTTGTCCCACACCTCGCCGTGGGCCATCGTGTAGCCCTTCATTTCGGAGAGTTTTCGTCCTTGTGGAAGGCGCACAAAGCCCTCGGTGATGGCAATGGCATTTTCGCCCTCCACCCTTACTATGGCGATGGCACCTCCCGAGGGGGTTGCGGGTGCTACTATGGTATCGTTGTGAATCATAGGGATGCTATTTGAGGAAAATCTCCAACTTCTGTCCTACGCGGATTTTGGAGGGGTCTTTGATGTTGTTCCACTTGCAAATCTGCTTCACGGTCACGCCATATTTCTTGGCGATGAGTCCGAGGTTTTCGCCCGATTTGACTTTGTGTATCTTGCTGTCAATCACAAAGGTTGGCATCTCTCCATTCTTGCGGGGGCTCATATACTCCGCTAAGTAGAGGGTGTCTTTGCCCATAATTTCAGCCTCTTTGTCGAGGAATTTTCCCACCTCCGAGAGGGGGAGAACAATATCGTAGGAGCGACCTCTTACGGCTGGTACAATATCCTGCTTGAACTGTGGATTGAGCGCGCGCAATACCTCCATCGGTGTGCCGATGGTTGAGGCAATCTGCTCCAAGTGCATAATACGGTCGATGTGTATCGTGTCGGTTGTCAGTGGCAGGTGCTCATCGCTTGGCTCAATGCCGTGCAGAGAGTGGTAGTGATAGGCATAGAGTGTGGCGATGAAGGCAGGAACGTAACCTCTTGTTTCGCTGGGCAGGTAGGGGTAGATATCCCAAAAGCCACCCTTGCCACCGATTCTTCTGAGGGCCTTATTGACCTTTCCTGCACCGCAGTTGTAGGCTGCCAGCGCGAGGTTCCAATCGCCATACATATTATAGAGGTGTTTGAGGTGTCGGCAGGCGGCTTTGGTGGAGAGGGTGGGGTCGAAGCGTTGGTCGATGAAGGACGTTACCTCCAAGCCATACCCCTTGCCCGTGTTGTACATAAATTGCCATAGGCCCGATGCGCCCACCTTGGAGCGGGCTTTGGGAACGAGCGACGATTCGATGACGGGCAGGATGCGCAATTCGAGGGGCAGACCTTGTGCGTCGAGTTCTTGCTCAAAGATGGGGAAATAGTAGAGCGACCGCCCCAAGATGCGGCTTATATGGCTACGGTTGCGGGTTGTGTAGGAGATGATATACTTCCTCACGACATCGTTGTAGGACATTGGTATTGCCGAGCCAATAGCCTTCAAACGGGCGATGTATATCGAGTCGGGAATATCCCCTGCGGGCAAATCCACCGTATCGACATCAATAAAGGGGTTGAGTCGTTGCTCTTTGGTAATTTCGCTCTGACGTTGGCTCCAAGCAATGAGCAGCGAGTCGAGTTGGGGCAACGATAGTGCCTCATCAAGGCTCTCCTCGTGTGTTGCCTCATTCTCTTGGGGGATAAATATAGGTTCTTGTGCCCCTGCGGCAGTTGCGAGCAGCAGAAAGAGCACAGCAAGTGTATATCGCATCTTCATCTGCACTAAAAATTCATAGTCAAGTTAAGACCAATATTGTTGCTTATTCCGCTGGGGGAGGGGCTTTGTGTTATGCAGGGCTCAATCCTCATTGTGAGGTTGTCGCTGATGTCGTAGGCCTGCATATGTGCATCAATGTGTGCATCGGCCACCTGCACGAGATAGACTGCCACCGTGCCGATAATGGCCAAGTCGCGATTTCGACGATAGGCGTTACGGATTGAGCGCAGCTGCTCTTCGGAGGTGCCGGGGAACTCTCCGATGGTTGAGTCGTCACCATCGGTTGCGAGGTCGTAGGCGGTTTTGAAACGGTTATAACCTCTCTGGTTCCAATCAATAACATAGACCATAGAGGCCATACCTGCCACCACAATGGGCACTTTCCAATAGCTGCCATTGAAGACCTGTCCCGCACCGGGGCAGACAAACGATAGGGCCGTAGCCTTCTGGATATCGGACTTGTTGTCGGGGTGATTGACAATACCATCCACCAAGAAGCCCATATAGGATGCCACCGCTGTGCCAATCAGCATTGTACGGTAGGATTTGTGTTGGAGCATTTTGGTCTGTGCGGGAGTGCGCTCCTCTTGGGATGCACCCTTTGCTGCCAGAGCATCGAACTCGGCTTTGTAGTGGAGATATTTTTTGTTCTGTTCGAGGCCCGCCCATAGTGGTAGTCCCACCATTGCATATTCGAGCGGTATTTTCCAATACTTCTCTTCGTAGAGTTGTGCAAAGCCGGGGAGTGGAACACTCAAAAGTGTGGTTGCCGAGAGCGATAGCGAGTCGCGGAAGAGCCAATTGTAACGCTCCTTCTTCACCGTGTCGGCTGCGAGTGTGTCGGGGGTTTGTACGAGAGAGTCGGTTGTGACCTTTGGAAGCAGGGTTGTGCGCCTTGTAGTGAGCGAGTCGATGCGCAAAGAGGTTGTGGATAGTGCTGTGGAGTCCTCAGGGAGGATACTCTCGCGTGCCACAACAAGAGAATCAATAAGGCGCGTGAGTTCCACCACCTCCAATGAGTCCTGCTCGGCAGTGCGCACGATGGGTGCAACCCTACCACCCCTCTTCACCTCGAAACCCTCGGTGAAATTGGCGATGGCAACAACCTCTTTTTTCTTCCTTTTGCGCTCACTCTTCTGCACCTCCTCCTGCTGCTTTTTCTCTTCGGTAGTCACCTGTTCTTGTGCCGAGAGGGTGCAGGGTAGGAGGGTGGCAAATGCCACCAGCAAGGCGAAACTCAATATTGCTTTTTTAGTCAATTTCATTCTCTATTTTACGAGTTTTTCCAATCGCTCCACGATTGAGGTAATCTCCTCATCGCCCGAAAAACCTATTACAATCTTACCACTGCCATCGCCCGAGCGTTTGATTTTGATATTCTCGCCCAAGAGTTTGGAGAGTCCCTCCACCGCGCGGGTGTAAATCTCGGGAAACTCCTCTTCAACCTCTGTTTCGGTGTGGGTTGGTGCTTCGTTAAGCTTCTTGATGAGTGCCTCGGTGGCCCTCACAGAGAGCTCCTTTTTGACAATCTTCTTCACCAACGAGGGCTGCATCTGCTCAGGTGCTGCGGCAATGGCCTTGGCGTGTCCCATAGTGATGAGGCCCTCTTTGAGGGCAGCCTGCACCTCGGGGCACATCTGCACCAAGCGGAGGTAGTTGGCCACCGTTGAGCGTTTCTTGCCCACCCTTTGTGCCACCATCTCCTGTGTTACGCCACACTCGTCAATGAGTCTTTGGAGCGAAAATGCAATCTCCATTGCGTTGAGATCCTGACGCTGGATGTTCTCCACGAGGGCCATCTCGTGCAACTCCCTGTCGTCGGCCTCACGAATGTAGGCGGGAATGGTGCTCTTGCCTGCCAATTTCGAAGCTCTCCAACGCCTCTCACCGCTGATGATGATATATTTGCCGTCGGCCTCCCTGCGCACCGTGATGGGCTGGATAAGACCGAGGGTGGCGATGGAGTCTGCCAACTCCTCCAATGCGTCATCATTGAACTCTGTACGGGGTTGTTTGGGGTTGGGGATGATACTCTCAATCGCCAACTCCTCCATACGGCTCACAGCGGGGAGCTCGTCGATGTAGTTCTCGGCTTCGAGGATGGCACCCAAGCCACGGCCAAGTCCTGTATGTTTTTTCATAACTGTGCTACTTTACTATTTGTTGTTCTTTGTGTCTGATTTTTTTCGGTTGCGTTTGAGGAACTCTTTTGCAAGCTCCATATAACACTTGCTACCCGAGGAGGCGGCATCGTGGAGAATTACGGGTACACCGTGCGAGGGGGCCTCGTCGAGCCTTACGCTACGCGCAATGATGGTGTCGTAGGTGAGGTGTTTGAAGTGCTCCTTGACCTCGAAGGTTACCTGATTGGCCAAGCGGGAGCGCGAATACATCGTCATCACAAACCCCTCAATTTCGAGCGCGGTATTGAGCTTGCCTTTGACCATCTTGATGGTGTTGAGCAGTTTACCGAGGCCTTCGAGTGCAAAGTAGCCACACTGCACGGGGATGAGTACCGAGTCCGACGCTACGAGCGCATTGACGGTGGTGTAGCCGAGGCTGGGGGAGCAGTCGATGAAGATGTAGTCGTACTCATCGCGCACCTGGTCGAGCACCCTCTTCATTCGGTAGTGGCCATCGGCGAGGGTTGCAAGCTCGGCATCGGCACCCACGAGGTTGATGCTCGAAGGCAGAACGGAGAGTTTTTTCACATCCTCGCTCTTTACGATAACCTCACTTGCTGTACGTTTGCCGACAATACACTCATAAATACCCTCGTTGCGGATGTCGAAACCGAGTCCCGAAGTGGCGTTGGCCTGAGGATCGGCATCCACAAGAAGAATCTTTTTGCCCATAATGGCGAGGTTTGCGGCGAGGTTTATTGCCGTTGTGGTTTTACCTACGCCACCCTTCTGGTTGGCGAGTGCTACAATTTTACCCATAGTTTCCCATTTTAATTATGGAGCAAAAATAGTATTTTTCTTGGAAAAATATCTATTGTTTCAACTAAAATAACTATATTTGAGGTTGGAAATGGGGCCTATTCCCCAAAAAGAGAGAGGCAATCAACACAAATCATTAACTTAAATAACACTTTTTTATGGAATCGTTGAAAGGTAAAGACTTTTTGAAATTGCTCGATTTTACTTCGGAGGAGATTCGCTACTTCCTCGAATTGGCAGCACAACTCAAAGCCGACAAAAAGGCCGGCACGGAGAAGCAACACCTTGTAGGTAAGAATATTGTGCTCCTTTTTGAGAAGGACTCGACTCGTACTCGCTGCTCGTTTGAGGTGGCTGTTCACGATCAGGGTGGTCACGTTACCTACCTCGGCCCCAGCGGCTCGCAGATGGGCAAAAAAGAGAGCATTGCCGACACTGCAAGAGTTCTTGGCAGAATGTTTGACGGTATTGAGTATCGTGGCTTTGGTCAGTCGATTGTTGAGGAGTTGGCTCACTATGCCGATGTTCCCGTTTGGAATGGTCTTACCAATGAATACCACCCCACCCAGATTTTGGCAGACTTCTTGACTATGCAGGAGCACTGCGACAAGCCTTTGAATCAGATGAAGTTCTGCTACTTGGGCGATGCTCGCTACAATATGGGTAACTCGTTGATGGTGGGTTGTGCAAAGATGGGTGTCGATTTCCGCGCTGCTTGCCCCGAGGGTTATGAGCCCGAGGCTTGGCTTGTGGAGGAGTGCCAGAAGATTGCTGCCGAGACAGGCGCGAAGATCACCATCACCCACGATGTTAAGGAGGCTGTGAAGGATTGCGACTTCCTCTACACTGATGTATGGGTTTCGATGGGCGAGAGCGACGAAGCTTGGGTTGAGCGTTTGGAGTGTATGATGCCCTATCAGGTGAATATGGATGTCATCCGCGCAACGGGCAATCCCGAGGTGAAATTTATGCACTGCCTGCCCGCTTTCCACGACCTTAATACCCGCGTTGGTAGGGAGGTTCACGAGAAGTTCGGCCCCGAGGAGTTGGAGGTTACCAATGAGGTGTTCGAGAGCCGTCACTCGATTGTATTCGACGAGGCAGAAAACCGTATGCACACCATCAAAGCTGTGATGGTTGCAACTCTTGGTGAGTAAGATATTTAGAGATTGCTATATAAAGTAAAGAATGAGCAGTGAAATGGTAGATAAAAACGACGCTTCGAAGGCCACTAATATGGCCTCCGAGGCGGTCGTTGCGGAGCCCGAAAAAGAGCCCCAAGAGGTGGCCGAAATTGGGGCGGAAGCACCATCCGAAAAGGAGGTAGAGAAGCCCGCCAAATTCCCCACTTGGACAGACTTTTTTGCCACCATCGGAGTCTTTGTGCTCTCGGTGATGGTGGGTAGTGCGCTCTCGGTAGTTCTGATGAGGATTAAGGGGGAGGCGGTGCTCACTTCCGATGTCACTTTTGTCTACTATCTTGTTCAGATGTTACCACCGATTGCCTTCCTTCTTTGGCGAAGATTTAGGGCCGGAAGGGATGGCGGTATCCACTTTGGATTGCGCCACCTGAATCTGCCGATGATACTTTGGGGTGTAGTTTTGGTTGTCGCCTCGGGTATTGTCATCGAGCCACTCTTGACGCTCTTCCCAACGGAGGCGTATGAGGGTGTGCAGCAAGCCATTGGCTTGGGTGGTTGGGCTATACTTTCGAGTGTGGTCGTAGCCCCTATTTTGGAGGAGGTGTTCTTCCGCGGCCTTGTCTTTGAGTCGTGTAGGGAACGAATGGGCAGGGGTGGTGCTCTACTAATGTCGGCACTGCTTTTTGGAGCTATTCACATTGTTCCTGTGCAGATGATTAATGCCTTTGTTGTGGGTTTGATTTTGGGTTATGTCTATCTGAAAACCCGCTCACTGCTTGCGGTTATCATCATCCACGCCGTCAATAATGCTATTGCCTACGCGACAATGGCCTTCTTTGGCGACTCGGCTAATCTGACGTTGCGCGATGTTATTCCTTCGGCTGTAGCCTATTGGATTATCTATGGCCTTTCGGCACTGCTCTTCTTGTGGGCAATGGTGCGCTTGTGGAGGTCACTGCGCGACAATACGGAGTTGGAATAGTTCTCTTTACTTGCAAAAAGTGAAAGGCGGAGCCATAATATCGGTTCCGCCTTTTGCGTTTTTGCGCTTGAAAATGTGTGTCGTTGCCATAATATCGGTTTTGCCTTTGGAGTTTTTGCGCTTGAAAATGTATGGTGTTGCCATAATATCAACCCTCTCTTTTGCGTTTTTAACTCTAAAGAGTTATATTTGCGCCCGTATTTAGAAACTATGAAGAAACTGCACTATATATTCTGCTCACTGCTTGTGATGATTGCCTTGTCGGGGTGCCAACTTTTGAACCACGATGAGGAGGTTGCGCGTGTGGGTGAGAGTGTTCTGCTCCGCTCCGAGGTGGTGGCGGCAACCGCAGGTCATACGGGTGCCGATAGCCTCTGTGTAGCAGGGGGTTATGTGGAGCAGTGGGTGCGCCGTCAGGTGAAGATGCAGGAGGCGCATAGTGTCCTTGTGGCGGAGATGTCGGAGGTGGAGAGGATGGTTGAGGAGTACCGCACATCGCTCCTTTCGAATAGGCTCGAACAGCGATATTTGGCTGGTAGGTTGGATACGCTCATTACCGACAATGTGGTGACGGAGTATTTCGAGAGCCACCGCAAGGAGTTTGTTATGGACCGCACGATTGTCAAAGGTCGCATCGTTAGGCTCTCCGATAAGTACCGCCAATCTGTTAAACTCTTCAATCTTATGGGGTCGAAAAGTGCCGAGAAACAGCAGGACTTTTTGGATTTGTGCAGGAAAAATAATTTCGAGCTCCACACGTTTAATGGTTGGGTGGATTTTAGCGAGTTTTTGTCCTACCTGCCCGTAAGGCGCGACAAGAACTACGACTATATCCTCTCGGGTGGCGAGATTCGCCAGATGGCAGATGCCGATAGTAAATATTTTATTGAGATTACCGACGTGTTGCGCAAAGGCGAACCTGCACCTTTGGAGAGGGTGGAGGAGATGGTGCGCCGCCTGTTGTACAACCGCCGTAGGGGTGAGATTGTGGAGTCCTACAACGATAGTCTCTACAATGCGGCTCTTGTGGAGGGAAAGATTAGAATTAAAGTGAGCGAATAAAAAATAGAATAACGAGATATGAAAAAGAGTTTTTTGATTGGAGCATTTCTAACACTTTGTGTGGCTATCCCCACTGTGGCACAGACCGTTATTGCCGACAAGGTGGTGGCTGTTGTGGGTAACTCGGCAATTCTCTACTCGGAGGTTGTCGATTACAGCAAGCAGATTCTCTCCCAACGTAAGGAGAGGGGTTACACCTCCGATCGTGACCCTATGAGCGAGGCTCTCGAAGGGCTCCTTATGCAGAAATTGCTCTACAATCAGGCCCTCATCGACTCCATTGAGATTAACACGATGGCTGTGTCGGAGAATGTGGAGAAGAGGGTTGAGGCGATGATTGCCGAGGTGGGCTCCATTGCGGCACTCGAAGAGGATGCCGGCAAGCCCGTCTTTGAGATTAAGGCCGATATGCGCCGTATGGCCGAGGAGAGCCAATATGCACAGACGATGCAGATGACCATTATGAACAAGGTGACTATCACCCCCGGAGAGGTCGAGAAGTACTACAACTCGCTGCGCACCGATATGCTCCCCATCGTTCCCGAACAGTATGTCTATGCACAGATTACCAAATTCCCCTCAACCACCACGCAGGCGAAACAGCGCACCCGTGAACGACTCTTGGATATGAGGGAGAGGGTGATTAATGGTTCGAGGTTCGATATGTTGGCCAGAATGTACTCTATGGATCCGGGTAGTGCATTGCAGGGTGGCGAGATGGATTATATGGCCCTCGAACAGCTTGAAAAACCCTTCGCCGAGGCTCTCGCAAAGTTGCAACCCAACCAGATTTCCGGTGTGGTTGAAACGGTCTATGGCTACCACATCATTCAGCTGATTGACAAGAAGGGTGAGCAGTATAAGTGTCGCCACATCCTCCTGCGCCCCACATTTACGGATGTGGAGCTGGCCGACGACCTAAAAATGCTCGACAGCCTCCGCACCGAGGTGGCTGAGGGTAGGCTCACTTTCGAGAAGGCTGCGTTGGAACATTCGGATGATAAGTACTCCAAGCAGAATGGTGGCCTTGTGACCAACCACGAACTCTTGGAGGTCTATGGTGCCAACGACACAAGCTATTCGCGCACATCTTTCTACAAGGAGGATTTGGGCCGCGACTACACCTATATGCGTGGCCTGAAAGTGGGCGAGATGTCGGCACCCTTCCAGAGTGCCGATATGAGGGGCAATACACTTACCAAACTCATCAAGCTCCTCGAAATTATACCCGCACACACCGCAAGTCTTGCCAATGACTACTTGCAGATTGAGAACATCGCCCTGCAACACAAACAGCAGAGCGAGTTTGAGGAGTGGCTCAACAAGAAGATTTCGATGATGTATGTGCGCATCGACCCGATGATGTCCACCGATGAGTTTGAGAATAAAAATTGGATTAAGTAGAAGACTTTGAAGAGATTTTTTACCATATCGCTTTGGGTGCTGCTATTCTGCTTTGGGGTGGCAAGTGATGCCTATGGCCAGAGCAAACGTGCGGCCAATCAGAAGGAACTTACCCCTGTGGATATCAAGTCCAAACGTACTCGCCCTGTACCTGTGGGCGATACAACGGGCTATGCCTTGACGGGAGATGTGGTGCTCTGCCACAATGGCGCGGTGATTACCTGCGATAGTGTTGTGCGCTACAACGAGAGGCAGATGAGTTGCTTCGGTAATGTCATCATCAAGAAGGATGATACGTTCATCTATGGCGATAGGGCAGAGTATAGCCGCGACGAGGGCGAAGCGAGGGTGTTTTCGCCACTTGTGAAGGTGCTCAATGGCGATGCAACGCTCTACACCTACAACCTTGTCTTCAATACTGCGGATAATGTTGGCCGCTACTATGGCGGTGCAACCTTCACCAATGGTGCCAATACTATGGAGTCCGAGAGGGGATATTTCTATGCCGACTTGGATGAAGTTGTGGGTGTCGAAAGGGTGGAGATGAAGAACGAAACCTACGAAATGAAGTCCGACTCGGTGAATTACAATACCGAAACGGAGATTGCACGCTACTTTACTCGTAGCACCACTTGGAAGACTGATGGCGAGATTCTCTCCTCGGAGGATGGCGAGTATCACAATAAGGAGCAACGCTACATCTTCCGCCAGAATGCCTACATTATGAGTGACCAGAAGGAGATGTGGGCCGATACGGTAGACTATCGTGAGTTGGTGCAATTCATTGAGCTGAAACACAATGCGCAGATTCGTGACGAGGAGTATAAGAGCATCGTTTTTGGCAACTATGGCAATTACAGCCACGCCACGGGCGACACGTTCCTGACCGAAGATCCCGCCTATTTGTCGTTTGCCGACGGAGATGGCGATGGTGTGAATGATACGGTCTATATGCGCTCCGACTCGATGTATGTCTATCTGGTCGATTCGCTCGGCTACTGCACACTCACACGCCCCGATTCGGCAACTCTCGCTGCCGAACAAGCAGCCAAGGTTAAGGCAATGCGCGATAAGGCGGTGGCCGATAGCCTTGCGGTTGTGAAAGCCGAGAGGGATAGGTTTGTGGCCGATAGCCTTGCACAGGTGGCACAGAGGGAGCGTGAGGCTCTTTTGGATAGCCTCTACACACTTCGTGCTTCGTATCAGGCAGTGGAGGAGAACGACAGTATCAAGATGTTGGCCGGCCGTGTGGATTTTGTGATAGATAGCTTGCAGAATCCCCCTGTTGATTCAACGGCGTTGACCGACTCGCTCATTGGAGTGGCAGCAGATTCGCTGACTATGACCACCGACTCGCTCGCGGGCGATACGACCACCAAGAAGAGCTCGGCCGACCGCATAATGCTCGGTCTGCACAATGTGAAACTCTTCCGTAGGGACTTCCAGGGCATCTGTGACTCGCTGTTGATGTTCTCGGCCGACTCCACATCGCAACTCCACAAAAAGAGTGTTATGTGGAACGAAATCAACCAGATAACCAGCGAGAGGGCCGATGTCTATACCCGCAACCAGAAACCCTACCGTGTCTTGTTCTCGGAGGGCAAGCCTATTATGAGTGCCGAGATTGATGCCGAGCGTTACAATCAGGTGGCGGGCAAGACCATAGAGGCAAAGTTTGAGGATGGCGTGATGTATCGTACCGATATTGTGGGTAATGCGCAGACGCTCTACTATATGGTCGATGATGCCGATGGCGCATTGATGGGCTTCTTGGTGGCGGAGAGTGCCGATATGACCTTCTTCATAGAGAACAATACGGTGGATGGTATTATGTATCGTGGCGATCCCGTCTATACGATCTACCCGATGGATGAGATTCCGGCCGACCAGCCACAACGTATGCCTGAGTTTGTATGGCACGCCGAAGAACGACCTACGGCCGAGGTGATTATGGGTAATTGGATTATCAACCCCTCGGAGAAGATGCGCTATTTGGCAATGAAACGCCCGAAATTCCCCATTACCTACTCCATACAGCGACAAAAGGAGTCGCTCATTGCAGGTGGTAGTTGGGCCGACCGTACCGACGATATCTCGGAGGAGGCAAAGGATTTTGTAGAGAGAGTTAAGGATAAATAAAAAGATACAAATAACACTAACACAACACAATTATGAAAATTCAAGACATTTTGGCAATTACGGGTGAGCCCGGTTTGTATAACTACATCGCGGGTAGCCGCAATGGCGTCATCGCCGAGAGCCTCGTGGATGGCAAACGCAAGAACTTCTCGGGTACCCATTCGAGGGTGAGCTCGCTGGCGGAGATTAGCATCTTCACCGAGGATGAGGATGTGGCTTTGGCCGACGTTTTGGCTTCGCTCTACAAACACACCGAGGGTAAAGAGACCATTTCGCACAAGGCTTCGGAGGTTGAGTTGAGGTCGCTCTTCGATGAGGTTTTGCCCACCTACGACAGGGAACGCTTCCACCTCTCGGATATGCGCAAGGTTTGCCAATGGTTCAATATCTTGGTTAAGGCCGGTATGACCGACTTCTCGCTCGAAGAGCCCGAAGAGGCAACCGAGGAGTAAAAGAAAAAGGTTGAGCGGTCTGCTCAACCTTTTTTTTGTTTATGAGGGCTCGCAATTGCGGGCCCTTTATTTTGCGGTGGTTAGAACGATACTCCCAGCTCGTCGATGTAGCACTTCGTGGGGCAGGTGAGCACCACGCGGAAGTGGCGCAAGTGGGTTTGCTGGGTGCCGAGCAGAATCTCCTGTACCCACGCATCGTGGCGATTGTTGGGCCACACAGAGGGCTGAACAACTTGTAGGAGCATATACTCCACGCCATCCTCCGAGCCGTAGAGGGCCACTCGGCTTGGAGGCTCCACACCCTCGGGCGCATAGTTGAGGGTGCCGAGGTGGAGGGTAGGGCAGAGCGCTCCTTCGGTAAGGGTGATACCTATTTCGTGTTCGCCTTTGGGGAGCGCAATCCACGCGGGGTTGGCGGTATCCTCGTCGCCCAAGATTCCATCTACCAATCGGGGCTTGGAGCAGAGGGCAATATTTGCGCCACCCATCGAGCCACTACGCAAGGGGTGGAGCGACTTCCTCCAAGTGTTGTACTCTTGGGTGGCCTTAACCGAGAGTGCTGGCTGCCCGAGAGCGTATTCCGAGAGAGAGTCCTCGTAGATTCCGCACATCATAAACGATACGATTCTATCCACACCTGCCTCGCTTGCGGCCTCCAACTGTGCCAAGAATCTCTCGGGTGCTGCGGGGATGAGTGCCGAGGTGCGGTCGTTGGTGCCACGCTCCCAGGTGAAATTCTCGCAGTTGGCCCACATTTCGATGGGGAGTGTTGCGTGTATGGCGGCCAAACGCTTCCAATTCTCGCGCAGACGTGGCAGGGGGAAGCGCTCCCTCACACATCCCACCTCGTCTTGGTAGGCTATGATATCCACTTTCAGGCGGGCTATTTGACGCGCATAGCCCGGGTGGTCGAAGTCGGAGTTGAAGATTCCGTAGGGTGAGATGAGAATTTTGGCATTGGGGGTTAGCTCTCGTGCGCGGTCGGTGAGGGCATTTACGGCCTCCACAGCGTAGTCGGTCAGCACGGGGCCCAGGCAATCCTCCACGGGCAGATACCAGCCATAGAAGGCTTTGTGTGTGCCGAAGAGCTCTGTGAGCTCGACCATCATATCCATCTGACGCTGCTTGATGCGGGGTATTCGCAGGTTGTCGTCTTGATTTTCCGCCCACCCGGTACTCATAAATACCTTCATACCTCTCTCTGCTGCGGCATCCATAATGGCCTCTACGGGGCTTTTGCGCCCTGCGGGATAGTGGTGGGGCATCAGTTTTGAGGGGTAGAACGCCTTGCAGTCGTTGGCTACGGCCATAAAAATGAGGTACTCCATACCCATACGGTGCATCTCCTCAATTTTTGCCTCCCATAGCAGAGGGTCGGTCATATCCACACCTTCGGGGTTGGTGTAGCGGTTACGCACATCCTGATAGGCGAGATTTAGGAATGTACCCGTTACGGG
>JAZOTH010000003.1:0-46332 GCA_045657545.1 Tidjanibacter sp.
CGCAATGGCTGGCTCCATGACATCTCAGATACGTGGATAAGACCCTCAACGCCTGGTGCTACCTCTACGAATGCACCGTAGTCAGTAACAACAACTACCTTACCGTTGATCTTGTCACCTACCTTAAGCTCTGATGAGAGAGCCTCCCATGGGTGAGCAGTAAGCTGCTTCAAGCCCAAAGCGATGCGCTTCTTCTGCTCATCGAAGTCGATGATAACAACATTCAACTTCTGGTCGAGCTTAACGATCTCCTCAGGGTGATTTACGCGGCCCCAAGAGAGGTCAGTGATGTGGATAAGACCGTCAACACCGCCCAAGTCGATGAATACACCGTAGTTAGTGATGTTCTTAACTGTACCCTCAAGGATCTGGCCCTTCTCAAGCTTAGACATGATAACCTGCTTCTGAGCCTCGAGCTCTGCCTCGATAAGAGCCTTGTGAGATACTACTACATTGCGGAACTCCTGGTTGATCTTAACAACCTTGAACTCCATAGTTTTCTCAACGTAAATATCGTAGTCGCGGATGGGCTTAACGTCGATCTGGCTACCGGGCAAGAATGCCTCGATACCGAATACGTCTACGATCATACCGCCCTTAGTGCGGCATTTGATGAAGCCCTTGATAATCTCATCGTTCTCCAAAGCCTGGTTAACGCGGTCCCAGCTTTTGAGCTGACGAGCTTTCTTGTGCGAAAGAACGAGCTGACCTTTTTTGTCCTCGGTGCTATCCACATAAACCTCTACTTTCTCACCGATAGCGAGCTCGGGGTTGTAACGGAACTCGGTTACGGGGATGATAGCGTCCGATTTGTAGCCAATGTTAACTACTACCTCACGTTTGTTGATCGAGGTAACTACGCCCTCAACGACCTCACCTGCGTGAACTTTCTGTACGGTCTCGTCGTACTGTGCAGCAACCTGCTCTTTGGTAAGGTTACCGTAGAGTTCGGCATCGGTCTCATAAGCGGTCCAATCGAAGTTCTCGTTGGCTACTTTTTTGTTGTTTTCCATTGTGTTAAGTTTTTAATAATTAAAAAGTTAGACTTTATTTATAGACTTTCCCTCGCACACATACGCGGGAAAGAAGCGCACAAAAGTACAAATTAAATTCAAAATTCAAAATTCAAAATTCAAAATTTTTTGATTTTCAGCGTTTTTGCACATAAAAAATGCGCCCGATGGCGTGGGTACTATGAACAATAAGTGAGGGGGCGTAGGCTTATACTTAAGCCATCCCCAAAAACAATGTTGTAGTTCGTTTTGCAAAAATTTTTTTCTATATTTGTGGTGTCGAAAGGCTTAATGCCCGTAGATGAACATATTTGAAAGTGTTTTCGCACTGTCCGAGATAAGAAATCTGGAAAATTTCACGAAGTAAGGGCAACGAATAGCACTCATATCTTGTGTAGTTGTGTGGCTATGCACGTTTTGTGCATATACCTCATACTATCCAAGTGTGGGGTATAGCATCGTTTATTTACTTCGGGTATTCCAGAGCCTCTTATCTAATAGACGAAATCAACTCCACACTTTCTTTTTTTGTTTACCCTGCCATTGGGGTTGTGGCAGAACAAATCATTTATTATATGTCAAGTGTTACTAAAATTTTAGAGGAAAGAGCCCTTTCTGTAATAAACACCTTGGAATCACATTTCTCTTCAAGGGATTTTATTTGGGGGTTTATGACGGCTTACGAGGAAGAGTATGTCGAACTTATCGTTGAAAGATTCCAACAATCAGAAGAGGGTCATAAGGGTATCATCAAGGAACTCCATCAACAAATTGGCAAATATCTTTCAAACAACGCAGCCCAATTAGCCATTGAAAAGGATTTGGAGTTGGGGAAAGAAGAGAGTATTAGTCCATTTGGTAAGGTATCTTCAACCCAATGTTGGCGCAAGTTGTAAAATTATCCCAGCAAAAAGAACCGCACATTTAGTATTTGCTATTAACCATAAAACTTATTCTTTATGAAACGCTTTTTTATCAATTTAATGATGATGGTTTTTGTCCCAATTTCATTATTGGCGCAAGACCCCAAGGTAAACCCCCTAAATTATAGTGGTAAAATGTATGTTTCCTCAATGGAAATTATATCGACACCTCGATATGTATCATATGGAGATCACGCCATACTTAGTACCGAGTTGTCAGTGCCAACCGTGGAAGAAACTCCTGTGGTGATGGATTTTGTGAATAATATGATAACTATTCCTACTAGTAAAATACAAGTTAAGAATGTGGAGGCAAAAACATATTACGAAGGATTGATGGAAACGGTTGTAATCTCTATGAGAAATGTTGAAAACAACAGTCTTGTTGAGTTGGTATGGCCAGAGTTGGGTTCTCCATATTTGATGATGAGTGGACAAGGCGAGGACGGTGATGTGTCCATTGTAAAATTCAATCTTGCTAAAACACATACAATGCCTTCCGAAGAGGCTTTGTTAGAAATGCTCTTCGGGGTTTTCTAAAAGCCATTATGTGGTTTGTAAATCCATTTATTTGGATAGTCTTTTTTTGATATTCACTCCTAAACGGTGTATCTCCCTATTCACGGGTATCTTTTTTATATAAGGCACATAGGTCTTATTGGGCTTATAGGGCATATATGTTTTCGGGCTCGCACCTGCGAGCCCGCGACATTAGACGTTAGACATTAGACGTTAGACAAAAACAATCTCAATCTATTTTGCCTCAAAGACCAACTTCAACTCTCCGCGCTCGAAGAGGAAGAGTTTGCTACCCTCAATGGTGAAGGAGTCAATCTTCGCAAGGGTGGCAAAAAAGGCCATCTCCAAGCGGTCGTTGGGGCACATACGTTTGGTGGAGAAGATGTCGCCAAAGTGGATGGTGCCTACAATCTCTCTCTGTGCGGGCAACTCGCTGGGGGTGAGGGTGTATTGTCCGCCCATAGAGTTGCAACCTCCATAGCCACCAAAGGTGCCGTCATCGGCAATCACAAGGCGTGGGCACTCCTCGGTGCCGAACTGCTCCGTGATGTTTTTACCATCCATCTGCACAAGTGACCACTCGGTTGTTTTGAGGGCTTTGTGGTCTTTATTTACAGCCTTACGGCAGGGGCAGCAGGAGGCAATAAGGGTGGTGGCTACAATGAGTGCCATAGCGATTTTCAGACTCTTCATAGTGGTAAAAAGTTTTGTTTTCTACTTCACAAAATTTGTTTCTATCGGGGCAAAGATATAAATTTGTGCCAAGAAACAGAAACACACGTTAAAAAACAAAACTTTATTTTCCTATGAAACGAATTATTTGTTCTCCCGAGGCTCCCGCAGCCGTAGGCCCCTATTCGCAGGCTATTGAGGCAGGTGGTGCTCTCTATGCATCCGGTCAACTTCCCCTTGTTCCCGCCACAGGCGAGATGCCCGAGGGTGTTGAGGCACAGACCCGCCAGTCGCTCGACAACCTTGGCGCCATTCTCAAAGAGGCCGGCTACACCTTCAACGATGTTGTGAAGACCACCGTACTGTTGCAGCACATCTCCGACTTCGGTGCAATGAATGCTGTCTATGCCGAGTACTTCACCGGTGACAAACCCGCCCGCATCTGCTATGAGGTTGCTGCTCTTCCCAAAGGCGCACTCGTTGAGATTGACTGCGTAGCAGTGAAATAGTTAAATCGAAAGCCGCCCTCGCGAGGTCGGCTTTCGATTTTCAACAATTATTATCACTCTTTCGACAAAAACTCCCTCTCGTAACAAGCGATAGACGAGTCGTAACGATCTGGTAGCTCCGTATCCTTTTGTACCTTTGATATGACATTCGTAACGGTGAATTCATCCACAGCATCTGCAATCATATCTTGCTTAAACTGTTCTTCTGCCGTAAGAAGCCTACCCTCTACAACATACTCATAGCCTAACTCATATTTCATCCCATATAAAACATCCACACACATCCATTTCCCGTCGGGATTTTCCTTCACGAAGTACTCATCACGATAATAACCTTCCCACCCCATATACGCACCCTGTTTGGAGGCTATTGTATATGTTGTAGGCCCATCTTCCGTGTCGCACCCCATAAAATTTAAGGACAAAACTATCAAACCCACAAATGCTATCAAAATCTTTTTCATAGGAATAACTTTTTATTTACTAATAAACTCTAACAGAATATGA
Source organism: Tidjanibacter sp. (assembly GCA_045657545.1). Lineage (GTDB taxonomy): Bacteria > Bacteroidota > Bacteroidia > Bacteroidales > Rikenellaceae > Tidjanibacter. Next base: position 4,144 of record JAZOTH010000003.1, read on the forward strand.
TTCTTGCTTAAAATATCTATTAACACCCAAATCCTCTTGTCTGATATACTCTGTATCTGGTAACACATATTGAGTCGCCCCAGCAGGAACCGTGTAATAACTTAAATCGAAAAACTCTTCATCATTATAACTCTGTTCTCCATTTTTTGTTCTACTATAATAATCGACAACAAGCAGCCTTGGATAGGTCAGCGCCACAGGCTGTCCGGACATATCTTGGAAAGTAATAACATTTGAATATCTTATATGTTCGTCAATAGAGTTATTATCGTTAAAGCTATCACTATATATTATAGTTGTGGTCAATATTGGTTCTGGACCATATATGAAGTTTAGAGCAGCTTTGTCATAATTTGACAAACTTGTTTTACGCGAGATATATGAGCCATCTAATTTAGTCATTGTAAGAGTGCCTTCTATGGCAAATGCATTGGAATCATAAATCATTATTGAATCAAAGTCAAATGGACTTAAATTCATAGCCTCCAATCCTTGATCTACAACTTTTTGAAAGTTATGCCAGTGCCCATCTTCCACATTTTCCCTATATACAATAACATAATTATCCCTATCGTTGCGAGATTGTTCGTGGAAAAATCCCAAAGAATGCATTACCTCGTGAATAACTGTACTTCGAGTAAAGCCTCCTGATGAAAGATATATAGTATTACGCTTTGAACTATTCATTCCTATTGGTGATGCATTTTTCTCGGTATTATAAGCAAACACAATACAAGGAGTTGTGCTCATTGTCAGGCTTGGCACAAAATCAAGACAAACTTCTTGTTCCAAAATGGACAATCCATCGAGTATATACTGAACTTCGGCAGTTGTAAAACCCGGGCTTATAAAATACTTTATTGTTTTGTTCTGCCAATACTGAACATATGGCTCCACCACAACAGCCTTCGGTTGTGGTGCATTCATCAGTTCCACTTGTTCTTTGCTAAAAATAATGTCGCCCAAAAAGAAAGTGCTATCCCTATCCATATACATTATTTGGCCATTCGCCAATTGAAGGACAGTATATTCTCCTTCCTGCCAACTACTGTCAAACAACTGAGTTGCACCCTCTATACCAATATCTAAATTAGTGGGTTCGTAATCATTGGAGCAAGATGCGACAACCAACACACCCCCCAATAGGCATAAAAATTTTTTCATAAAAATCAGTTTTAAAATACTGCTCACTTGCAAATTTAACAAAAAGTGAGCTAATTATCAAAAAAAATTCCAACATAAGAGTAATTATGTAGGCAGTGAAATAGCCGCAGAGAGAATTTACTCCCAGAAAACTACCATCCTTTGATTAACAAGGGGTGGTAGTTTTTTATTTGTTGTAACAAAAAATCGCAAAATGTTGGTATTGCAGCCCCTCCGATTTTATTCTACTTTTGCACCGTCAAAAAATAGATTCTAATTACAAATAGTTATACCAACAAAACGATGAAGAGATTTTTCACCCTTTGGGCACTTTTATGTACATTTTCCGTGGCACTCTTTGCCACCAATCCCCCAACTACAAGTGCCATCTCACAAACACCCACCGATGCCCACCTTTTTGGTCACGTTGTGGATGCCACCACAGGCGAGCACATCGCCTACGTCACCGTCTCTTTGGAGGGCACCCCCGTGGGTACCACCACCGATGCTACGGGCCACTTCCTGCTGCGCAACCTTCGCGCGGGCACCTATGTAGTAGTGGTGGAGGCTGTGGGCTACAAGAGTACCAGCCAAGAGGTTACCATCCGCAAAGGAGAGACCATCGAGTTGGACTTTGCGATTGAGTCGATGCCCCTGATGATGGAGCAGGTGGTGGTAACCAGCAGTCGTAGTGAGAGGCTCAAACAGGAGGCCCCCTCGCTTGTGAGTGTCATCGACTCCGACCTCTTCGCCCGCGTAGCATCGCAGTCGCTCAGTGGCGGTTTGGTATTTCAGCCGGGTGTGAGGGTGGAGAACACCTGCCAGAACTGCGGATTTCCACAGGTGAGAATCAATGGTCTGGATGGCAAATACTCCCAGATTTTGGTCGATTCCCACCCCCTATTCTCATCGCTTACGGGCGTTTATGGCTTGGAGCAGATTCCCTCCAATATGATTGAGCGTGTGGAGGTGATGCGCGGTGGAGGCTCGGCCCTGTATGGTTCGAGTGCCATTGGCGGCACCATCAACGTCATCACCAAGGAGCCCAAGACAAGTATGGCCGAGATGAGCCACACAACCACATCCATAGGTCTTACGGGTGCAATGGAGAGCTCCACAACCCTCAACGCCTCGCTTGTGTCGGCAAGCCGTAGGGCTGCCATCAGCGTCTTTGCCCAGAGCCGCACGGGTGATGGCTACGACCACGATGGCGACGGATTTACGGAGATTCTCACCACTTCCTCCGAGGCTCTCGGTATGAGGAGCTACTTCCGCACCGGCCCTTATTCGCGCATCACGGCGCAGTACCACCGCATCAAGGACTACCGTCGCGGTGGCGATGCACTCGATAAACCCCAGCACGAGTCTATGGTCTGCGAGCAGGCCGACCACACGATTGATGGCGGTAGCGTTACCTTCGACTGGTCCAACCCCACCTACACCGACCGCGTGAATATCTATGGAGCCTTCCAGAACACCGCGCGTAGCAGTTACTATGGAGCCTACAAAGACCCCAATGCCTACGGTCGCACCCACGACCTCACAGCCTCGTCGGGTGTGCAGTATATCCACTCCTTCGAGGAACTCCTCTTCCTGCCTGCCGAACTTACCGCAGGTGTGGAGATGAGCCATAACGACCTCCACGACACCTCGGTGGGCTACGATATTGATACCAAGCAGGTAGCCAACATCTACGGTGCCTACTTCCAGAATGAGTGGAAGAACAAGAGGATGTCGATACTTATTGGTGGCCGCTTGGACAAGCACAACCTCGTTGAGAAACCCATCTTCTCGCCCCGCATCAATCTGCGCTACAACCCCTCTGCTGCGTGGAGTCTGCGTCTGTCGTATGCCGAGGGCTACCGCGCACCCCAAGCCTACGACGAGGATTTGCACATTGCCATTGTGGGTGGCGAGCGCACACGAATCCAACTTGCCGAGGATTTGAAGGAGGAGCGTTCCTCATCGGTGAGTGCCTCGGTGGAGTACTCCGAGTCGTTCGACAATATGGCTGTAAATATTGTTGCCGAGGCATTCCACACAACCCTCTCGGATGTCTTTGCTCTGCGAGAGATTGGCCACGACGACAAGGGTGTGGCTGTTCAGGAGCGTTACAACGGCTCGGGAGCAACGGTTAGTGGTTTGAACTTCGAGGGTAGGGCTATGTTTGGCTACAACTGCGAGTTGCAGGCGGGCTTTACCTTCCAGCGTAGTCGCTATATGGAGGCCGAGCAATGGAGCGAAACCGCCCCTGCCGAGATGCGTATGTTCCGCACCCCCAACCAATATGGCTACCTGACACTTATGGTACGCCCCATCAATAATTTGAGTGTGGATGTGACAGGTAACTACACAGGCCCAATGCTCGTTCAGCACTATGCCGGCTGGATTGAGGAGGATATCGCCGAGGTCACCGAGTCGTTCTTCGATATGGGTGTGCGCGTGGGCTACAACATCCGCCTCTACACCGATGCCAACCTCGAACTCTTTGGTGGCGTAAAGAACATCTTCAACTCCTACCAGCGCGACTTCGACCAAGGTGCCGACCGCGACTCGGGCTATGTCTATGGCCCCCTCCAACCTCGCAGCGCCTACCTCGGTGTGAAGATTGGGTTCTAATTATTGAGGTCTAATATCTACTCCTCGGGCTCGCAGTGACGAGCCCGCACCGTTAGACGTTAGACAAAAAGTGGAATAAAGTTTGCAAGCCTTGACGCGAACTTTATTCCATTTTTTATTATGAAAAGACTTATTATTCTACTTGTGGCCATTTGGGGTGCCACACTCTGTGTTAAGTCCCAAAATATCGAACCCTCGGTAGCCCTCACCACCGAGGGATTGTGGAATGCCACAACGGGCGTTGCCAACTGGGTGACACTACTGAATGTTGATTATGAGTTTGGTCTATGGCGCGAGGGCTCTCTTTGTGTAGATCTTCTGGCCGTTGCCAACCTGCGACAAGAGCTGGGCAAGAGTGGTGTTGCCGACAACCTCCATCTCTTCTCCGCCATTGAGGACTCACCATCCACTCTGGCACTTATGACCTTTGGTCTGAATCAGAGGCTTGCCGATGGCGAAGTTACCCTCTTTGCCGGCATCCGCAATCTGGGCAAGGACTACTTCACCTCCCCGTGGAACTCCGTCTTCACCTCGGCAATGAACGGACTATTCCCCACCATCTCCACCAACTTCGTAGTGGCCGATGCTCCAAAGTCGGCAATGGCCCTCCACGCCGAGTGGCACCCCACATCTTGTTGGAGTATGAAACTAACAATCTACGATGGTGTGGCTTCGGAGAGGTGGAGCGACCTTTTCAGGGTAAATCTCCGACGCGATGGTATCTTTATGATTGGAGTGTTGGGCTACACGGGTAGCGAAGAGGACTACCTGGGCACATACAACATTGGTGCTTCGTTTGGTTACGCACCAACACTCACAACCTTTGAGAGTGGAGCCCGCCACAAAACCTCACGCGCATCGCTCTGGGCACTCGTCGAACAGCCGCTGATTCGTTGGTCAAGTCACAAAAAACTCTATATGCTTTTCCACGGTGCGTGGGCTCCCAAGAGCGATTGCGACCTCTATGGCGGTGGCGCACTTGTGTGCAGCAGTATCTTCCGCAAGGATGACTACATAGGTCTGCTCCTTGCACGCGGACTCTACCTCTCGGGCTACGAAACACAGATGGAGATTACATACTCTCTCCCGATAGGTCATTTCGTCATTCAACCGGCCCTCCACCGAGTCTTTGCCGACCACGGACGCTACACGGTGGCTATGATGAAACTAACGCTCACAATTTAACCTCTAACTTCTAAATATCAAACGTCTCGGGTGCAACACACCCGAGACGTTTGACTATCAGTGGGGTAAAGAGCTACCTTACCATACTGCGCCCTGCCCACACGAGCAACACACCCAGAGCAAGGCTCAAAAAGAGGTAGCCGACAAACATCCACCACTGACCCTTCTGCAATAGCAGAAAAATATCGTCGGCAAAGGTGGAGAAGGTGGTGAATCCACCACAAAATCCCGTCACAAGCACCGCGCTTGCGGCTGGTGAGAGCACTCCGCGATTCTCGGCCAAGCCAAAGAGGATACCAATGAGCAAACTACCTACCACATTAACTACAAATGTTCCCAAAGGGAAGCCCCCGAGGTGGATGTGAGCACAAAGTTTGCCCGTCAAGAAACGGAGAGCGGTACCTACAAAACCGCCACATCCGGCAAGTAACATCATTTTTATCATAATCCTTTCTGTTTTAATTCACCCTTCACAAGGAACAAAGATAGTGCCTTTTTTGTAAAATCGTGGCAAGGGATTTGCAAGTTGATGGGTGAATATTCAACTCTCAACGTCAAACGTCTACCTCCAAACGTCTAACCGACCTGAAAAGTGTTATTTCTCGGGCACTTCGTGTCCGCGACCTTAGGTCTTAGGCCTTGGACATTAGACAATTAATGGTAAATTTTATGCATTTAACTCCAAAAGAAAAAGACAAACTCACGCTCCTGGCAATGGGTATGATTGCCGAGCGAAGAAAGGCAAAAGGATTGAAACTCAACCACCCCGAAGCGGTTGCCTACATCACCTCGTGTGCCCTGGAAGGTGCTCGCGAAGGTAAAAGTGTTGAGGAGGTTATGACCGATGCTGCAAAGGCTCTCACTCGCGATGATGTAATGGAGGGGGTGGCCGATATGATTGGGCTCTTGCAGGTTGAGGCGGTCTTTACCGACGGCTCCCGATTGGTCAGTATTCACAACCCCATAAAATAGTCAAGAGTATGGAAAAGAGTTGCAAAACAACAGGATGCACCTCAGCCGTAGCGGTTGGAGGTGTGGTTTTTGCCGATGGCGACATAGAGTACAACGCCAACAAGACAGTGCGCAAACTAACCATTCGCAACACGGGTGACAGGCCTGTGCAGGTGGGTAGCCATTTTCACCTCTTTGAGGTCAATCGCTTCTTGGAATTCGACCGAGGAGAGGCTTTCGGTCACCATCTCAACATCCCTGCTACCACCGCCATACGCTTCGAGCCGGGCGAGGAGAAGAGCGTGGAGGCGGTACCCTTTGGTGGCAAGTGTCGCATCATAGGCTTCGGCGGTTTGGTGGGAGGTTTTGCGGGTGGCGAGAGTGCCCCAACCTACTACCCCACCTACACAAAAGCTCTCAAAAAGGCAAAAAGACGCGGATATAAAACAATCAAGAAAGATTAATTGACACAATATGGCAAAGATAACTCGAAAACAACACAACGACCTCTTTGGCCCCGCAGTGGGCGACAAAATCCGTTTGGCAAACTCCTCGCTGATGGTGGAGATTGAACGCGATTTGCGTTGTAGCTCCGGCGATGAGGTGATTTATGGCGGTGGCAAAACCCTGCGCGACGGTATGGGACTCGACAACACCGCAACAAGCGCAAGTGGCGCACTCGACCTCGTAATTACCAACGTAACAATCATTGATGCTGTTTTGGGCGTAGTGAAGGCCGACGTGGGTATCAAGGATGGCAAGATTGCAGGCATCGGCAAGTCGGGCAACCCCAACACTATGGATGGCGTAACGCGCGGAATGGTTACGGGTGCGGGCACCGATGCCATCAGTGGCGAGCATCTGATTCTCACCGCGGGTGGCATTGACGGTCACGTTCACGTCATCTCGCCACAGCAGGCCGAAGCGGCCCTCTCGGGAGGTATCACCACCCTTATTGGCGGTGGCATAGGCCCCACCGACGGCACCAACGGCACAACCATCACCTCGGGTAATTGGAACATCGACCGTATGTTGCAGAGTGTGGAGAATATCCCCATCAACTTCGGCTTCCTCGGCAAGGGCAACTGCTCCACTTGGGAGCCCATTGCGGAGCAAATCGAGAGGGGTGTGATGGGACTCAAAATCCACGAGGATTGGGGCTCCACACCCAAGGCGATAGACACCGCCTTGCGCGTGGCCGACTACTACGATGTGCAGGTGGCCATCCACACCGACACTCTCAATGAGGGCGGATATGTGGAGGATACGATTGCGGCTATTGATGGCCGCACCATCCACACCTACCACACCGAGGGTGCAGGTGGTGGCCACGCCCCCGACCTGATGAGGGTTGCCGGTGAACGGAATGTGCTCCCCTCCTCGACCAACCCCACCCTCCCCTATGGTATCAACTCACAAGCCGAGCTGTTTGATATGATTATGGTGTGCCACAACCTCAACCCCAACATTCCCTCGGATGTAGCCTTTGCCGAGAGTAGGGTGAGGCCCTCAACGCAGGCTGCCGAGAACTTTCTCCACGATAGGGGTGTCTTCTCGATGATATCCTCCGACTCGCAGGCTATGGGGCGTGTGGGCGAAAATTATATGAGGGCCGTTCAGATGGCCTGCTATATGAAAAACCGCACCGGAAAGCTCCCCGAGGATGCCGAGGGTAACGACAACTTCCGCGTTAAGCGATACATTGCAAAAGTGACCATCAACCCCGCCATAACCTTCGGTATCGACTCGATGTTTGGCTCGGTGGAGGTGGGCAAGGTTGCCGATTTGGTACTCTGGGAGCCCGCGATGTTTGGGGCCAAGCCCAAGATGGTAATTAAGGGTGGAATGATTGCGTGGTCGCTGATGGGTGACCCCAACGCCTCGTTGCCCACCCCTCAACCCGTCATCTATCGTCCGATGTTTGGGGCCTTTGGTAGAGCACTGCCTGAGACTTGTTGGACATTCACTTCGCGTGCAGCACTCGATAGCGACATCAAGTGTCGATTGGGACTCCAAAGGAATATTATGGCGGTGCGTGGCACTCGCTCGCTCACAAAGGGCAATATGGTACTCAACGACCAAACGCCCCTCATTGAGGTTGCCCCCGACACCTTCAAGGTGAGGGTTGATGGCAAGGAGATAGACCTCACTCCCGCCAAATCCTTCGCACTCGGACAGCTCTATTGGTTTTCGTAGCAACACAACATTCATATATGGAAATTTACAAGAATATTCTCGGCAACATCCACTCCCCCGAGTGGAAAACACGCCTTGCGGCAACCAAAATCGACTACATCGAACTCGACCAATGGAATGCCCAAAAGAGCCGTCTTTTGGCCATAGGTGAAAGTGGCAAGGCCTATGCTATGGCCTTTGAGCGCGGGGTAAAACTCACCGATGGCGACATTATAGCCTACGACTCGGTGTCAAATAGTGCCTCGGTTGTGCGTCTGCGTTTGGGCGATGTGATGGTCATAGACCTCTCATCGCTCACCCAGCGTTCCCACACCGCAGCCATAGCCACCGCCATTGAGCTCGGCCACGCTATCGGCAACCAACATTGGGCGGCACTCGTCAGAGGTGACAGCCTGATGGTGCCACTGATGGTCGATAGGAAGGTGATGCTCGGTGTGATGCACACCTACAACTTCGAGGGTATCAGTTTTTCGTTCCGCCCCGGGAGCGAGATTGTCCCCTTCCTCACCCCTTCGGAGATTCGTAGTCTGTTTGGCTCCACCTCTCCGCAGAGCCACCAGCCACACTCTCATTCCCATCCTCACGCCATCGCGGAATATGTGTAACGACACCTCCACACTCATCTCTCTGTTTCGCCTTGCGTGGCTCTCCGACAGCGGCCTACCTGTGGGTTCGTTTTCATTCTCTATGGGCTTGGAGGGGGCTGTTGAGTGCGGGCTTGTCTATGACATACCCACGCTCGAAGAGTTCATCAAGGGGGTATTGCACTCGTCGGCTGAGTGTGACTGCATAGCCCTCTTGGAGGCCTTTCGTGCCGCCACGCTCGGCGATCACTCGCGTTTGGTGGATGCCGACCATCGCCTCTACTCCATCAAAGCGAGCGAGGAGGCTCGCCTGATGGCCACCCGTATGGGAGGAAGGCTTGCCGACCTGCTCCACTCCATAGCCCCCACACCTCTGACAGAGAGTCTTATTAGGTGGATAAAAGATGGGGTAATGATGGGTACATATCCCATTGTGCAGTCGGTGGCGGGGGTGGTCTTGGGCGTGGAAGAGAGGGCTTTGTATGCCGCACATCTCTATGGCGTGGCCAACACAACCCTCTCGGCAGCAATGCGCCTTATGAGGCTGTCGCACTATACCACACAAAAGATTATCTACCGCCTTTCGTCGCTCTGCGAAGGGCTCTATGACAACTACGGCTCGCTCACATTGGAGGATATGACCTCCTTTGCCCCCACCCTCGAACTCGCGACATCGCTACACGAGAAGGGTAAGAGTCGATTGTTTATGAATTAGCACTATACATTATATGCATACACACAACAAAAACACCTGCCGAATAGGCATTGGAGGGCCCGTAGGTTCGGGCAAAACTGCACTCATCGAGACACTCACCCCACGTCTTTTGGCGCGAGGATGGAAGGTGGTAATCATTACCAATGACATCGTAACCACCGAGGATGCCGAGCACGTCCGCCGTATTCTGCGTGGCACCCTCGCCGAAGACCACATTGCAGGAGTCGAAACGGGAGCCTGCCCACACACCGCCGTGCGCGAAGACCCCTCTATGAATCTTGCGGCCGTGGAGGAGATGGAGGAGCGTTTCCCCGACACCGACATTCTCTTCATTGAGTCGGGAGGCGACAACCTGACACTCACCTTCTCCCCCGCATTGGTCGATTTCTTCATCTATGTGATTGACGTGGCGGCTGGCGATAAGATTCCACGCAAAGATGGCCCCGGAATCTCCCATAGCGACATCTTGGTCATCAACAAAATAGACCTTGCTCCATACGTCCGTGCCGATTTGAGTGTTATGCGCCACGATTCGCGTATGATGCGTGGTGCGAAACCCTTTGTCTTCACAAACTGTTTCACGGGCGAGGGCATCGACGAGCTCTTGGAGCTGATTGACAAGATGGTACTATTCGAGAGCAGCGAGGCCGTATGACACCTACTCAGGGTAAATACGGAGTGTTGGAGATGGGCTTTGAGGTGGATAGTTGTGGCAAAACCGTCCTGCGCCACCTCCACCGCGAGGTGCCAATGATTGTCCAACGGGCTCTCTACTTCGACGAACAATTGCCCACCATTGCGTGCGTCTATATTCTCTCCTCGGGAGGCCCCAATCTCGATGGCGACCGCTACTCGGTCGATGTTGAGTTGGGCACCGGTGCTATGGCACACATCTCTACGGGGGCTGCCACGGTTATCTCCCCAATGGAGAAGGACTCAGCGCGACTTCGTCAGCAAATCACTCTCGAAGAGGGTGCATACCTCGAATGGCTCCCAAGACCAATCATTCCCTGTGCCCTCTCGCGCTACACCGCCACAACAGAGGTGGTGGTTGCCCCCTCGGCTGTACTCTTCTTCTCGGAGGTGGTGGCGTGTGGCAGGCTACACAGTGGCGAGCGTTTCGACTACAAAGAGTTGTCGCTCTCCACCACACTCTGCCGTCCGAGTGGTGAAGTTGTGGCGAGGGAGGCCCTAACACTCATCCCGAGGCTCCATTCGCCCGAGGAGTGGGCAATTTTGGGAGGATTTAGCCACTTTGGCTCCGTTCTTGTAGTTGCTCCCGAGGAGATCACTCGCTCACTCTACCAAGAGATGGCTCCCATTGTGGAGGGTGACTTTCGGATGAGCATCTCGCTCCTACGCGACGGGAGTGGTTTGTCCATACGACTTGTGGGGCAGACATCGGAGCGACTACTTGAAGAGATACGCACTCTCTGCTCTCTTGTACGCCAAAAAGCCAAAGGAGTTCCACTACAACAGGAGTTTCCGTGGCGATAGACTAATTGAAAATGGAAAAATGAAAATGGAAAAATCAGGTGCGCCATCGGCGCGAACTTTTGAACTCAGACCACTGTTGCGAGGAGCCTCGCAAGTGATGTTTCAACCCAATGCCACTACGGGCGTGCTATTTCTTATCGGCATCTTCTGGGGTGCAATAGCAAGTGGGCACGCCGAGGTGGCGGTGGGTGCCATTGTAGGCTTGGTGGTCTCAACCCTTACGGGTTACATTCTCTCTCTCCCAACCGAGGATGGACAAGTGGGACTTTGGGGCTTCAACGGCATCCTCGTGGGGTGTGCAATGATGACCTTTCTGGGAAGCACCCCCCTTTCGTGGGCAGCCCTTGTGTTCTGCTCGGCAATGACAACGTGGGTACGCGAGGGACTCAACAAGGTGGGAGAAACCCATAAGGTCAACTCCTTTACATTCCCATTTGTACTCTCCACTTGGCTCTTTTTGGCAGCCTCGCGCGTACTCCTCGGACTCGACGATGTGGCACTCTCCCACCCTATGCTTCCTGCCATCCACCACTACGACCTGCCCGCCATTGCCCCTGCGAATCTTTGGGAGGGCATCGTGTGGGTACTGCGCGGTGTGGGACAAGTATTCCTCATCGACTCGTGGATTACGGGACTATTCTTTGTGGTGGGACTCGCCATTTCCTCACCATGGGCAGCCATTTGGGCCCTCATCGGCTCGGCAGTGGGCACCTATGGAGCTCTGCTCTATGGTGCATCGCAAGTGGCTGTGGAGTCGGGCCTCTATGGATTTTCGCCCACCCTTACCGCCATTGCTCTCGGGTGTACATTCTACCACCCCTCGTGGCGGTCGGCTCTATGGGCACTCTTGGGTACCATTGCCACCATCTTTGTGCAAGCGGCAATGAACGTCTTTTTGGAGCCCCTCGGCCTACCCGCACTCACGGCACCCTTCTGCATCACCACTTGGCTCTTCCTGCTTCCTCTGTTACGACTCGACGGCAAGGAGGAGGCCAACCACTCCCATTGGCACAAAACACCAAAAACCAATATGTCTAACCAATAAAAAAAGACTGATTTATGCACACACCGAATCATCTTCTATCGCCCGAAATGGCGATTATCGGCGGAGTAGTTGCAGCCACCCTCGTTGGGGTTGCCATCTCCAAAGTCAAACGCGAATCTTTGCGCGAAAAACTCCCTCTTGCGGGCACCCTCGGAGCCTTCGTTTTTGCCATCCAGATGCTCAACGTCGCCATTGGCAATGTTGGGTGTAGCGGCCACCTGATTGGAGGCGTACTGCTGGCTGCAATGCTCGGCAAATGGCTCGGATTTCTCACCCTCGCAGGGGTGCTCACCATCCAAACCCTTCTCTTCGCCGATGGCGGAATTATGGCCCTCGGGTGGAATATTGTGAATATGGCGGCCATCGGGTGCCTTGTGGCCTACCCCCTCATCTTTGCCCCCATTGCCAAACGTAGAACCTCGCCCTCGCGCCTCTTCGGGGCAGGTATGCTCTCCTCCCTCGTGGCCGTTGAGCTGGGTGCATTGGGCGTAGTGGTGGAAAACTCCCTTTCGGGTGTCAGCGCACTCCCCGTGGGTGAATTTATGGGCTTTATGCTCCCCATCCACCTCATCATTGGTGCAGCAGAGGGTATCGTGACAGGTGGTATTCTCGCCCTTGTGAGCAGCCGCCAACCTGCAATGCTCAACTGCTACAAACAGCGCAGCAAGGCTCTTGCCACCAACGCCCGAGGAGTCATCGCAGGCTTTGCCCTCTCGGCCCTGATTATTGGTGGCGGATTCTCTCTGCTCTCATCCTCACACCCCGATGGCTTGGAGTGGTCCATTGAGCGTACCCTCAAAGGGACACCGCTTGCTGCCACCCACACAGCACACACTACCGCCACCCGACTCCAAGAGAGTATGGCCGTAGCCCCCGACTATGAGGGCGACTACACAGGTCTTGTTGCCACCGCGAGTATCCTTTTGCTCGCTTGGGTGAGCAGTGGCAGAAAAAAAGAGGAGAACAAATAGTTCTCCTCTTTTTTGCGTCTAACGTCTAACGTCCAACGTCTAACGTCGCGGGGGCTCCATTTTTTGGAGCCCCCGAAAACGCATTAGGGAGGTTAGGGAATTTAGGGAGTTTAGGGAGAGAGTTCTACACTCTCTACACTCTCTACACTCCCTACTCTCCCAGAAAACATTTCGGGCTCGGCAAACGAATTTGCCGAGCCCGAAAACTTTTAATATTAGCCATCCACTATTTGTTGAACATAGCCTTGCCAGCGTCCATCCACTCCACAAACGCAGGTACGTCGAGGTTGTAACCACGCGCGTCACCCAACTGCTTACCCTCGGCATCGAGGATTACATAGTGGGGCTGTGCGTTGGCACCAAACGCTTCGAGGGCAAATGCAGAGTTAATCTTACCGAGGGTTTTGAGCACCTTACCATTCGAGGTAGTCACCCAATCCTCCTTTGCAACCTGCTTTTTGTCATCCACATAGAGGGCGCAAATTACAAAATCGTTCTCCAATTTGGCCTTAACGGTGGGATCGCTCCACACCCTTGCCTCCATCTCGCGGCAGTTCACACAGCCGTGGCCGGTGAAATCTACGAAGATGGGTTTGCCAACCTTTGCAGCGTATGCCTTTGCCTCCTCCAAGTCGAAGAAGCCCTCCAAGCCGAGGGGCAATTCGAGGAAGTCGCCATATTTAACAGTGGTCATATCGTTGCTCGAAGTGCTCTCGCTGGTGGTAGTCACAGCCGAGCCGCTACCGATAACGAAGTCCTGGCTCTGCATAGGGGGCATATAGCCCGAAAGACCGCGCAGAGGCGCACCCCACATACCGGGAATCATATATACCACAAAGGCGAATACGCCAATGGCGGCAAACAGACGGAAGGTCGAGATGTACTTAACCTCCGAGTCGTGTTTGAATTTGAGCTTACCGAGGAGGTAGAAGCCGAGCAAGGTGAAGCATACAATCCAGATTGCGAGATAGACCTCCCTATCCAAGAGGCCCCAGTGATAAACCTGGTCGGCAGTGGAGAGGAATTTCAGACCGAGGGCCACCTCAACGAAACCGAGGACAACCTTCACCGAGTTGAGCCAACCGCCACTCTTAGGCATCTTGTTGAGCAAGCCGGGGAAGAGTGCGCAGAGCACAAAGGGGATAGCAAATGCCATCGAGAATGCCATCATCGCAAAGATGGGAGTCCAAATCTCACCCTGAGTAGCCTTAATGAGCACAGAACCTACAATGGGACCGGTGCAGGAGAAGGATACGAGTACGAGGGTGAGGGCGAGGAAAAATACGCCACCAAGGCCTTTTTTCTTATCGACATTCTCGTCGCTCTTATTGACAAGTTTCGAGGGTAAAACAATCTCGAATGCGCCAAAGAACGAAGCGGCGAAAATCATAAATACGATGAAGAATACGATGTTGGGGAGCCAATGTGTTGCCAACCAGTTGAAGATGTCGGCAGTCACAGCGTCACCACCCACGATGCGGGTGATAAGAATCAGTGCCGCGATGGGGAGTGTGTAGAGTGCCACGATGAAGACACCATACATCACTGCGCGGAATTTGGCCTTCGCCTTATTCTCCGAGCCCTTCATAAAGAACGATACGGTCATAGGCACCATAGGGAAGACACAGGGGGTGAGCAGTGCCGCAAAGCCCCAGAGGATAGCCTCGATAATCATTGCCCAGAAATTACCCTGAGCAGCATTTTCGCTTGCAGGAGCAACAGTGGCCTCCTCCGAGGAAGCAGCCACAACCTCCTTGCCGAGTTTAACGGAGAGTTCCACCTCGCCCATCTGGCAAGTCTCGTCGGTGCACTCCTGCCACTCAACGGTGATAGCCACCTTGGCGTTCTTCTTGTGGGCTGCAACCTTCTGTGTGAAGGTCACCTCACCCGAATAGTCACCCATATCGACCATAAAGATGTCGTCGTAGTACTTGTGGGGCTCACGCGAGGGGACAACCTCACCTTCGAGGGTGATATTCTCCGACTCTACGGTTACCACTGTGGGGTTGTAACCACCCAGCTCGCCCATTGCATAGATGTGCAAATCCTCGGGCACATTGGCTGTTACGTTGATGTTGTAGTAGCCCTCACCGAGCGACTCCACCTCGGCACTCCAAGCGGTGCGTGTTGCCTGCTGTGCAAAGAGTGTGGTCGAGAAGAGCGAAAAGAGAGCGACCAACAGAATTTTTGTGAATTTCATACGTTTTGCTATTAATTTTAGGTTTGTTGATATTTCACCAATTAACCCACAAATATATCTATTTTTTCGAGATTCCTCACAAACCCTCCCTTTTAGGGAGTTTTTTTACCTTTTTTGAGCGTTTTTTCACACACTTTTCCTCCCGTTGGGTACGTTTTGTGTATAGAAAACCAAATCAAACAATACAAATATGAAAACTACAAAGAGATTCACAGCACTACTATTTGCGCTTATGATTTACACCCCCTTCACATTCTCGCAGGCCCCGCGCGGCAACGCCCGAGATGGCAGTTTCTTCACCCCCGAGGCTCTCCCCAACAGCGTACTCCGTATGAGGGAGTTTATGCCCACCACCAACGTACCGCGTGACAACGAGGTGCGCATCACCCCCTTCCGCTATGCCCTCGATGAGGAGGCCATCGACCGAGTGACCTTCATCCCTTGGGGTAAAACCATCCCGATGAGTTGGCGACAGTCGCTCGACGAAAATCACACCGACGGTATCATTATCCTACATCGCGGGCGCATCGTCTATGAACGCTACTTCGGACAGATGAACTCCAACTCCGTTCACGCCCTGATGAGCGTAACAAAGTCCTTCACGGGCACCCTCGCGGCCATACTTGTAGCCGAGGATAGGCTCAACCCTTCGATGAGGGTGGATTACTACCTGCCCGAGCTGGCCGGCAGTGGTTTTGGCGACGCAACGGTGCGTCAGGTGATGGATATGACCACCGCCCTCCACTACTCCGAGGAGTACACCGACCCCAATGCCGAGGTGTGGGGCTTTTCGGCCGCAGGCAATGCAATGATTGAGCACCCCACGGGCACACCGCAGGGATTCCACGACTACATCCCCACCATTCGCAAGGATGGTCGCCACGGCGAGAAGTTCGGCTACCGCACAATCAACACCGACGTGCTCGGCTGGATTGTTGAGAGGGTTGGAGGTGCCCCCATTGCCCAACAGCTCCACGACAGAATTTGGAGCCGTATGGGTATGGAGCAAGATGCTTATTATCAGGTGGATGCCACGGGCACAGCCTTTGCAGGCGGAGGGCTCAATGCGTCACTGCGCGATATGGCCCGCTTTGGCGAGATGATGCGCAATGGGGGCAAATGGCACCGCAAACAGATAGTCCCCGCAGAGGTGGTTGAGGATATTCGTTTTGGGAGCAATCCTGCGCCCTTTGCAGCCTCGGACTACGGCAAAAAACTCCCCGGGTGGAGCTACCGCAATATGTGGTGGGTGAGCAACAACCCCAACGGTGCATTTATGGCACGAGGTGTGCACGGCCAGGCCATCTACATCGACCCCACCGCCGAGATGGTCATCGTGAGGGTAGCCTCCAACCCCCTTGCCTCCAACACCCTCAACGACCCAATCTCCCTACCCGCCTACCAAGCGGTGGCAGATTACCTAATGGGTATGTGATAACCAAATCAATACAGAAAAAAAGAGCGCCAAACAACAGCTGTTCGACGCTCTTTTTTTCCGTATTGAGCACTCCTTTCCTTTTAATATTTAAGGTGATGCCACCCCACAGGGAGCACCGCAACAAAAAAAGGACAGTCAAAACTGACCTACTATGCTTATCGGCTCTGCCGACCAAGTCCCCCTTTGTCAAAGGGGGATTTAGGGGGAATATGAATACTTATCGAGGGAGTACAACGAAAAAAGGCCATCCAAACGGATAGCCTTTTTCGTCTTGTGCTCCCTCTGGGGCTCGGGCGCTTGTGCGCCCTGCGGGTTTTTGTTCACAACCCCCTAACCCCCTTGAAAGGGGGCAAGCTGGGTTCGAGCCTCAGAACCTATGAGCGTCAGCGAAAAGTCCCCCTCACAGGAGGGGGATTTAGGGGGTGGGTAACACAACACCAGAGGGAGTACAACGAAAAAAGGCTATCCGTTTGGATAGCCTTTTTCGTCTTGTGCTCCCTCTGGGGCTCGAACCCAGGACCCCAACATTAAGAGTGTCGTGCTCTACCAACTGAGCTAAAGAAGCGTTAAGCGGGGACAAAGGTAATAACTTTATTCTTCCAAACAAAAAAATCGTGCAAAAAATTCAAAAAAATATATCCCAACTCCGCCCATATCATCCTCAACCACTATAAAAATTGTTGAAAAAGCACCGTTATTGAGAAAAAACCATTACCTTTGTGGTTAGCGCAATGCGAAATTTATAACAGAACAAACTATAAATTATGAAAGCAAAATTCTTTTTCCCAATCTTTGCCCTCCTCTCACTCCTCTGTGCTTGCGAGGGTACGCCCGACAGTGGCCAGAACAATGGAGATTTACTTGATGGCAAAATCTCTCTCCTCGTAGACCACGAGTTCATCCGTGCAAACGGCACCGAGTCAGCAAAATTCACCGTCTTCTTGCAGGACAACAACGGTATGTTCCACGATGTGACCGCCAATTCCGAAATCTACCTCGTCGGCAACGACACACCTCTTGCCGAGCCCCGATTTGTAACCATCGAATCCGGCTCGTGGAAATTCTATGCCCTCTACGGCTTGGAGGTATCCAACGAGGTGGGTGTTAGGTCGGTGGCTGGCATTGCCGACATCCCCGCCGACTCCGCACCCGAGAGCACCAATTTCCACCACCGCATCCTGCTTTTGCAGCACACCGGTACCGCGTGCCCCGCGTGTCCAACGATGATGTCGATTCTCAAAACACTCTCCGAGGATAACGCCTACAACACCCGTTACAACCACGTTGCATCGCACTCCTATACCTATTCTTCCGAATATCCCGACTTGGCGCACTCCTCTGCTGCCGACGAACTTTCGCGAGCTTTGTATGTTATGATGTATCCTTGGGTTACCTTCAACCTCACCGAGGTTACAGAATCTGAACTTGCGGATATCAAAGCACAAATTGATGTTCTCCACAAGACTCCTGCCGATGTGGGTATTGCACTCTCGGCATCGGAGGCAAATGGTTCCATCTATGCCAACATTGCTGTAAAAGCAGGTAAGAGCAACAAATATCGTATGGCTATTTGGCTCCTCGAAGATGGCATTTTTGCAAAACAGGTCGGCAAACAGTACTCGTGGCAGGATACCCACAACAACGCATTGCGTGCAATGGTGGGTGCAAACAAAACCGAGCGCATCTATGGTAAGAATATCGGTACCATCGAGGCCGGCCAGACCTTTGAGAGCATTGTTGCCATCGACATCGAAGAGGATTGGGTGGCTAAGAACTGCGAGGTTATGGTGCTTATCACTGCTGAGGACGAGAGGGGCAACTACGATGTTGTGAACACCGCCGTATGCTCCGTTGGCTCCGCACTTGCATACGAATACAACAACTAAAAACGGATAATCTACAATGAATAAGTTGAAAATTTTTGCCCTTTCGGCCCTTGCTATTTTGGGGCTTGCATCGTGCCAGCCCGACCCCGAGACACCTGCTCCCGAAATAAAGTTGGGACAAACCGCGGTTTCTTTGTTGGCCGAGGGTGCTACTGAGTCCATCGCCTATCTTGTTGAGAATCCCGTGGAGGGCGAGAAGATAGCTATTGCCTACGAGGCAGATTGGCTCACAGTGGATAGTTCCAAAGTGCGCACACTCTCCTTCACAGCACCCATCAACAACACGGGTGAGGTGAGAAGTGCGGAGGTTACCATCTCCTATAAGGGTGCTGAGAGTGTTGTGGTTAATGTTTCGCAGGGCAAACTCGACAACCCCTTGTCGATTGAAATCACCGAGGTTACCGCCACAGAGGTTGTTTTCTCGGTGACCTCTACAAATCCCGATCTCACTTGGCTTCCCGCGGTTGTTTCGAAGGAGTATGACGACTACTATACCGACGAGCAGATGGTGGAGACCGACATTGAGTACCTCATCTACACCGCAGAGAATCAGGGTATGACTCTCGAAAATCTGCTCGAAATGGTGCTTGCCAAAGGCAATCTCGAAGATGTCTATTTTGGCAATCTGGACCCCGAGACCGATTATGTACTCTATGTCTATGGTCTTTCGCTCGATGCACAGCGCACAACCGAGTTGGTGAAGGTGGAATTCACCACCGAGAAGGCTTGGGAGGGTGATATCACCGTAGAGTTTGAGGTGAGGGAGGAGAATCACGTTCTTTCGTTTGATGCTATTCCCTCGCACACAGGTGTGCCCTACTACTGTCACTACGCCACCGAGGACGAGATTGAGCGTTGGAAGGAGACCTATGGTACCGATGACTTGAAAACCCTCATCGAGAAGGGCAGCATTGGTGAGATGCTCGCCGGATTGATAGAGATCGGCTATTTCAGCGGCCCCGAGGACTTCTTTATGTTCTTCAATGCCGACGGAAAGATTATGGACAACTACTTCCCCTGCAAGGCTTCGACCAAGTATGTAATCTTTGCAGCCAAGTGGAACGAGAAGTGCGAGTTGGTGGGCGAGGTTTCGACCTGTGAATACACCACTGCCCCCGTAGAGCCTTCCGACAACCAGATTACCCTTTCGGTGGATGACATTACACAATCCACCGCCACGGTGACTGCTACGGTAACCAACGATGACCCCTACACAATCTACCCCGTAGAGAGCAGCCTTTTGGAGGGCAAAACCACCGAAGAGATTGTGGACTATATGGAGGCACACTACTTTTTGAGTGAGTTTACCTACTCGGGCAACAAAACCCAAAAATACACCTCTCTCAAAAGCGACACAGAGTACACCTTTGTAGCCTTCGGTTACCTTGCCAAGACAATCTCTACGGCCGACATCACGACCTATACATTCCGCACCCTCCCCTCCTCCGACCCCTCGAATTGTACTTTCGACTTCGAGTATCAGGTTTATGAGGAGTCGGTTTGGGCAAAGGTTACCCCCTCCGATAAGGGCCATTGGTACTATTGGGGAGTCTTCGATGCTCGTTTCACCGCAGAGGATGTGAAGACCTACATTTCCGACATTCTCATTGGCGAAAGCTACGAGGGCGATGCCTATGTATTTGCTTCGTGGTGGCTCAAAAAGGGTGACCAAACCGAGGAGGTTGGCGGACTTCTGCCCTCCACCGAGTATCGCATTGCTGCGGTAGTTATGGACTACAACACCGGCGAGTTCCTCACCGATGTAACATTCAGCGAGGTGTTCAAAACTCCCGAGCCCGTCTATGCCGAGATTGAGTTCAAGGTGAACCTTGGTAAATACTACGATATCGACGAGTTGGCCGCTGCCGGCTACACTCAATATAAGGATGCAGCCAATGAGGAGCCTTGGAAGTATGAGAACGGTGGTGCAGTCATCTCCTCCAAGATGAACATCAGTGGTAGTTACAGCAAGTATTTCTACTATCTTGTTAGGCACGACCTGACCGATACGGAGGAGTACCCCGACAGCATCTTCCTGAAAGATATGATTGACAGGGGACTTGGCTCCACCTCACCCGAGACACTCTTCCTTATGGGTTACGACTTCGATTACACACTCTGCGCGGTGGCAATTGATGTCAATGGTAATTACACCCCCGTCTATCGAGAGAAGGTGCGCATCACCAAGAGCGGCAAATCGCCCGTGAGCGACTTTATAGCCTCGCAGGAGAAGGTTGCACCTTTGAAGGTTTCGACTGTGGATTGGACCAACTACGACCTTCGCAGTGTTGGCACTCGCATCCCCACCCCGAATCCCGTTGTGGAGAGTGTGGATATCCAGCAACTCAACCTCGAAGGCCGCAACAAGGCCCTCAAAGCTATGTGCAAAAAGCAGTAACTGAAGTGCTTGATGCATCGAAAAAGGCGAGTATCGTTTTTGATACTCGCCTTTCTGTTTGAATTTACCTGAAAAATAGTCGAATCCACCTCTTCGCATCACCCCACGCCTAAGTCGGTGTTACCAACCAACACTTCGCACCCCTCCACCTCCGAAAGAGTTGGGGCAAGCTCGTGAATAAACCACTCTGCGAGCCCTTCATCGCGCCGAATCGGGGAAGTGTTGGGGCAGAATAGATTGACGCTGAAATAGTCGAACCACTCGCGTGCAAGGGCCACATCGGAGAGTATCTGCTCTCGGGAGCCACCCTCGGTGCCCACAAGTAGGCATACACCATCGAAGTAGTGGGCCACATCGCGGGCAGTCACCTCGCGCGGTATTCCCTTATGCCAACTCTCGCGCAGAGCCCCGTCGAAGCTCTCCACGCCACAGCGAAACCTCACCTTTGCGGGCGCAAACTGCTCGGCAAACTCTCTCAAATGGTGGCGATA
The DNA here is from genome assembly GCA_045657545.1 of Tidjanibacter sp. Classification (GTDB taxonomy): domain Bacteria; phylum Bacteroidota; class Bacteroidia; order Bacteroidales; family Rikenellaceae; genus Tidjanibacter. The sequence continues at coordinate 25,463 of JAZOTH010000003.1, forward strand.
CATCCAATGGGCCTCAAACCAGAGGGTGTGGATGTGGCGTTCCTTGACCACCTCGCCCAGGAGCGCAAGTGTCTGCTCGTCGAGCTCCATAGCCGAGCCACTGTTAATGACATCCAGCACCCCATACTCGCCCGTAACACGCCCCAAAACCTCTCGGTTAATCTCAAAAGGGGTTGTGCTTGTATCTGCGTGGTAGTCACAGAAGGTGCATTTGCGCCAACGGCAACCCTGCCCCTGCAAGAGCACAAACTCGCGGGGCATCTTGGTGTGGATGAGTGAGTAGCGTTCCATTATTGCGCCTCCTCCGAGGGGGTGTAGATGTGGCGTTTGATGCGGCCAATGGTAGCGTAGGCGAGAGGTGTGCCAAATATGACCTCAATGGCGAGTTTCAGAAGGTATTGTGCCACCACCATCATCACCAAGTCGTGGCCCGAAACCACACCTGCAAAACCAATCAGCACAAAGGGCACCGAGTCGAAGATGTAGCCCACCATTGAGCTACCAATGGTGCGTAGCCAGAGGTGACGGCCCTCGGTTGCCTTTTTCAACTTTGCCATAACCCACGCATTGGAGAGCTCACCCAGCAGAAAGCCCACGAGGGAGCCGAGGACTATGCGGGGAACATAGTTGAAGAGTGCATTGTAGGCCTCTTCGGTGGCGGCGAGGTAGTCGGGCGAGGGTAGCCACACGCCAATCTGCGTGAAGATCACCATCAACACATTGCACAGCAGGGTTACCCAGATGACCTTGCGCGTAGTGCGATAGCCCCAAATCTCCGTCAGTACGTCGCCCAGCATATAGGCAAACGGAAAGGTTATGGTGCCCGCATCGAAGCAGGGTAGCCCCGAGATACTTATCACCTTAACGGCCATAACGTTGGATACAAGATAGAGGGTGACGAAGAGTGCCGTCACAACCACCAGCAAGGATTGCTTGCTGATTCGGTTTTTGAAAGGGTTTTCCGATACCTTATTCATAATGTTCTATTTTTATGCCACACTTGTGGTGGCGCAAAGATAGCGATTATTTGCCATTTGCAAGCCACCTTCGGGCAATTCTCTCTCCCACACGGCTCAGATTATCCTGTGCGACCTCCCTTTTGAGGGCCTCCTGCAAGGGCATATCCTCGGGTGTGGCGGCCAAAATCTCGGCAAAATCGCTCTCCGCAAGTTCCGAAGTCATTGCCACACTGCCACCCACAGCCACAACCCTCACGCCCGCATCCTTTGCCACCGCAAGTACTCCGCTTGGGGCCTTGCCGAGTAGTGTCTGTGCATCAATCCGCCCCTCGCCCGTAATCACAAGGTCGACACCCTGCACCCTTCGGGCAAACTCCACAGCCTCCAACACCACATCAATACCCCTGCGTAGGCGTGCGCCCGCGAGGGCAACAACACCTCCTCCTGCACCGCCCGCAGCTCCTGCACCTGCAAGTTGGGTTATATCCCCACCCCACATCTCCGACAAAAGGTGTGCAAGGTGGCGCACCCCCTCTTCGAGCATTTCTACCTGCTCGGGAGTTGCCCCCTTTTGGGGCGCAAAGGTGTGAGTGGCTCCTCGCTCTCCACAAAGGGGTGAGAGAACATCCACCGCGAGAGTTACGTCAACCCCTTCCAATTGTTCGTCAAGGGCGGTGTGGTCAATGGTAGCTATTTGGTAGAGGTTGCCACCGCACCCCACAACCTCTCGGCCCTCGCCATCCAGAAAACGACAACCCAGAGCCTGCAACATTCCCACTCCGCAGTCGTTGGTAGCACTGCCTCCCAATCCGAGAAATATATGGCGAGCCCCACGACTCAGAGCATCAACTATAATTTCGCCCACACCCTGCGAGGTGGTTTTCAGAGGGTTGCGCTCCTCTGGGCCTATGAGCGTCAGCCCCGCTGCGGAGGCAAAATCTATGAGTGCCACATCCCCTGCTATACCATACTGTGCAGTGATTGCACGCCCAAGAGGATCACTCACCTCAACCGACACAACCTCCCCTCGGAGTGCCCCCGTGAGCACCTCAGCAGTCCCCTCTCCGCCATCGGCAATGGGAACAATCTCCACCTCACATTCGGGCACAACACCCCAAATGCCTCGCGCAAGAGCCTTGCCCGCCTCTTGTGAGGTGAGCGACCCTTTGAACGAGTCGGTGGCAATCAAAACCTTCATAGTGTAGGGATTAGGCCTGCTCCTTCTTTGCTCCTCGGTGCCAGATGATAATGCCGTTAATGGAGTTGATGGTGTACATCGAGTACTTGATGAGCATCAATCCGCCCAACATCTCGCCCTGAGCCATAACCACCGACCACAAGACCACGTTGAGGATGTTGCCCGCAAGCCAGAAGAACCACTGTTCCCAGAAGGCCAACGTCATAAGAATCTGACCTACAATGAATACCGTTGTCACAAAACCATCTTTCAGGGGCTGCGATGCGTCGGTGTAGGTGCCCAGCACCCACCACAACAGCAGTGTTCCAAGTGCCGTACCCACCACTGCAAGAACTATCTGTACGGGGCGCATAGAGCGCGTTTTGACCTTCGATTTATCCTTGGAGTCCTTGCGGTGGCTCCACGCCCACCAACCAATGGCCTGCATCGGCAGATAGTAGAGCGCATTGAGGGCAGCCTGACCATAGTTGCTTGTCTTGTAGGCAATTATTGCATAGAGGGTAACATTTACAGCTCCGAACAAAAAGTTCCAAATGCTCCTCTTGGCACTCAACACGGTACCCGTCACACCCATTAGGAGTGCCACCGTACCGAGCAGTTCAAATTGTCCGCGAATGAGTGAGTAGGCAAGTGCCGACCCTACGGTGAGGGTTATTATCACAAGGTCGAAAGGTCGAAGTGTAGGTTTGTTTTTCATAGTTCTCGGGGTTATTACGGCTACAAATATACAAAGAAAAAAGCAGTCGGCCCAAAAGCCGACTGCCAAAAACTTATCGCTCGATAGGTGTGTTTAGTATCCCATACCGCCCGCAGGCATCTGGGGTGCAGGATTTTCCTCCTTCTTCTCTGCCAAGACACACTCGGTAGTGAGGAACATCGAAGCAATCGAAGCGGCATTCTCCAAAGCCACACGCGACACCTTTGTGGGGTCGATGATACCTGCCTCAAACATATCCTCATAGCGGTCGGCACGGGCGTTGTAGCCGAAGGCACCCTTGCCCTCCTTCACCTTATTGACAACCACCGAGCCCTCGCCACCGGCATTGGCAACAATCTGACGCAAAGGCTCCTCGATAGCCCTACGCACAATGGCAATACCTGTGGTTTCGTCGTCATTGTCGCCTTTGAGGTCGGCAATAGCCTCAGCAGCGCGGATGTAGGCCACGCCACCACCGGGGATGATACCCTCCTCTATTGCTGCGCGTGTTGCAGCGAGTGCGTCCTGCACGCGGTCTTTCTTCTCCTTCATCTCCACCTCGGTTGCGGCACCCACATAGAGTACAGCCACACCACCTGCCAACTTAGCGAGCCTCTCTTGGAGTTTCTCACGGTCGTAGTCGCTGGTGGAGTTTTCCATCTGGTAGCGGATTTGTGCCACGCGCTCAGCGATAGCCTCTGCCAAGCCTGCGCCATCCACGATAGTGGTGTTATCCTTCGAGATGGTAATCTTATCTGCCGAGCCGAGCATATCGACAGTGGCAGCATCCATACGCAAACCTCTATCCTCGGAGATTACCGTACCGCCCGTGAGGACTGCGATATCCTCCAAGAGCTCCTTGCGCCTATCGCCAAAGCCTGGGGCCTTAACAGCAGCAACCTTAATGGTGCCACGCAACTTGTTCATAACAAGTGCCGTCAAAGCTTCACCCTCAACATCCTCGGCAACAATCAGGAGCGAGCGACCATTCTGTGCCACGGGCTCCAACACACCCATAATCTCCTTCATTGTGGAGATTTTCTTGTCGGTCAAGAGGATATAGGGACGCTCCAAAGTTGCCTCCATCTTGTCGGTGTCGGTCACAAAGTAGGCCGAGATGTAACCCCTGTCGAACTGCATACCCTCAACAACATCAACGTGTGTCTCGGTACCCTTTGCCTCCTCAACGGTGATAACACCCTCCTTCTTGACCTTACCCACAGCCTCGGCGATGAGTTTACCGATGCTGTTGTCGTTATTTGCCGAGATGGTAGCCACCTGCTCCACCTTCTCCAAGTTGTCACCCACCTGCTTGCTCTGCGTCTTGATATTCTCCACCACAGCAGCCACAGCCTTGTCGATACCGCGTTTCAAATCCATAGGATTGGCACCTGCGGTCACATTCTTGATACCCACGCCAATAATAGCCTGAGCAAGAACGGTTGCGGTGGTAGTACCATCACCCGCATCGTCATTGGTCTTGCTTGCCACCTCCTTGACAATCTGTGCGCCCATATTTGCGAAGTTGTCCTCCAACTCCACCTCTTTTGCCACACTCACACCATCCTTGGTGATGTGGGGTGCGCCAAACTTCTTGTCGATAATCACATTGCGACCTTTGGGGCCGAGTGTCACCTTCACAGCGTTTGCAAGAGCATCAACGCCCTCTTTGAGGAGCTCCCTTGCCTCTACATTATATTTAATCTCTTTTGCCATAACATTCCGTTTGTCGACTATCAACCGTCGACCGTCAAAAAAATTACTCTTTACTCTCTACTAATTACTCTTTGATTACTCCACAACTGCAACGATGTCCGACTGCTTCATAATGAGGTAATCCTCCCCATCGTGGTGGATTTCGGTGCCGGCATACTTGCCATACATCACCGTATCGCCAACCGCAACCTCCATCTTAACCTCCGAGGTGCCGGGGCCTACGGCCACAACCTTACCAAAAAGGGGTTTCTCTTTTGCTGTGTCGGGGATAAACAGACCGCCTGCGGTCTTCTCCTCTGCGGGATTGGGCAGAATCAAGACTCTGTCCGAAAGTGGTTTAATTGCCATAATCTCGTGTTTTTTATGTTTTATATTGTTTTTGCCTGTTTGGTCATCTACGAAGCAACCTTTGTGCCAGACACCACGACTGCCATTTTGTCAGTCCTACTTCTCGCCGAGCACCTCGAAGGCCTTCTGGATTGTTTCGTCAATGGGCTCAATTTGGGAGAAGTAACCCACATCCTGCAACTCTGTATTGCGGGCAATGTAGGCGCGGAGCATCGAAGTGAGCAACTCGCGCGAGGTTGCAATCTCCTTGCGGTTGGGTTTCACACCCTTTGTGGCCGCATACTGCACAAAATCCTCCAAAAGAGTCTTATCGCCATCCAAAAAAGCGTTCAACTCGGGGAGGGTGTGGATGTTATTTATCTCCTCTCGGTGACGGTCGGCATAGTCCAATGTGTAGCGATAGAGGATATTGAGCCCCGTTGTGGCGTAGTAGTACGGAGTCATATCGAGCGTGTCAATGGGGACAAAGATGTCGGGCATAATGCCACCGCCACCATAGACCACCTTACCTTTGGGGGTAACTTTTCGGAGCGAGTCGGCAAAGTGTATGCTGTCGGCCGAGAACATCTCCCCCTTCTCGTAGCGATGCACAATATCAAGGAGGTAGTCCTCCTCGCCATTGTCGTAGGGCTTCTGGATGCACCTACCCGTTGGGGTGTAGTACCTCGCAACGGTCATCCTCAGTGCCGAGCCATCCGAGAGAGGTATTTGACTCTGCACCAACCCCTTGCCAAACGAGCGTCGGCCCACAATGGTACCTCGGTCGTTATCTTGGAGCGCACCCGCCACAATCTCGCTCGACGAGGCACTGTAATCGTCAATCAGCACCACAAGGGGGATGTCGGTGAGCCTACCACCACCCGTACTATACTCCTTTTGTTGGTTGCCCGCCTTATCTTCGGTATAGACCATCAGTTTGCCCTCGGGCAGGAACTCGTTGGTCATACTGATAGCTTGGTCGAGGTAGCCACCCGAGTTGCTACGCATATCGAAGATCAGTTTTTCCATCCCCTCCTTTTGGAGTTTGGCTACCGCTTCGAGGAACTCCTTGTGTGTAGTGCGGGCAAAGCTTGTGAGCCTTATGTATCCCACCCCTGGGCGAATCATAAAGGCCGCATCTATGCTGTGGAGCGGAATCTTATCCCTCACAATATCGACACCCACAAGGCCCTCTACATTGCCTCTTTTGAGTCCCAAGCGCACCTTCGTGCCACGCTTACCACGCAGACGCTCCACAATCTTGTCTTGTGCAATTTTGCGCCCTGCCACCGTGTCGCCATCAATGGTCACAATCCTATCGCCGGGGAGCACTCCCGCCTTATAGCTTGGGCCACCGGCGGTGGTATTGAGCACCACAATGGTGTCGGTTGCCATATTGAAGACCACACCTATACCGTCGAACTCACCTTCGAGTGGCTCATTGACCGCCTGCAACTCCTCCTTGGGGATATAGACCGAGTGGGGGTCGAGCGAGGCCATCATCTCGTGCATCAGGTTTTCCACAATGGTGTCGGTATCCACAGGATCCAGATAGAATCCTCGGATGAGCGATAGTGAGTAGTCCAACTTGGAGACTCTCTGCTGTTGTGCGGGGGCCTTGGAACTCTTATTTTGAGGACGCGCCGAGGAGATGGTGTAGCCCATCCACACGCCAAGCGCAAGCACCGCAGCCACCCCCAGAGGGAGCCAAAGGGTGAGTTTATCTCGTTTCATCGTCTTCTATTTGTTGCGAAATTTGTAGGTAAGTCCGAGCGTTGCCGAGTATTGGTATTGGGCACGCGGGCTTGCCGATTCGAGGTAATAAATCACTCCGTAGAGTTTTACGGAGAGGTATTTCGAGAGGCTCAAATCGAGCCAATTATCCCACCTCACCGTTGGTGGCGAGGAGAGGTCTGTAAAGGCGTAGAGAGTTGAGCGGTAACGCATCCTCTCCTTCCAAAATTTCTTGTCGAATGAGGCGTTTATGGAGGGGCCTATCGAGCTATACACCCTATCGCCCGCAGGCACACCATTGAGCCCCTGCAAATAGAGCCTACTATCGAGCATCGTTATCATATTACCCGCAATGGGTGAGAGGGTAATCTTAAAGGGGGCCTTACTTGGTGCGTAGGTAAATCCCACCGACACATCCATATAGCCGGGCGAGAGGAGTGCCGAGATGAGCGTTTGGTCGGTGCGCGACTCATAGCCATCGCCAAATTGGGTACGGAAGTTGAGAGTTGCCGAATAGGACCAACTTCCCTGAATATCCCACGACATAACCTCCGAAATTTTCAACTCATCAACATTCTTAAAGGCCATATTGTCGATATAGTTTATACCATATCGGGCATTGACCGTCAAATCGTGCGCAAACTTGCTACGCTTGTAGCGATGATGCACAAAGAGTGTTGCAAGTCCCGAGAAGGTGTTGTCGCCACCCGCAGTCCAATTCTCAAACTGCAAAGCGGAGGTCTGGAACGAGCCCTCAATCTCAAAGAGGTTGCGTTCCTTGCGCACCCTGTTGCGCTCTGCCACCCACGCAGCGTGGTCGTAATAGTCATTGTGTAGGTCGCTCGACACCTTGTCGTTGGTCAATCCACGCAGGGTGGGCTCCACACTCTCCTCTCTTTGTGGCTGGGCACGGCGTATGGTATATTGCGCCATAGCGTCACTTGCTCCCGACACCACAGCCAACAAAAAAAGCACCAAAAACCTCGCCTTGCTCATATTATAGTTTATACCTATGTTAATATAAAAAGATATAATCGTGCAAATATAACGATTTTGGTTGAATATCCGTATATTTGCACAAAGGATAATAAAGCATACTACAAGAATGAAATACTTTGGAGCACACGTTTCGGCTGCGGGAGGCGTTCAGAATGCCCCCGAAAATGCCCACCAGATAGGGGCGGGAGCCTTCGCCCTCTTCACCAAAAACCAGCGTCAATGGTTCGCACCCACCCTCACAGAGAGGGATATTGAGGCCTTCAAGAGCGAGTGCGCACGCCTTGGCTACACCCCCAAGCAGATACTCCCCCACGACTCCTACCTCATCAATCTCGGCCACCCCGACACTGAGGGGCTCGAAAAGTCGCGTGCCTCATTTGTGGAGGAGATGCACCGTTGCGAACTCCTCGGCCTCGACCGACTCAACTTCCACCCGGGTAGCCACCTCGGCCGCATCGGCTTGGAGGAGAGCCTTGGAAGGGTTGCCGAGAGTATCAATATCGCGCTCTCAAAGACACAGGGCGTTACGGCCGTAATTGAGAATACCGCAGGTCAGGGCACCAACCTCGGACACCGCTTCGAGGAGATTGCCTACATCATCGACCGTGTGGAGGACAAATCGAGGGTTGGTTTCTGCATCGACACCTGCCACGCCTTTGCTGCGGGCTACGACCTTTCGACCCCTGAGGCTTGCGAGAGGACGTTTAGTGAGATAGACCGTATCGTTTCACTCGAAAAATATTTGAAGGGTATGCACCTCAACGATGCGATGCGCCCGCTGGGTAGTCGCATCGACCGCCACGAGAGGCTCGGAGGCGGCCAGATTGGATGGGAGTGCTTCCGCTATATTGCCAGCGACAAACGCTTCGACGATATGCCCCTGGTGCTCGAAACCATCGACGAGAGCCTCTGGCCCGAGGAGATTGCAAAGCTCTATGAGTTTGCCAAAGGGTGACACTCTTTGACGTTAGACGTTTAGGCAAAAAAATGCAAGTTGTGGCTACTTCTTGCATTTTTTTTGCCCAAACGCTTGCAGTTTTTGAAAAAAGTAGTACTTTTGCACTCGCTATTGGGCTGTGGTGTAATGGTAACACAACAGATTCTGGTCCTGTTATTCATGGTTCGAGTCCGTGCAGCCCAACTAAAAAGGAGGTCCAAAAGACCTCCTTTTTTTGTAGTTATATTTGCTTTGGTATTCTACAACTCGCTAAATAGCAGCACCCTACCCGAAGCACCTCCGCCCACCGAATCATTATTCAGCACACTCGTATACTCCCTGAATCCGGCATCGGTATTATCCTTATCCACCCACCAACGCCAATAGAAAGCATAGAGATTTACCCCCTGTAAAGCCTCCTTCATCGACTCGGAAATGCGGAATGAGAACCATTGGAAACGTGTAGTGGCACCTTTCTCATACATTTCATCCTCCTCCTTGCCCACAAGTTGAAGGACTGCGGTGTCGGGGGTAGAGACAACCGAGTCGTAATAGAGATCCACCTCGGGAATCTCCTCTTCGATACTCTTGGTCGAGAGGTAGCAGACATTCACATTGATATAACAGCCACCCACACTCGCTTCATAGGGCATATAGGGTGCTTCGAGGAGAGAGGTGAAATTCTCATCCTCCAACCAGCCGCCACTTGGCGCAGGACTTTTCGTAGCTTTATCTTCGGGAGTAAAGAGCTGCATATCCTTAACAACCAGCGGATAGAAACAGTTGAGCCTCACAAAGAAACCGCCCGCAGGGTTATTGCCCAAAATGGTGTAGTTGAACATCACACGACCACTTTTACTCTCCAACTCCTCGGCAGAGGTTTGCTCACCAATCTCGGTGATAAAGAGCACCACATCCGCATCGGTGGTGATGGTCGAATAGGAGGGGGAGAGCAGTCCAAAATCGGTGATATATTCTCCATTGGCTTCCGGGGATACTTCACCCATAGGGGAATCTGCCATATCCGCACTACAAGCCCACGACAAAGCACCAACCATCAGCACCACGACAATCTGCACGAAATCATAAATTCTCTTCATAGTGCCCATTTTAGTTAAAGGTAAAACGTAAGCCCGCCCTGATAGAGAGGCTCAGAGGATGAACGGTACGATAGTTTTCGGGGTAATCATCGGGGGCGAGCCAATAGGAACAACCCACCTCACCAAAGAGTCCAAAACCTCCCCAGAGTGCATAACCAGCACCCACCGCCGCATCGAGAGAGAAGGTCAGAGGAGTGACATCGAGTTTGGTCTTGCGTGTCATCACCCCATCCATAAACTCCTTATCCTTTGCACCGATGCAGAGCTCTGCCGTACCACCCAGCTTGCCATAGAGCGAGAGGCGGTCGAAGTCGGCAAAGTAGATAGACATTGCCAGAGGCACACCCAGATAGTCGATAGTGCGCCTACGAGCAAAGTCACTCACCGCACCAGAGGTGTCGGAGGTGGAGTAGAGGTTGGTGTAGAGCAGGCCGCTATCGAGCGATAACCAATCGTTCAGAGCATAGCTCACCGTCACACCCACCGTTACGGGCATAAAGTGTTCGAGGCGCGACTTGGCCTTAGGTTGCACCAACATTGGCGAGAGGTAGCTACCGCCCGCCGTCAGCTGATTGTTTTCGGTGAGCAACATAGAGCTATTGGCCACATTATTAACATTGATGTGTCCCTGATTGAAGCCGAGGTTGGAGGCATAAATAGCCACTTGCGTGGGATGACTAAGGCTCCTTTTGCGGGGCTCCTCGGTGAAAAAGCTACGCCAATACTCCTCCAACTCACCATCACTCCTACGCGAGGAGGAACGCTGACGTGTGCGACTGTTTTTCGCCCTACCCTCTCTTCTGGTGGCAGTTGCAACCCTCTCCTCGGTGGGCTCGGTGGCGGGTTGCTCCACCTCCTCGGTGGTCACATCCTCCACTTCAACAACCTTCGCCACAGTGGGCCTCGAAACTTTGGGGGCCATCTGCAAAGCCAACATCTCCACCTCGGGGGCAACGACCTCCTCGGTGTGAATTTCGGGGGTGGGAACCTCCTCATTGGGCATTTGCTCGGCCACCACAATCTCCTCGGGCATATTCTCTCTCAACCCAACCATCACAGCCAAGGCGAGCGATGCAGCCGCCAGAGTTGCAGCAACACCCCTCACCCAAGTGCGCCTCCAAAGGGGCACAACCTTCACTGCGGGCTCTTCGGCAGGCACAGGCTCCACAACACCACTCGCCATCAAGGTCTGCTCGATGCGGTCGAACATCCCGGCAGGTGGCTCCTCGCGGAAGCCTCGCAACTTATCGCCCAGCTCTCGGGTTAGTTTATCGTCTAATATATCTTTCATCTCTTTGTCTTTTCTCTTCTTGCGTTAGTGATTCTTCTCTCCGTTCTCTCTGGCAATCATCTCCGAGAGCCTTGCCTTCGCCCTCAAAAATTGGCTTCGGCTTGTTGTTTCGCTGATTCCGAGCATTTGGGCAATCTCTGCGTGGCTGTAACCATCCACCGCGTGTAGCATCAGCACTGCTCGGAATCCGTCGGGTAGTCGCTCCACCATTGCCAGGAGCTCCTTATCCCCCAATCGCCCCACCGCCTCGGGCGGAGCACCTCCGACGACTCCCAGTGGCAACTCGCTCACATCGTCATCCACAGCTACCACACCTCGCTCCTTGCGCAGATGGGTGAGTGCAGTGTTGATGAATATTCGCCTCATCCACCCCTCAAAGGGCCCCTCTCCGCGCCACTCGTCAATCTTGGTGTAGAGCGTGACAAAGCCATCGTGGAACACATCCTCAGCAGTCGCACGCACCTTTATGTAGCGCCTCACGAGCGAAAACATCGCCGTGGCGTATCTCTCATAAAGTTCTCTGCGAGCCTCTGCGTCACCTCTTCGGCAACCTTGTATGATGCTCTCGATGGTCATTTGCCTTTCTCTCTATCTATTAAGATGCATAAAGGGGGCAAAACGTTGCACGCCCCCTAATTTTTTTTCTTTTTTCGCACCTTTTTGTAAAAAGGTGCTACCAAAAACTTTTAGTGTAGCCAACCGCCACAATTCTATCCACGGCTGTGCTTCGGAATCCCAACACAAAAGTGCCGTTACGGCACCTTTTAGTGTAGCCTTTGCTCTACCTCAATCAGGGAATTTAGGGAGGTTAGGGAGGTTAGGGACATTAAAGTCCTTAATAATCCTCTGCGCCGGAGGCGCACCTTAATTTTCCATTCTCCATTTTCAATTTTCAATTCCCCGCGAGTGCATATCGTGAGGCAGATGCAAGGCTTGCGATGGGCGAGGATGCGCAGTTTACTCTGCGTAAATGAGCAATCCGAGCCCGAGCGTAACGCAGCAGATGCCCACGAGATGTGCTCGCTAAATAACAAACTCTATCTCTTTGAAGAGATATGGGACAACCATACCCTGACTCTCCACGAGCAACTCACCCGTCGATTTCACCCCCTGAATAACACCCTCAAAGGTCTTACCGGAGGGCAGACGATAGGTGTGTAACTCACCCTTGCGGTAGAGAAGCGCATCGTATTCCTTCTCAATCTGTTCGGGGGCACTCTGCAACTGCTCATAACGAGCCTCCAAAGCATCATAGAGCCTCTGGAAGACCTCATTCATATCGAACACCTTGCCCGCAACGGTTGCCATAGAAGTTGGGTTGGGCACCCACTCCTCAAACTCCTTCTGATTGACATTCAGGCCAATACCCACAATGGTACGCGCGAGGTGTCCTTCGGTACCGAGGGTGTGCTCTATGAGGATGCCGCAAATCTTCTTGTTGCCCACATAGATATCGTTTGTCCACTTGATTTTGGGGCGAATATCGTACTGTTTGAGGGTGTCCACAAGGGCCAGAGCCACCGCCTCCGAGAGGAGGAACTGACGTTTGGCCTCCATAAATGTTGGTTCCCACACGAGCGAGAAGGTGAGGTTCTCCCCCGCCTTGCTACTCCACTTATTACCCCTCTGTCCGCGGCCTGCGGTCTGCTCACGCGCAATCACCGCATCGCCGTGACGATAGCCGGGCTTTGCCACCTCCGAATTGGTCGAAGGCATAGATTTATAGATAAAAACTGCCATAGTGCAAATTCAAAATTCAAAATTCAAAATTGCGAGCCAAAGGCACACTTGCGACGAGTGGGTTTTGTGAGGCGAGGGAAAGGCTTGGTTTTGATTTTGTCCCGCAGTTTACCGGGAGTAAATGAGGAGGCAAAATCAAAAGCGTAACGCAGAAATCGCCCACAAGGCACACTCGCTATACGGATACTCCGTACTCGCGGAGTGCATCATTGAGCGAGGTCTTCTTGTCGGTGCTCTCCTTGCGCTGGCCGATAATCAGGGCACAACCCACCGAGTACTCTCCTGCGGGATATTGGCGTTTGTAGCTACCGGGGATAACCACCGAGCGAGGGGGTACATAACCCTTGTACTCAACAGGCTCAGGGCCTGTTACGTCAATGATTTTGGTTGAGGAGGTGATGATTGTACCTGCACCCAATACCGACTCTCGGCCGATATGAGCACCCTCCACAACAATACAACGTGAGCCGAGGAAACAATTGTCCTCCACAATGACGGGTGCCGCCTGCACGGGCTCCAAAACACCACCGATGCCTACACCACCACTCAAATGGACACCCTTGCCAATCTGGGCACACGACCCCACGGTTGCCCAAGTATCGACCATTGTGCCACTATCGACATAGGCTCCGATATTGACATAGGATGGCATCATAATTACACCCCTTGCGAGATAGGCACCTCGGCGAGCCACAGCGTGGGGCACAACCCTCACACCCAACTCTTTGTAGCCTTTTTTCAGGGGGAGTTTGTCGTAAAATTCCAACTCTCCCGCTTGGGAGGTAGTCATCTCGTGGGTGGGGAAGTAGAGGATAACCGCCTTTTTCACCCACTCATTCACCTGCCAAGTGCCATTCTCGGTGGGCTCGGCAACCCTCACCTTACCCTCGTCGAGAAGTGTCACCACCTGCTCGATAGCATCGAGCACCTCGGGCTCGTGGAGCAATTCACCGTTCTCCCACGCTGCCTCAATATGTTTTTTCAGTTCGCTATACATAATCTGTGTTTTTAACGTAATAACACTACAAATATGGTAAAAAAGTGGGAGAAATGGAACTTTCATACCTGCTTTTTTCTTTTTTGTACTATCTTTGTGACTTATTGCACCAAAGGTTAGGTTATAAACAAAACAAATTTCTCTATGAAACCGAACACAGACAACACAAAAAAGACAAAAGAGCTCGACGACCGCACCCCACTTGTTGATGATGCCCGCAGGCTTGATATGAGTGCTAAACCCAAGAGGGTTTCGTGGTGGTTGCGCCCCATTATGTGGATTGCCTCGTTCCCCGTCACTTGGCTTCATCGCACACGCATACGCAAGATTAATATGGATGGTGTAAAACGTCCCTACCTTCTGCTGTGTAACCACAATGCCTTCTATGACTTTATGGTCGCCATCAAGGCCACCTTCCCCAATCAGGCATACTACATTGTGGCGATTGATGGTTTTGTGGGCATTGGAGGTATCCTTGCGTGGCTGATGGCCCGCGTGGGTTGTATTCCCAAGCGTAAATTTACCAACGATACCCGCCTTGTGCGCCAGCTGCGCGAGATTAAGGAGCGCAAGAAGGTTGTGGCCTTCTACCCCGAGGCTCGCTACTCGCTTTGTGGCACCAACGCCATTTTGCCCCCTTCGCTCGGCAAACTTGTGAAGTTGCTCAAAATGCCCGTTGTGACACTCATCACTCAGGGTAACCACATCAACTCACCCTTCTGGCACACAGGTGACAGGCTTATCAAGACCGAGGCGACGATGAAACAGATTCTCACGGTGGAGGAGATTGAGAAGATGGACTACAACCAGATTATGGAGATTATCAACCGTGAGTTCTACTACGACGACTTCGCTTGGCAGCGCGACAATAAGATTCGTATGACCAAGAGTACCCGTGCCGAGGGCTTGCACAAAGTTCTCTACCAGTGCCCCCACTGCGGCAAGGAGTACCGTATGGCAAGCGAGGGCTCACACCTCTGGTGCAATGAGTGTGGCCACAAATGGTGGATGAATGAGTATGGTCAGTTGGAGGCCACCGAGGGCGAAACCCATTTCAGCCACATTCCCGATTGGTATGAGTGGGAGAGGGAGAATGTCCGCAAGGAGGTAGAGGCCGGAACCTATGGCATTACCGTCAAGTCTGACGTGCGCTCACTGCCCCACCCCCGCAGGTTTATGGAGTTGGGTGAGGGTGTTCTGACTCACGATATGAATGGCTTTGCGCTTCGTGGTGAGTTCGACGGCATCGACTACTCGATGACCATCCCCGCGCCCCAGCGATACTCCATCCACATCGAGTACAACTTCCGCAAGTGGAAGCGCGACTGTGTGGATTTGAGCACCCTTACGGATACAATGTTTGTATATCCCCAGGGCGAGGACTTCTCGGTTACGAAAATCTCCCTTGCCACCGAGGAACTCTACAAATTCTACCACAACGAAAAAGAGGCAGAGGGCACTACCACCGAGGCGTAGGCAATTTGTTTGAGGCAATAAATTCCCAACCGTAGGATTATTTATGTGAGGGGTTATAATTGAAACTAATAAAGGAATGAAAGTATATAAATTTGGAGGAGCCTCGGTTAAGGAGGCGGCAGGTGTCAGGAACCTTGCAGAGATTGCCCGCCAAACGGAGGGAAGGTTGTTTATTGTCGTATCGGCAATGGGTAAAACCACCAACGCGCTGGAAAAGGTTGTGGATAGCTTTTGGGCTGGTCGCACCGGCGAGGCAGTTGTGGCTATGCAGGGCATTGTCGATTACCACGCAGGGATTCTTGCTGACCTTTGGGGTGAGCCCCACTTGCCCGAGAGGGTGAGAGGTTTCTATGAGGAGTTGGAGGAGATTATCACCCTCTCGAACCCCAAGAGTCGCACCTATGAGGAGTGGTACGATAGGATTGTGAGCTTTGGCGAACTTATCTCCACTTCCATTGTGAGCGACTATCTCACCTATGCAGGTGTGGCAAGCAAGTGGCTCGATATGAGGCGTTTGTTCCTCACCAGCAACCGCTTCCGCGATGCCAACATCGACATTGAGGCATCCACTCCCCGCCTATTGCGTGCTGTGGAGACCACCGATGAGAGGGTTATTGTTGGTCAGGGCTTCATTGGTGCCACCGAGCAGGGTGCAACTACCACCATTGGCCGTGAGGGCTCCGACTACTCGGCAGCCGTTGCGGGCTACATTCTCGGAGCCGAGAGTGTGTCGATTTGGAAAGATGTTGAGGGTATCCTCAATGGTGACCCCAAGCAGTTTGAGGGGGTAACCTACATCCCCGAGCTGACCTATCTCGACGCTATTGAGCTGGCATACAGCGGTGCGCAGATTATCCACCCCAAGACCATCAAGCCTCTGCAAAACAAGCAGATACCTTTGTATGTTAGGTGCTTTGTAAATCCCTCGCTACCTGGTAGTGTCATCAAAGCGGAGATTGAAAAGCCCATCGACACCCCCATCCTCATCTTGAAGAAGAATCAGATTTTGCTCTCCATCAAACCCGAGGACTACTCGTTCATTTTGGAGGAGCGTATGGCGGAGATATTCCATATCTTGGAGAGCCACCGCGCGAAGGTACATTTGGTGCAGAACTCGGCAATCAGTATGGCACTCTGCATCGACAACACTCGCTACTTGGAGGAGATTGTCGATTCGTTCCACAAGGCGGGCTTCTCGGTGAAGTATAACACCGATATGGAGCTTCTGACCATCCGCGGCTACCGAATGGAGCACTTGGCGGAGTATGCCGAGAAGGAGGGTGTCTATATGACGCAACGCTCACGCAAGGTTTTGCGCATCATCCGCAAGACGGTCTAACGTCCAACATTAATAGTTGCGGGGCGCACCAAAAAAATGGTGTGCCCCGCAACTATTTACGTTTGACGGTTGACTACAACTTGCACACAAAGACCTCCTCGCCCGCAAAGATGGGTGAGTAGTGGGGCTCCTCGGCGAAGAGTCCATACATTGCCGAGCCGGAGCCGGAGAGCGAGGTGTAGAAAGCTCCTCGGCGTTGCATCTCGCGCTTGATGTTGGGCAGAGCAGTGTATTTGTCGAAGAGTGAAGCCTCAAAATCATTAACAATGGCACTCTGCCACTCGCCACGGGGCAGGCGCAGGCGCTCTTCGAGCGAGAGCGCAGGGATGTGGGGCACAACACCCGCATAGGCCTCGGCTGTGGAGATACCAAACGATGGCTTCGAGATTACACACCACACACCCGAGAGATCCACCTCGGCAGGTGTCATAATCTCACCCCTACCTCGGCAAAACATCGGCTGGGAGTGGATGAAGAAGGGCACATCGCTACCCAGGCGTGCAGCGACCTCCACCATCTGCTCGGTGGAGAGGTTGAGCCCAAAGAGCTCCGAGAGTCCCTTGATGGCAACGGCCGCATCGGCACTGCCGCCACCCAACCCTGCACCAAAAGGTATCTTTTTGTCGAGCTTCATACGCACACCACCTATGCCATACATCTCCCTGAGGAGCATCCACGCCTTGACCACAAGATTCCTATCGGAGGCACAATCCACCACAAGGCCCTCCATTTGCAGGCTACAACCGCCACCCTCTGCGTGTTCAATTTCGAGGGTGTCGGCAATGGCTGGCACTGCGACCATAAGTGTATCTATTTCGTGGTAACCATCGGGGCGACGAGTGAGGATGTCGAGTCCGAGGTTAATTTTGGGATAGGCGGTAAGTTTCATTTTAGTTTGCTCTTTTAGTTAGAGCAAAGATAAAAATTTTTATCTTTGTAGTCAAACAACCCTAAAACCTTTCTACTATGAACTTTCGCACCGAGATAACTATCACACCAAGCGTCAATAAGATAGACCAATCGCAAAAAATTCTCTCCATCGGTTCTTGCTTTGCCGAAGAGGTGGCTCATCACCTCACAAGGGTGGGTGTGGAGGTTGCCTCCAACCCCCTCGGGACTCTCTACAACCCTCTTTCGATTGAGGCTTGTGTGGAGCGCATAGTTGCGCGTCGGGGCGTTGAGCGCGAGGAACTTCTGTGTAGGGGCGATGTGTGGTTTTCGCTCGCCACCCACGGCTCTTTCGACAGTCCCAACCCCGAAGAGGTGGTAGAGAGAATCAACCGCTCAATAGATACAGCCCACAAAGAGTTGAAGGAGGCATCGTGGGTGGTGCTCACGCTGGGCACTGCGTGGGTGTTTGAACACAAGGGCGAGGTTGTAGCCAACTGCCACAAGATGCCTGCAAGGGAGTTTGCACGTCGTAGGCTCTCGGTGGAAGAGGTTGTCACCTCACTCGAAAGAACACTTGCAATGCTGGCGGACAAGAAGGTCATCCTCTCCATCAGTCCTGTGCGCCACTTGGGTGACGGCTTGGAGGGCAATTCACTCTCGAAGGCCACCCTGCGCCTTGCAGTGGAGCAGATTGCGGCCAAGTATGAGAGAGTGTGCTACTTCCCCTCGTTTGAGATTCTGATTGACGATTTGCGCGACTACCGCTACTGCGGTGACGATATGATGCACCCTTCGAAAGCGGCTGTGGAGTACGTTTGGGAGCGATTCTGCGAGATGTTTATCGGCAGGGAGGCTATGTGCGACGGCGAACTCTTCGAGAGGCTCACCGATGCTCGCAACCATCGCCCACTCCACCCCGAGAGCAAGGAGCACCGCACCTTCCGCGAGTCGATGTTCCGCAAGGCTCTCACTCTTGGGCACAAATTCCCCAAGAACCGCATTGCGGCCGAGCTTACAAAATTTTTTGCTTGATTATTGGCCTTAGTCGATAGAGGTTTTTCGACACTCTATTTCGTGTAAAATAGATTGTCGAAAAACTCCTTCACCATCCCCTGCATCTCCACACCGAAGTAGTGGGGCGAGGGATATATGTGGCAGTGGAGCCTCTCCTTGGCACCCTGCGAATGCCATACGCGCTGCATCTTGGCGTGAGCCTCCTCCACCCCTTTGGGGAAGAGTTTATCCTGCGAGCCCGAGATGAAAAGAGCGGGACGAGGGCAGGCCATTGAGGCCATATCGGGGTTATCCAAGTAGCGACTAATGAGAGGTATCTGCATTGTGAATGCCGAGCCACCTTTGAGTTCGTTGTTGCCCGCTTCGAGCAGAGCATCCGAGGTCGCCATCCAGCACACCGACGCAAGAGCAGCCACCCTATCGGAGAGTGCCGCCACCATCCACGCCCTGTGTCCGCCCATTGAGTGACCATAGACACCTATGCGCTCGGGATCTACAAACTCCTGCGCAGCGAGAAAATCCACACTTCTAATATCGTCGTGGGTGATGATTCCCACCAGCGTTGTACCCAACTTTATGCAGTTGGAGGCGACAGCCTGCTGACTATTGTAGGCGGTCTGGCGGCCATCTTCGCCCTCACCCCTATTGCCCCAAAGGAGGGCATCGGTAGCCAGCACAACATATCCCTGCGAGGCGAACCAATCGCCCGTAAATACGCCATCGTAATTCTTCGCGCTCCACACCTCGGCATCGGCCACGACCTCGGGACTCTCACAAATGGGGCGCACCATCTTCTCCTTACCGATGGAGAACTTTGCGCCGTGGTCGTGCAGTGCAAGGAGTGCAGGGAAAGGGCCTTCGCCCTCGGGGATGAGGAGGTAGGCAACCACAAAGTTACCCTTCGACACCTCAAACTCTATCTTGTGGGCCGTATATCCATCGCGAGGCTCGGAGGAGATGATGCGGTAGGTGGTCGTTTCGGGGGCTTGGGGAGCAATACCCATAAGCTCCAACATCTTCTCTCGGGCAGTTGTGCGCCACTCTTCAAAATCGCCATCACCGCTCCACGCCAAAGGGTATTCGGTTTGGGGCTGCCATCCGCGTGGCAACCACCCCTCAACCTCTTGTGCCGAGAGATTGAACACAGCACTCAACATCAGTGCAAATAGTACGACAATCTTCATCCTTAATTCTCAATTATGAAATAGCCATCTATGCTCCTTAGGAACTCCTCCCTTGTGCGGTCATTTACGGGGGCCACCGTAGCCTCAGGCTGGCCCTGCTCGTTGCGCGTCATACCAAAGAACAGCTCGGCAATCTCCAAACTGCGATCCAACTCATTGACCAACTCATAGCGTTGGTGGGGCAGGAGCACCGAGTAGATAAGGTGTTCGAGGTATTGGAACTCATCCACCAACTGTTCCTCCACGAAGGGCTGTTTGGAGTCGGGGAAGGTGAAGTAGTAGTAGAGTTTTTGGGTGATATCGCGTGCAAAATCACGAGCCAAGGCATCGCCCTTCTCCACCGCGCCAGCCATATAGTAGGCATCAATGTAGGGGAACGATTGGTAGCCGTGGGGCAACTGCGAGAAGGGTAGCTCCTCCACGCCCCTGTCGAGCACCGCCTGGGCCTCCTCTTTGCGCCCCTCTCTCACCATCTGCTCGGCAAGGCGTGCAAAGCCACCACGAATCTGTGTGGAGTTGATGTTGTAGCGCGAGAAGTTATCGACATAGACACTCTCGTCCTTCACATTACCATAGCGATAGAGATTCATAAGGTTGTTGTAGAGGTAGTCGGTGTCGATGCGACCGATGTTTGCCGCGCTCTCCATAGGTGTGCGGATGGGGACAAATCGGTAGGCATAGCCATCGTATTGGAGGTAGTCGGTGATTCCGAGGTGTTTCAAGAGGTTGGGTTGCACAAAATAGACGGGCCTGCTCCAATCCAACTCGGCCAACATATCGAGAATCATAAACTCGGGCTTTTCGAGTGTATTTTTGGTGATGTTGAGCTCAATACTATCGAGTATAAGGTGGGCATCCTCGGGCCTGACGATACCTGCTTTGAGGACATTCTCCTTATTTACCGGCAGGGAGAGTTTATGTTGTGGCAGGAAGTCGAAAGTGAGGTCTTCGGAGTAGGAGAGCTTGGTTGCGGGGCTCTCGCTCCTTACGACCGCCATCGCCTGCTTCAAATCCACGCGGTAATCCACAATATCCTCCACAAAGATGTAGTCGTTGGCATACATATATTTCTCTTTGGGGAGCGAGAATGGTAGCGCGTCGCTCTCGTTGAGCCTCTGTCGCATCTGCTCCACATACCATCCGCCACCGAGGTAGCTCTGGTTCATAATCCTCACATCGGGCCTCACACCCTCCACCTCCTGATTGTACCACATGGGGTAGGAGTCGTTATCGCCGAAGTTGATGATGATGGAGTTGGGGAGGAGCGTCTG
>JAZOTH010000004.1:0-4517 GCA_045657545.1 Tidjanibacter sp.
TGGAGCAGGAGCCCAAACTCGACGATGCGAAGACCGTTCGCGAGGTGGTCGAGGAGGGCTGTGCCGCGACGGTGGCCCTGATGAAGGAGTACGAGGAGATTAATATGAAGCTCTGCGAGCCAATGTCGGACGATGAGATGAATGCACTCATCGAGCGTCAGGGCGAGCTGTACGAGCAGATTGACCACGTCAATGGTTGGGAGTTGGACCAGGTGCTGAACCGTGCAATGGATGCTCTGCGCTGCCCCGATGGCGACCAGTCGGTAGCCGTACTGTCGGGTGGTGAGCGTCGTCGTGTGGCGCTGTGCCGTCTGCTGTTGCAGCAGCCCGATGTGTTGTTGTTGGACGAGCCTACCAACCACCTCGACGCCGAGTCGATTGATTGGTTGGAGCAGCACCTGCAGCAGTACAAGGGTACGGTCATTGCCGTAACCCACGACCGCTACTTCCTCGACAACGTGGCAGGTTGGATTCTCGAACTCGACCGTGGTGAGGGTATTCCCTGGAAGGGCAACTATTCGAGCTGGCTCGACCAGAAGACCACCCGCCTCGCTATGGAGGAGAAGCAGGAGAGCAAGCGTCGCAAAGCTTTGGAGCGCGAGTTGGAGTGGGTGCGTATGAGCCCCAAGGCCCGCCACGCAAAGAGCAAAGCCCGTCTGGGTGCCTACGACAAGATGCTCAACGAGGATACCAAGCAGAAGGAGGAGAAGCTCGAAATCTACATCCCCAACGGTCCCCGCTTGGGCAATGTGGTTATCGAGGCACAAGGTGTATCGAAGGCCTTTGGCGACAGGGTGCTCTATGAGGATTTGAACTTCGTACTGCCCCCCGCAGGTATTGTGGGTGTTATTGGCCCCAATGGTACGGGTAAGACCACCCTGTTCCGTATGATTATGGGATTGGAGCAGCCCACCAGCGGCTCGTTCAAGGTTGGCGAAACCGTGAAGCTCGCCTATGTGGATCAGCAGCACAAGAGTATCGACCCCGAGAAGACCGTATTTGAGGTTATTTCGCAGAATAGTGAGCTCATCTCGCTCGGCAACCGCCAGATTAACGCCCGTGCCTACGTCGGCAGGTTCAATTTCAGCGGTGCCGACCAAGAGAAGAAATGTGGCGTACTCTCGGGTGGTGAGCGCAACCGCCTCCACCTCGCACTCGCACTCAAAGAGGAGGGCAACGTACTGCTTCTCGATGAGCCCACCAACGACATCGACGTAAATACCCTGCGTGCGTTGGAGGAGGGTTTGGAGAACTTTGCAGGTTGTGCAGTGGTTATCTCGCACGACAGGTGGTTCCTCGATAGGGTTGCCACCCACATTCTCTCCTTTGAGGATGAGGGCAAGGTGGTATTCTTCGAGGGTACATATTCCGAGTACGAGGAGCACAAGAAGGCACAAGGTATCGACACCACTCCCCACAGGGTTAAGTATCGCAAACTGGTAGAAAACTAATTCAAAACGTAAATTTCAAAATTTAGATATGGCTCAAAAACCTTCAATTCCTAAAGGAACAAGGGACTTTTCGCCTGTTGAGATGACAAGGCGTAACTATATGTTCGACACCATCAAGAGCGTATTCCGCACCTACGGCTACACACCGCTCGAAACTCCCGCAATGGAGAACCTCTCGACGCTGATGGGTAAATATGGCGAGGAGGGCGACAAACTCCTCTTCAAGATTCTCAACTCGGGCGACTTTATGGATAAAGTAACCCCCGAGCAGATTGCAGGCTCCTCGGCAGCCCTCGCCACAAAGATTTGCGAGAAGGGACTCCGCTACGACCTGACCGTGCCTTTCGCAAGGTTTGTCGTTCAGCACCAGGCCGAGATTGCCTTCCCCTTCAAACGCTATCAGGTGCAGCCCGTGTGGAGGGCCGACAGGCCACAGAAGGGCCGCTACCGCGAGTTCTATCAGTGTGATGTGGATGCCATCGGCAGTCGCTCGCTCCTCTATGAGGCAGAGTTGGTGCAGATTGTCGAAACGGTCTTCAAGAAGTTGGGCATCAACGTGGTACTGAAACTCAACAACCGCAAGATTCTCTTCGGTATTGCCGAGGCTATCGGTCACGCCGACAAGATGATAGACATCACCGTAGCGATTGACAAACTCGACAAAATCGGTTTGGAGAACGTGGAGAAGGAACTCCTCGAAAGGGGCATTGAGCAGGAGGCCATTGAGCGTCTTAAACCCATCCTCACCCTCTCGGGCACTACCGAGGAGAAGCTCGCAACCCTGCGCACAACCCTTGCTGAGAGTGCTACGGGCCTGAAAGGTGTGGATGAGATGGAGGAACTCTTCGGACTCATTGCCGACAACCAGACCGACCTCGAAGTGGAACTCGACCTCTCGTTGGCACGCGGTCTGAACTACTACACGGGTGCTATTTTTGAGGTTAAGGCGAAGGACTACCAGATTGGCAGCATCTGCGGTGGTGGTCGTTACGATGACCTTACGGGTATCTTCGGACTGCCCGACACGAGTGGTGTGGGTATCTCCTTTGGTGCCGACCGCATCTACGACGTGATGTTGGGCTTGGGCTTGTTCCCCGAGGAGGCACAGATGACCACCAAAGCACTCTTCATCAACTTCGGTGGCGAGGAGCGCACCGCTTCACTCCGCCTCTTGAAGGGTGTTCGCGCAGCGGGCATCCCCAGCGACATCTACCCCGATAGCGCAAAGATGAAAAAACAGATGGAGTATGCCAATAAAAGGGCCATTCCTTACGTTATTATCGTAGGCGAGAGCGAGCGATTGGAGGGTGTAGCCACTGTGAAGAATATGACGGAGGGCACACAAGAGAAAGTCGCCTTCGAAAAGCTCGCCGAGTATTTGAAATAGATGAGAAAAGTTTTGGTTGCGATAGTTGTTCTGCTGTGGGGCGCAAGTTCCGCAGCAGGGCAGGGTTTTCAGAACGAGTTGGAGAAATTCGGCTCGTTCTATTACTATCTCAACTCACTCTATGTCGAAGAGCCCGACAATAAAGCACTTGTGGGCGAGGCTATTAGTGCCGTACTCGAAAGTCTCGACCCCCACTCGGCCTATGTCAGCCCCGAACAGTTCCGCAAGGATATGGAGATGACGGAGGGCTCCTTTGGAGGTATCGGTGTGGAGTTTGCCATCGTGCGCGATACGGTGAGAGTTCTCTCCACAATGGAGGGCTCACCCGCACACAAGGCGGGATTGGTTGCTGGCGACGCAATACTATCCATTGGCGACACCACCGCTGTGGGCATATCCCACGCCCGCATCAGCGAGATAATCAGGGGTAAGGTTGGCGAGAAGATAACCCTCGGTGTGCTAAAAGAGGGTGCCGACTCCCCCACTCCCATCACGCTCCAACGCGCTGCTATCCCCATCAAAACAGTCGATGCCGCCTATACCTTATATAATATAGGGTACATCCGCATCAATCGCTTTGCCGAACAGACTATGGAGGAGTTCCGCAATGCATACTCCTCATTTGGTGTGATTGATGGGCTAATCCTCGACCTGAGGGGTAATGGTGGCGGACTGCTGACGGAGGCGATAAAGCTGGCAGGATTTTTCCTCCCCCGCAATACGCTCATTACCACCACTTCGGGCCGTAAAGAAAAGCCCTACAACCACTACTCCAAGACCAAGGGCGAATACACCACCAAACCCCTTGTGGTGCTGGTGGATGAAGGCTCTGCATCGGCAAGCGAGCTTGTCAGCGGCGCCTTGCAGGACTACGACAGGGCGGTGATTGTGGGCCGACAGACCTTTGGCAAAGGGTTGGTGCAAAAGCAGATAGTCCTCGATGACGGGTCGGCCGTGAGAATCACCACCTCGCATTACTACACCCCAAGCGGCAGGTGCATACAACGCCCCTATGAGAAGGGAAAGAGCAAAGAGTACTACTTCGACCACGCCGAGAGGATGCTCTCGCGCACCTATCGCGACTCGTTGTTGGCTGTGGCCCCCAAGTATAAAACCATCAACAATGGTCGCACAGTGACGGGAGGCGGTGGTATCACTCCCGACATCTACATTGATATTGAGGAGGGAAAGGACTACGCCTACGCCAATAAGGTTACAATGACAGGGGTGGCTTTCAGCGACTTCACCGCAGAGCTATTCCTCGACTCGCGCCACAAGCTGCTCGCCACATACCCCACCTTTGAGAGTTTCAATGAGAACTACTCCACCCCCCAAGAGGTGCTCAATAGGCTCGTTGATAGGATGCAGAGGGAGGGCATTGAGCCCACCGAGAAGGGTATGACCGAGAGCCTCGAAGCACTCGGTGTGGCCATCAAAGCCTCCCTTGCCCGCCGACTCTGGGGCGAGGCGGCTTTCTACCGCGTGGCCAACACCCACGACGACCGCTTCTTTGCAGAGGCTCTTGGCCTGCTGCTCAACCCCACACAATACAACGCGATTTTGGGAATTGAGAATTAAGGTCGTTAATGAGTTTAAGACTCTTTCCCTAAATTCCTTAAACTCCCTAAACTCCCTAACCACTCCTCGGGCGCACCGCGCCCGCGACGTTTGACCAGACT
>JAZOTH010000005.1:0-38849 GCA_045657545.1 Tidjanibacter sp.
ATTGTGGCGGAAATTTTGTGCCAAACAAGAAGGCGAGTCCGCAGTTTGCTCTTCGCAAATGAGGAACTCGCCTATCGCAGTGCGGTGCAAAAATCACAAACAAGTGCATATCGCGGAGCAGATACAAGGCTTGCGAAAAAAATCTCTCCCGAAGTTTACTAAACGTAAATGAGGGAGAGATTTTTGAGCGTAACGCAGTAGATGCCCGCGAGATGTGCTTGTTACCAGAGGTAGCGCTTGTTATTCGCCATCAACTCCCTCAAAGGCTCAACAACTTTTGGGGATATCTGCCCCTCGCGAATGGCTTTTGTATAGATGCGGGAGTGGACATCGCTGCCCACAAAGGTATATTCGTCCTTCAACAACAACTCCTCGCTGATGCGCTTGACATTCTCACCGTGGTAACCCGTAAGGGAGAGCAGATTGAGTTGCAAAGCATAGCCTTTGGAGGTGAGTTTTTCGAGTTCGTGCAAATTGCGATCTACCGAGAGGAAGGCATACCTTTCGGGGTGGGCTATGATGATATTTTTACCCGTCAGTGCCACCTCAAAGAGGTCGTTGGCGTGGCTATCAACCCTACTCGTACCCATACTGAACTCCACCAACAGGTGGTCACCCTTCATCATAAGCATTGGCTCCTCGCCATTGAGGTGGGAGAGGAATCTCTCGTCGAGGCAGTACTCCGCGGCAAGCCTCACCTCCAAATCCATACCCTCGGGCATCTTGGTGAACTGCTCGCGCAGACTCTGCTCGGTGTTGTTACCATAGAGGCCGTAGATGATGTGGGGTGTAAGGTAGGCACCCTTAAACCCCAGCTCAACAAGTTCGGCATCGAGGGCAAGGGTGTGTTTTGCGTCCCTGCATCCGTCATCAACCCCCCACAAAAGGTGGCTGTGCATATCATAGAAACCCTCCAACTGGTCGCGTAGCCAGACTCTCTTTCTAAAAATGCCAAACATAGTTACAAAGGTGTTAAGTTTATATTTTTGTTTTTCGGTTAGTCAAACAGTTCTCTTTGGAGCAAATTGACAACTCTTTTGCCCCCTTTTTCAGCCTTGCGGATGGTGTAGCGCGTACCCCCCTCGGAGCCTTCATAGTAGGCCAAGACCACATCGGCCATCTCCACAAGGTAGTCATTGCGGCGGGTGTAGCAACCATAGTGGTAACCCGCGCTCACATAGACAACCTCATCGGCACGCTCCAACACATCGCCATAGAGCTCTCGCCACTCGGCACGAAAGGAGCGTTCAAAGTTGGGATAGGGCACCGCAAGCACCAAGCGCACATCGGCCCCAATCTGCCCCTCACCTCGCAGGCGCAAGACCTCATCGGCTGCCCACAAATCCACACCCGGGGCCATACCACTCAGAAAGGTGTCGGCACCCTCCTCCCTCACAAGGCGCACAATCTCCTCCGAGAGTGCCTTGCGGATGGCAACCTCAACCTCACCCTTGGCCTCCTTCCACCCCGTAATCTTATCGGGGCGATGGCCTGTGAAACTCACCCTCATCAGCCCACAATCTTCTCCAAATCCTCCACCGAGGCGCGCTTCTCCAAGTCGCCACCCGAGGGACGCTGGAAGATGCGGATGTCAAACACGGGGGCTATAGCCATAATGTGCTCAAAGAGTGCAGCCTGAATACGCTCATACTCCACCCACACGGTTGTGGAGGTAAAGGCATAGACCTGCAAAGGCACACCCGTATCGCTCGACTGCAATTGGCGCACCATATGGAGCATATCTCGGTTGAGCCAAGGCTGAGCCTCCATATAGCGTTCAATATACACCCTCAACAATTCGAGGTTGGTGGTCTGCAAGCGAGGCTCAGGAATCGAGGCGACATAGTCGGTCATAACCTCCAATTTTGCAACACGCTCCAAGAGCTCCTCTGTACAGAATTTCACCGTGTTGATATCTATCTCCACATAGCGGGCAATGCGCCTACCACCCGAGGCAAACATACCCTGCCAATTCTTAAACGTACCCGAGGTGAGGGTGTAGGGGCTCACATTGGAGATGGTGTTGTCCCACCCCCTAACCTTCACAGTGTTGAGCGTCATATCAATGACTGTACCGTCGATTCCCGCCGAAGGCATCTCTATCCAATCTCCCACCTTGACCATCTTGTCGCTCGACAGCAGAATGCCCGACACGAGGTTGAGAATCGTATCCTTAAATACAAAGCTCAACACCGCCAACGAGGCTCCCAAGCCGGTGAAGAGTTTGGTGGGTGACTTATCAATGAGGATTGCCACAATGAGGATTATGGCGATAATCCACAGCACAATCTGGATTACCTGCATAAAGCCCTTCAAGGGTGCATCCTTCCTCTTGCGCTTGTGATAGATGAGCATAAATATGGTTTTAACAACCGTATTGGTTGCGCTGGCAAACATCCACACCAACAGCACATCCAACCCCTTACGGATTGTAACTCCCAACGTAGAAGTGGGGTCGAAGGCCAAGGGCATCAACATATAGAAGAGTATAACCGAGGCGGTGAGGGCTATTTTTTTGAGGTTGGCAACATCCAACACCACAGCCAATCGCTCATCGACCATCTTTCCCAAGCGGTGGGCGCGCAGGAGTATGTAGCGCAGCAGTCGCCAAATCACAACGCAACACAACAGCACCACGAGTGTCGCAAAGAGCGACTTGTAGCCTCCGTCGGCAGAGTGAAGGCCGAGCCAATCCAACAGACCGCTCATCCAGCGGAGCAAAAAGGTTTTATCTTCCATTCTATCTATCTTCTAATAAATTGTTTGATACTCTCCCACGTCACAATGTGTTCGCGGTGGCGAATCTCGGTCTGGGCAACCTGTATCTCCTCCGAAATGAGGAGCAACTTATCGCCCCTATGGAGCGTGGTGTTTCCATTGGGGACAATGTATTTATCTCCCCTTCGAATCATCATCACAAGGGTTTTTTCGGGCAGATGTACGTCCTTCAACAGAGCGCCATCACGGGCACCACCCTCAATGATATCGACCTCCGTCAGTGCAGCCTTCACCTCGTCGGGAAGGTCTATATCAAAGCCCTTCTCGGGGCTCTTGTCGGCCACATCCAAAAGGTTGGCAGCACTTCCCACCGTCGTACCCTGCACCACAAGCGAGAATATGGTGATGAAGAAGACGATGTTGAAAATCGTATTATTGGGATCCAAGCCCGCAAGTTTCGGGTAGGTGGCAAACAAGATGGGTGCCGCACCCCTCAATCCCACCCACGATATATAGTGGCGGGCCTTGTTCGAGAGCTTCGAGCCCAAAGGTAGCAAGGTGAGCCACACCGCAAGGGGACGGGTGAAGAAAATCATTGCCACACCCACTATCACACCTATCCACACAACATCGAGAAGTTCGTGGGGATTGACCAACAAGCCCAACATCAGGAACATAACAATCTGCATCAGCCACGTCACGCCATCGAGGAAGGTCGCAAGCGTGCGCTTGTGGCTCAACCTGCGATTACCCATCACGATACCCGCAATATAGACCGCCAAGTAGCCGTTACCGCCCAGCAGGTCGGTGAACGAGGAGATGAAGAATACCAACGATAGCAACAACACCGAATAGAGCGACTTGTTGCCCACATTGATGCGATTGACAATCTCGGCTCCTCCCCTACCCAACAAGTAGCCCGCCAATGCACCTATACCCATCTGTTTGAGGAAGGTAATCGCCACCGCACCAACAGAACTCTCCGCCCCCAAGTTGATTTGGATGAGCATAATGGTGAGGATATATGCCATAGGGTCGTTACTACCGCTCTCCAACTCCAACAGCGGGCGCAAATTCTCCTTTAAGCCGATACGCTTGGAGCGTAGAATGGCAAAGACCGATGCCGAGTCCGTAGAGGACATAACCGCCGCAATCAGGAGCGAAAGGGTGAAGGGTATCTGCGCACCCAGCCAACCCGAAACGTAGTATATGACCGTTCCCGTAAAGAGCGCGGTGAGCATCACACCCACAGTCGCCAACACAACACCCTCCTTCAATACGGGGCGCACATCGTCGAATGAGGTGTCCATACCACCCGAAAAGAGGATGATACTCAACGCCACCATACCGATGAATTGCACGGTTGCAAAACTATCGAACTCAATACCTACGCCATCGGTACCAAAAGCCATACCGACCAACAAGAAGAAGAGCAGCATAGGGGCACCAAAGCGACTGCTCGCCTTGCCCGCCAAAATGCTCACAAAGAGGATTATTGAGCCAATAAGAAGTATGTTACCTGTCGTTATGACCATCCTTTTTTCAATTCAAAATTCAAAATTCAAAATTTCCTTTTTTTTCGAAGCTTTTTGTAAAAAGCGGAACCAAAAACTTTTAGTGCAACCTATGCTCTACCCCATTAGGGAGGTTAGAGAGGTTAGAGAGTTTAGGGACATTCACTAAATTCCCTAAATTCCCTAAATTCCCTAAATTCCTTAACTTCCCGAATATTTCCTCGGGCGACCTCCCCCGCGAGTGCATATCGTGAGGCGAGTTCAAGGCTTGGTTTTGATTTTGCTCCGCAGTTTACAAGGCGTAAATGAGGAAGCAAAATCAAAAGCATAACGCAGAAATCAACCACGAGATGTGCTCGCCTGCAAGGCACGCTCGCAGCGAGTGGGTTTTGCAGAGGGATTTTTGTGCCAATCCGAGCAAGCAAGTCCGCAGTTTACCGAGCGTAAATGAGGAACTTGCGAGCCGAAGGTTGGTGCAAAAAGCACCTGCAAGGCATACTCGCCTACTGTGCGATGAATTGGTACTCAATGTAACCTCGCTGCTTGGCAGGTGCCGAAGGGTCGGCATTGAATACCGAGAGTGCCGCCTTCGAGAGAGCCGCCTCCCTCAAACAGCCATTTCGCTCCGAAAGGGCATCATTGACCTTGCAATCGACAACCTCACCCGAGGGATTGACCACAATATCGACAACGACTCCACCGCCACCCTCGCACATATAGGCCGGCACGGGCATCTTGACCGCATAGCGCACAGGCTCCGAGAGGGAGTAGGACACCGTTACATTGCCCCTCACCTTGCGATTCTCAATCTTCTCACCCTCGTAGTGCTGGTCGAGAATCTTACGCTCGCCCTCCAATCCGAGTGCATAATTTGCCGCATTGTCGCGCACACGTTGTTGCACCTGGTCGGCCTCGGAATATATCTCGCGGGCATCGGTACGGTGATCATCCAAAGCGTCATCCAGAGCATTTTCGTTGGAGATACGGTTGCTCGTAGGACTCTCATCATAGCGTTCATTGAGGAGGCGATTGAGCTCCTGTGCCCTCAACAACTCCTCTTGCAGTGCCTCCAAATCGGTCAGGTCGAGGAGTATCTCCGTCTGGCTATCCTTACGGCTCACAACAACATCCGCCGCCACAAAGGCCACACCAAAAAGCACATAAGCAATCACCACCGTCAGTATGGCCACACGGTGGTCGTAGGCCCACACGCCCAAATCGACCTTTTTGCGCGAAAAAGGAAGATTGAGTTTGGGGCGTGGCGCACCCTTTGTATGTTGTCTATTCTGCACCTTTCCAGCCTACAAACGGCAAAAAAATCATAATTCATACAAAGGTAGCGTTTTTTCTTGAAAATTTAACTATCTTTGTGTTTCAAATTCAGATTCTACCAGAAGAATGTCCAAACAGAGAACCATCAAAGAGCCCATCAAATTCAGTGGCAAAGGTCTTCACACGGGAGAGTTGGTCACGATGACTGTCCTTCCTGCCGAGGCTGATAGGGGCATCATATTCAGGCGCATAGACCTGAAAGGGATGCCCGAGGTGGCAGCTCTGGCCCACAATGTCACCGACACCTCGCGTGGCACAACCATCAAGGATGGCAAGGCAAAGGTCTCAACCATCGAGCACCTTATGGCAGCTCTCTGGACTATGGGCATAGACAACGCAATGGTAGAAATCGACGCACCCGAAACACCCATTATGGATGGCTCGGCAAGGGAGTATGCAGCAGAGATTGAGCGCGTAGGTACCGTTGAACTCGATGCAGAAAGGAGATATATGGAGATTGGCGAAGAGTTCGTCTTTGAGATTCCCAAGAAGGGTGTGAAGGTTGTCATTACTCCCGCAGAGGAGTACTCGGTGGATGTCACCGTCGATTACAACTCCACCGTGGTGGGCATACAGCACCATCGCTACGACTCCTCGGTGAACTTCCGCGAGGAGATTGCCCCCTGCCGCACATTTGTCTTCCTCCACGAGATTGAGCTCCTCTTGAAGTTGGGCCTCATTAAGGGTGGCAGTGTGGAGAGTGCTATGGTTGTGGTCGAAAAGCCCATCTCGGAGAGCACCAAAAAGCGCATCTGCAAGACCTTTGGCAGGGAGGACATTGAGGCCGAGAGGGGTTATCTCAACCACGCCCCCTTGCGCTTCGACAACGAAATCGCCCGCCACAAGCTCCTCGACATCCTCGGTGACCTTGCGCTGCTGGGCAGACGTATTAAGGGACACGTTGAGGCTCTGCGCCCCGGTCACTTCGCCAACACGCAGATGGCACAACAATTGGAAACCAAGATTGAAAGATTATAGAAACCTCAAAAAATACGAATTGAAAGTATGATTAGTAATTTGGCATATATCCACCCCGACGCAAAGTTGGGCGAGAATGTAACCGTGGAGCCTTTTGCATACATCGAGGCAGACGTAGTTATCGGTGATGGCAGCTGGATTGGCCCCCACGCAAGCGTTATGGCAGGCACCCGTATGGGTAAGAACTGCAAGGTGCACAGCGGTGCCGTGATTGGTGGCGTTCCCCAAGACTTGAAGTTCCACGGCGAATACACCACCTGCGAGATTGGCGACAACAACTCCTTCCGCGAGTGCTGCACCGTAAACCGAGGCACCGAGGCAAAGGGCAAGACCGTTATCGGCAACAACAACCTCGTGATGGCCTACGCACACATCGCACACGACTGCATTATTGGCAACAACTGCGTAATCGTCAATAACGTATCGCTTGCAGGCGAGGTAGAGCTCGGCAACTTCGTGGTATTCGGTGGTCACTCGGGTGCCCACCAGTTCAGCCGCATTGGCGACCACGCTATGATTGCAGCCAATACCTATGTTAATAAAGATGTGCCCCCCTACGTTAAGGCAGCACACAACCCCATCACCTACGTTGGTGCCAACTTCCTCGGCTTGCGCCGCAGGGGCTTCTCCAACGAGGAGATTAAGCAGATTCAGGATATCTTCCGCGTGCTCTTCCAGGATGGCCACACCTACACCGCCGCTTGCGAGTTGGTAATGGCACAATTCCCCGAGAGCGAGATTCGCGACCAAGTTGTGGAGTTCATCCGCTCCTCCAAACGAGGAATCCTCAAACCATACAATACCGCAGCAGTCGCTGCCGATGAGTAACCACCAAAGAGAGCCCCGCAGACGATGCGGGGCTCTCTTTTTTCTGTCAAAAGGCCCAACATCCTTTACCCCCCCCGACACCTTTTACACTCCCCAAGTACCCTTTGCACTCCCCCAACACCTTCTTACCACTCCACTCCCCTTAAAGGCCTTAATGACCTTAAAGCCATTGAAATTTCCCTGCTCGCGAGAACACCACACGGCACTCTCGAAAAAAAGTGGTGCAATTTTTGCTCGAATAAATTTGGAAGTTTCAAATAATCTTTTTAATTTTGTAATGAATTCAAATTTATAATAAAAACATAATACTATGAAACGAGCATTTTTTATAATATCGCTACTTGCGATTTCCCTCGCGACCTTTGCGAGTTGTGACAAAGACGAGCAGTTGTTAGACCCCACCAAGTTGCCCACAACGGCACAGAGCTTCATTGATAGCAACTTCCCCACAACCTCGATTAAGAGTGTTGTGAAGGAGTATGACGATTTTTCGTACCACTACGATGTATATCTTGCCGATGGCACCTCTTTGGAGTTCGACAGGAAGGGCGAATGGAGGGATGTGCAGAATAGGGTGATTGGTGTGCCCGACTCGGTGGTGCCCGAGAAGATTCTCACCTATATAACCACCAACTACTCCGAGGCCTTCATTGTTGATATTGAGCGCGAAAGGCAGTACAATGTGGAGCTCAACACAGACTTAGACCTCGACTTTTCGCTCGACGGCGACTTCCTCCGCATAGACTATTAATGATAGGTAACAGATAATTGCAAAAGTTTAATTGTAAGTAAGTTTAAGTTTAAGATTACGGTACCAACTGAATACTGAAATCCCCATCTCTTTCGGAGGTGGGGATTAATTTTGAATTCAACTTTCCACTTATTCTAATCCCTCCCCTAATTTAGGGGAGGTGGTTTTCTTTTTTCCCTCTCCTAGGTTAGGAGAGGGTGAGCAAAGCTCGGGTGAGGTCCGTATTTAGTGCGTGGCTTTTGCGCCACTTTTGCCACCAAAAGTGGCAAAGAAAAGCGGGCAACCACGTTGCCCGCAATAAAGAGCGGTAGATGCCAACCGCCTGCTATTGCAGTCGTGGCAAGACGGATTTAATAATATCACCGGCTCCATATTGGTTTTTTGATAATTCTTCGTAAATTTGTGTGGAAATTGGGTTCTTGTCATCTCAATTTTCAAACAAGGACATATTTTAAGCGCATCGGCTTTACTATCTTTCTGATGAAACTTGGCGGTTAATTTAGAAAAAGAAGTGGCAAGGTTGATGCTCACGCTGTATTCAACGGCGTGGGCATTTTGCATATCTCTTTTTCGGGTACGCCAAGACCTCATCAGTGGATATTGTAAAAGTGTCCACGTTTTTATTTAGGTATTTTTGGCATACATCATTAAATATATAGCAAATATGGACTTTATCGACAAAATCAAGCAGCTCTCGGAGCGCATCGAGAGTTTGAAAGCCAACCTACTGACCGAGGAGGCTACGAAAACCGCGCTAATTATGCCATTTATCAGTGCGCTTGGCTACGATGTATTCAACCCCCTCGAAGTGCTACCCGAAATGCACTGTGATATTGGCACAAAGAAGGGAGAAAAGATTGACTACGCCATACTGCGTGATGGTGAGCCTATAATCCTCATTGAGTGCAAGCATTGGGCACAAAACCTCTCCCTCCACGATAATCAATTGCTCCGCTACTTCCACGTCAGCAAGGCTAAATTCGGTATTCTGACTAATGGTATAATCTACAAGTTCTACACCGACCTCGAAACGCCAAACAAAATGGATGAAAAACCCTTCTTGGAGGTCAATCTTCTCGACCTTAAAGAGGAGCAGGTGGAGGAGTTGAAGAAGTTCCACAGATCGTATTTCGATGTGAGCGAGATATTGAGCACCGCCAGCGAATTGAAGTATATGGGTGAGTTGAAGAACGCCATCAGCCGAGAGTTTGCAAACCCCACACCCGAATTTGTAAAATATTTCGGCAAGCAGGTACACGAGGGGCAATTCACACAGAAGGTGCTCGACCAATTTACAATATTGGTAAAACGCACCATCGCCAACTATGTGAATGATATGATTTCAGACCGCCTCAAAGCAGCTATCAAAGATAGCGACACCTCGGTAGCACCCGCCACCAACACAGAGGTCATAGAAGTTCCCGAGGAGAAAGCCGGGCGCAACATCGTAACCACAGAACAAGAGTTGGAGGCATACTACATTGTGAAGGCTATCTTGCGTGGCACCATACCTGCCGAAAGAGTAACATATCGTGATGCACAATCGTACTTCGCCATCTTCCTCGATGACAATAACCGCAAACCCATTTGTAGGCTCTATCTTAATTCACCCACAAACAAGCGTATTGCCTTTATCGGTGACGACAAAAAAGAGATTGCCCACAAGATTACTTGTATAGATGACATCTACAACTATACCGAGGACATCGTTTCGGCAGCGAAGAAATTTGCATAAATAATGTAATCCACGAAAATGTAAAAAAAGGAGGCTCGGAACAATTCCGAGCCTCCTTTTTTACTATCAGCAAACACCCTCTCGTTCTCGGGCATCTTTTTTAACACCTGCGCCCATTAGGGCACACCATAGAAAAGCGGGCAACAACATTGCCCGCAGTAAAGAGTGGTAGATGCCAACCGCCTGCTATTGCAGTCGTGGCAAGACGGATTTTTTACATACCCCTCCGTCGCTTTGCGACACCTCCCCTAACTTCGGGGAGGGTGCCCACAGGGCGGGAGAGGTCTGTTTTCGTCGACGTTAGACGTTAGACATTAGACGTTAGACGGAAAAACAACAGGGCCTCCGTTTTGGGAGGCCCTGTTGTTTTATTGTGGGACTATTTGTCCCTCTTATAGAGAAAGCGTTTAATCTTCATCGAGGGAGTCTTCTCGAAGCCATCCTTCTGCTCCTCGATTTTCGACACGCGGGCAAACTTCGCAACCCTCTCATTGACGTAGTCACGAATCTCCTTCATCAACTCGTCATACTTGGCGTGTACGTTGTCCTTGAAATCCTCCAAGGCCTCTTCAACTTTCTCTTTATCGAGCGTTACCAACGCCACCAGCGAACCTTTATCGGCCACAACTATCGATTCGGTTACTAATCTATGGGTGTTGATAACGCTTTCAATCTCTTCGGGGTAGATATTCTCACCAGTGGAGCCCACAATCATATTGTTGGCCCTACCCTTAATTACAAGGTAGCCCTTCTTATCGAAGAGGCAGAGATCCTTGGTGCGGAACCAGCCATCCTCGGTGAAAGCCTCACGAGTAGCCTCGGGATTCTTGTAGTAGCCCTCCATAATACAGGGGGTTTTAACCACCAACTCACCCTCGCCCGTCTCGGGATTCACATCAATAAGTTTGCCCTCGACATACTTACCGGCCAAGCCCACAGCCTGCAAGCGGGTGTCGGCAGGTGCCGAACCAAAGAGAAGGGGGGCAGTTTCGGTCAAGCCGTAGCCAATAGCGTAGGGGAACTTCGCCTCGCGCATAAAACGCTCGGTCTCCCTCTCCACCTTTGCGCCACCAATGCCGAAGAAACGCAGCCTGCCACCAAAGATTTTTTTGAGCCTCTTACCGGCCAATGCGTGGAAGAACTTGCGGATGAAGCCCACCGAATAGAGTGCGGCCATCGCTTTGCTCTTTGTGAATTTGGCCTTCACCTGGCTGCGGAAGATCTTCTCCATAATGAGAGGCACCGAGAGGATGATAGTGGGACGCACACTCTTGAAGGCAGGCATCAGGGCCGAAGCCGTAGGTGGGCGATCCATATAGACAACCTGCGAGCCGTGGCTCAAAGGCAACAGCAGACCAAGCGAACACTCGTAGGTGTGTGCAAGGGGAAGAATCGAGAGGAAGATATCGTTCTCATCGACATTCTGCATTGTGTAGCAAATCTCCACCTGCGTAGCAAGAGCCCTATGGGTGAGCATCACACCTTTGGGAGCCGACGTGGTACCCGAGGTGTAGATGAGAGCTGCCAAGTCTTCGGGCTTGGGCTCTGTGGGCTCCATCCTGTCGAAGCAGGTCTGATTCATCACCGCGAGGTTTTTGGTGCGGATGATGATGTTCATCTTCGCCTTGGTCTCCTCGGAGAGTTTGGTGTAGAGTTTGTCGCTAACACATAGAGCCTTAGCCTCCGAGTGGTCGATAATCTTATCGAGCTCGGCGGGCGAAAACTCGGGCATTACGGGAACGATAACCATACCGGCATTGACAGCTGCGAAGTAGCACACGCCCCAGTTGGGCATACTGCTGCTCAAAAGCACAACCTTATCACCGGCACCAACACCGGCACCACGGAGGAGGTCGCTAACATAGGCCACCCTCTCGCCGAGTTCGCCGTAGGTCACGCTCTCGCGCTCAAACATCGACAGAGCAGTATTCTTCGCAAACTTCTTTACGCTATGGGTAAATATCTGCTTTAATGTTTCAAATTTCATTGTTTTGAGTTTTTTGTTTACCTTTGGGAAGTACAAAGGCAAAGATACATTTATTTTTTCACACTTTTGCCCAAAAAGGCGTGCAAAAGTATATTAATTGTCCATATTTTAATTTGTTTTTATATCCAAAAGTGGGATGCTCAAAATTGCACAAATATCCGAGTTGATGCTCGATGTGGGTTTCGATGCTTGGGGGGTGGTGAGGGCCGAAAAACTCTCCGATGCCAAAGCCCGATTTGAGGGTTGGTTGGAGGAGGGGGCAGCCTACCGCCTCGACTACCTCCGACGCAACATCGACAAGCGATTCAACCCGGCCCTTCTTGTGCCTGAGGCGAAGAGTGTGATTGTTGGAGCCGTGAGCTACAAAAACCGATTCTCAGAGGGCTACGAGGCCGATTTCGATGCTTGCATTGCCTCCTATGCCCTCACCGACGACTACCACACCACTCTGCGTGATATGCTCCGCAAGGTGGCTCTCGGATTGGGATTTAGCGACCCTCGGAGCGTGAAAATCTGCGTCGATAGCGTTCCCCTTGCCGAGAAGAGCCTTGCCAAACGTGCGGGTATTGGCTGGATTGGGCGCAATTCGCTGATTATCAACCCATCGCTCGGCTCATTTATGGTCTTGGGCGAACTTATCGTGCCCGAGGAGTGCGACGAGTACAGCACACCCTACGAGGAGGACGGTTGCGTAGGTTGTGGGCGTTGTTTGCTACGATGCCCAACGGGAGCAATTCGCCCCAACAGGAGTATCAACACCGCCCTCTGTATCTCCAATCGCACCATTGAGGAGGCTGGCGATGAGCCCTTCGATACAAAGGGGTGGGTGTTCGGGTGTGACGAGTGTCAGACCTGCTGTTCCCACAACCAAGACTCCCCACTTTTTCGCAACCCCCTCTTTGCTCCGAAGGTCAATCCCACCGACTACGACAGCAATTTTTGGGCAAAACTCACCCCCGAAGAGGGCAAAAAGTTGTTCGAAGGCACCCCGCTCGTGCGGAAATTCAAAAATAGGTAGTATTTTTGTCGGATACATTTAGCGTTTTCGGACACACTATATCCGCAACATCAAACCTTAGACGTTAGACAAAAAAACTTATGGCACTATTCGACATATTCAAAAGACGCAAGGCAGAGCCCGAGCAAACAGAACAGACAAACAACCCTCAACCCCAAGAACAGCCCGAGGTAGAGGTAGTCACTCCCACCAACAAGCAGGAGGAGATTGACGAGGGACTCAAAAAGACCAAAGAGGGCTTCTTTGGCAAACTTGCACGCGCTGTTGCCGGCCGCTCGCAGGTGGATGTGGATTTCCTCGACGAGTTGGAGGAGGTGCTCATCACCTCCGATGTGGGCGTGGAGACAACCGTCAAAATCATCAAAAACCTCGAAGAGAGGGTGGCGAGGGATAAGTATATGAACACCGACGAGCTCAACGACATCCTCCGCGAGGAGATTTCGGCACTCTTGCAGGAGTGTGAGCAGAAGAGTGCCAACTTCGGCCTGAACATCACCGAGGGTACCCCATACGTTGTTATGGTGGTGGGTGTCAATGGCGCGGGTAAGACCACAACCATCGGCAAACTCGCTGCCCAGCTCCGCAAGGCGGGCAAGAAGGTCTATATCGGTGCTGCCGACACCTTCCGCGCAGCCGCCATCGACCAACTCCAAGTGTGGGCCGACAGAGCGGGGGCTACGATGATTCGCCAAGAGATGGGCTCCGACCCCGCCTCGGTGGCATTCGACACCCTCAAATCGGCTGTGGCCAATGGAGCAGATGTGGTCTTGATTGACACCGCAGGTAGGCTTCACAACAAGGTGGGCCTGATGAATGAGCTCTCGAAAATCCGCAATGTGATGGCCAAAATCATCCCCGATGCGCCCCACGAGGTGATGCTCGTACTCGATGGCTCTACGGGCCAGAACGCCTTTGAGCAAGCACGCCAATTCACCGCTGCCACCAAGGTCAATTCACTCGCCATCACCAAGTTGGATGGTACGGCCAAAGGTGGCGTAGTAATCGGCATCAGCGACCAGTTCTCCATCCCCGTGCACTACATCGGCATTGGTGAGGGCGTGGATCAGCTGAAAATCTTCGACCGCAACGAATACGTCAATGCCCTCTTCGGCAAAAAATAGGAATAGGCAATGAGCGCAAAGCAGAAAATCAACGTCATAACCCTCGGATGTTCCAAAAACCTTGTGGATAGCGAACACCTGATGGCACAGCTCGACGAGGCCGGTTATGAGATTGTCACCGACTCCAACTCCACGGATGCTAAAATCGTGGTAATCAACACTTGTGGCTTCATTGGTGATGCCAAAGAGGAGGCCATCCAGACCATCCTCGAATGTGCCGAAGCAAAGGCCGAGGGGAGAATCGAAAGGCTCTTTGTGATGGGCTGTTTGAGCGAGAGGTATGCCGACGAACTGAGGGATGAGATTCCCGAGGTGGATGATTTCTTCGGTGCGCGTAGCCTTAAAGAGGTGGTGGAGGCTCTGGATGCAGAGTATCTTCCCGAGCTCGAAACCGACCGCCTGCTGACCACCCCCGACCACTACGCCTACCTGAAAATTGGCGAGGGATGCAATTGGCACTGCGCCTACTGCGCCATCCCCCTGATTCGCGGCAACCACCGCAGTGTCCCTATGGAGAAGGTTATCGAGGAGGCCGAGGGACTCGTGGCAGTGGGTGTGAAGGAGATTATCGTCATCGCCCAAGATACAACCTACTATGGCAAAGACCTCTACGGAGAGCGCAAGTTGGCCGAACTGTTGCGTCGCCTGTGCGCCATCCAGGGCGTGGAGTGGGTGAGGTTGCACTACGCCTACCCCACCGACTTCCCACAGGATGTGATTGAGGTGTTGCGCGACGAGCCCAAGATGTGTAAGTATCTCGACATCCCCCTGCAACACATTGCCGATAATCAGCTCAAAGCGATGCGTCGTCGCATAACCAAAGCCGAGACCGAAGAGCTCGTGGCACGTCTGCGCAGAGAGATTCCCGACATAGCTTTGCGCACAACAATGCTCGTGGGATTCCCCGGTGAGAGCGAGGAGGATTTCGAGGAGCTTTGCGACTTCATCCAGAGGGTACGATTCGACCGCCTGGGTGCCTTCGCCTACTCCGAGGAGGAGGGAACACCCTCTGCACTCCACTTGGAGGACAATGTGCCCGCGGAGGTCAAGGAGTCAAGGGTGGAGCGACTGATGAAGATACAAAAGGGTATCTCGCTTGCACTCAACAGCGAGAGGGTTGGTAAGGATATGAGAGTGATTATCGACCGCACCGAGGGCGACTTCTACATCGCCCGCTCACAGTACGACAGCCCCGAGGTGGATGAGGAGATTCTTATCCCCATCACCAGGGAACTCGAAATTGGCGATATGGTCGACATCCGAGTGACCGACTACGACGAATACGACCTCTATGGAGAGATAAAGGGTTGAGAGTTTGCTCTCAACCCTTTTGTTTTTCCGACAACTGACAACCGACGACCGACTAAAATTTTGAATTTTGAATTTTGAATTTTGAATTTTCTTCGTAACTTTGTAATTGGTTAGGTGTGGAGTACCACAACCAAACACAATAACTCACAGACAGCGAGATGGCAAAACAACAAATCGTAAGCGCATTGGCGGAGAAAATTTCGCGACTCATCGCGGAGAACGACCGCTTGGAGCGTCAGCAGGCATCCTTGGAGGCTGACGTGGCAAAGTTGCGCAACGAAAATCGCGCACTGCGCGAAAAGTTGAACGCCACCGAAAAGCAGGTGGCCCTCCAATCGCTCAGTGAGGGACTTGCAGGAGGAGCTGCCGATAGCACCTCGCGCAAGAGAGCAAGAGCACAGGTCAATCGTCTTATGCGGGAGATTGACCGTTGCATCGCGCTGATGAACAAATAGTTGGCACTAAGATGGCAGAACCACTGAAAATACACCTTACGGTTGCGGGTCGAAAGTATCCATTTACGATTGACCGCGCACAAGAGGAGTTGTACCGCAAAGCAGAGAGGGAGACCAACGAGATGATTTCCAAAATCAAATCGGCATTCGAACTCGACGACGAGGGGGTATTGTCCTATGCCGCACTGCTCCTCGCACTCGGGAAGGTTCAGCAGACTACTGCGCGCAGTCTGGATGACGATATGGCAGAGCTCACTCGCCTCGACCGTATGCTCGAAGCGCACCTCGCAAAGCTCAAATAGGCATTGCGTGGCATCCGCAGGGGGTGGAGATGGTGTCAATAGATGTGGGATGCAAGCCACAAAACAGGTTCTTACATATATAAAAGGAATATAGATATGTGTTTTATGGGTTGGGAGCAACCCATAAAGAAGCACAATACGCCCGCATAGATTCCAAACAGATTTGCGAAACTCAACACTTAAAAAATTGAGAGTTACTCGTAGTGTCAAAAACAGGCCTAGGTGACCCCGCAAGGGGGAGTGTCCGATGGTGGGGCATACACAGCCCGGAAATCCATCCGATGCCGTTGGAGGTTTGCGATATAAAATACGGAGCTCTCACCTATGACGATTCGGTAGTTTCGTCAAACAATTCTTGGAACTCTATGTGGGTTATTTTTTTAATAAAGAGACAACCAAAAAACAATTAACGATAACAATTCATTTTAACAAAGTAAAAAGCAAGTTATGATACAGATAGTATTAGCAGCGGTTATCTCGGCAAGTGTGGGCATTAGTGTCTACATCCTCGTGTCGAATGCGATAACCAAAAGTACAGTGCGCAAGCGCCGCGAAGAGCTCATCGCCGCCGCAAAATCGGAGGGCGAGATGATTCGCAAAGAGAAAGAGTTGCAGGCAAAAGAGAAATTCCTCGAACTCAAAAGGGAGCACGACCGCAACGTCAATGAGCGCAACCAGAAACTCAACCAGCGTGAGCAGGGAATCAAACAGCAGGAGAACAACCTCAACCAGCAACGCTCCGAGTTGGACAAGAAAAACAACGAACTCGAAAAGCTCAAAGAGAACCTCAACTCGCAGCTCTCCTCGCTCGACAGGCGCAAAGAGGAGGTCGAGCGCATCATCCGCGAGCAGAACGTCAAGCTCGAACAAATCGGCGGTATGAGTGCCGAGGAAGCGAAGAATGTTCTGATTGAGAATATGAAGTCGGAGGCAGAGCAGGAGGCTCAAACCTACATCAACGACACCATCGAGGAGGCAAAACTCACCGCCAACAAGGAGGCAAAACGCATCGTTGTGCAGACCATCCAGAGGGTGGCAACCGAGACCGCCATTGAGAACTCTGTGACCGTCTTCAACATCGACTCCGACGAGGTGAAGGGCCGCATTATTGGCCGTGAGGGCCGCAACATCCGCGCATTGGAGGCTGCAACGGGTGTGGAGATTATTGTAGATGACACCCCCGATGCAATCATCCTCTCGGGCTTCGACCCCGTGCGTAGGGAGATTGCACGCCTGGCTCTCCACCAGCTCGTGACCGACGGCCGTATCCACCCCGCACGCATCGAGGAGGTTGTGGCAAAGGTTAAGAAACAGATTGAGGACGAGATTGCCGAGGTGGGCAAACGTACCACCATCGACCTCGGTATCCACAATATGCACCCCGAGCTTGTAAGGCTTATCGGTAAGATGAAGTACCGCTCGTCGTATGGTCAGAACCTCTTGCAGCACGCACGCGAGACCGCCAACTTGTGTGGTATTATGGCTGCCGAGCTGGGCCTCAATGTGAAGAATGCACGCAGGGCCGGTCTGCTGCACGATATTGGCAAGGTGCCCGATGATGAGCCCGAATTGCCACACGCAATGATTGGTATGAAGCTCTGCGAGAAATACAAGGAGAAGGCCGAGGTGTGCAACGCCGTTGGTGCCCACCACGAGGAGATGGAGATGTCGTCGCTGATTGCCCCCATCGTGCAGGTGTGTGACGCTATCTCGGGCGCACGCCCAGGTGCTCGTAGCGAGATTGTGGAGAGCTACATCAAACGCCTCAAAGAGATGGAGGATATCGCACTCTCCTACCCCGGTGTTATGAAGACCTACGCTATTCAGGCAGGTCGTGAGCTTAGGGTGATTGTTGGTGCCGACAAGATTTCCGATGCCGACAGTGAGCAGCTCAGCCACGATATTGCCAAGAAGATTCAGGACGAGATGACCTATCCCGGTCAGGTGAAGATTACGGTGATTCGTGAGACTCGTGCCGTAGCCTACGCCAAATAGCGCATCTCGCGGGTGCCTTCTGCACCGAAATTCAGAGAGCGGCTTCCTTATTTGCGCAAAGCAAACTGCGGAGCCGCTCCTTCTTTTGGCACAAAAACCTCCTCGCGATATGAGCCATTTATATCAATTGACAACAACCAAATCGGGCCCGCAAACAGCGAGCCCGATTGTTTTATGATTTAACCCTTAATCCTCCCCCATACTACATTACAAGGAAGGCCACATAGCATCCCACAACAATCAGCGAGGTTAGAATCTTACCCGTGCGGGATTTGGTATCGAGGGCAAGCATTGTGGCGACCATAGCCACAGCACCAAAGGCAAGCATCTGTCCCACGTCGCCATCGGGGGCGGTGTAGATACTGCCTTTCAGCCACAGCAGGTCGGCAATGGTGAGAATTATCATATTGAACAAGCAACTACCCACAATGTTTCCCACCGCAATGTTGTAGTTACGCAGGCGGAAGAGGGTAATGGTGCTCGACAGCTCGGGCAGGGAGGTGGCGACACCCAAGAAGAGAGCCCCTGCAAGGCCTGCACCCATACCGAGTGAGGTGGCGATGTCATCCGAAAGGTAGGTA
Source organism: Tidjanibacter sp. (assembly GCA_045657545.1). Taxonomy (GTDB): domain Bacteria; phylum Bacteroidota; class Bacteroidia; order Bacteroidales; family Rikenellaceae; genus Tidjanibacter. The sequence continues at coordinate 18,627 of JAZOTH010000005.1, forward strand.
AGCCAGATGCTCAACCCCACAAGCCCCACACAGCAGAGTACAAAGCGGATGATAATACCCCTTATGGTCAGCGCAGACTCCTCTGCCTCGGCCGTAGTGTTGCTCTCTGTGCCGCTTTCGCCCGAGAGGTAGCGCACACCGAGTGCGTAGAAGATGACAATTGCAATGGAGGTGACGCTCAAAGTGAGGATGTGGAAGTCGAAGACCTCGGGCCAGAACATATTGAGAGCTATGGCCGCGTAGGTGGCAATGCAGTAGGCGAGTACCATCTTGTGTCCTTTGGCAAGTGGGGCATCGTGGCTACTTCGCACACACACGATAAACATCACGGCCAAAACCACCAGATTGAAAATATTACTGCCGAGGATATTGCCCATACACAGGTTGGGCTTCTCCAACAGCAGAGTTGCCGATATGCTGGTGAAGAGCTCGGGCAGAGAGGTTACAGCCGAGAGCAGCACACCTCCAAGGAATGCACCCGAGAGGTCGCTCTTTTGGTCAATGAGGTCGATATATTTCGACACCCTTATGGAGAGCATCACAACAAGCGTGGCGACTGCGATGTAGAGTAGATATTGCATAGTGGTTAAACGTCTAATAGGGTTTATATGTTGTGCCTATGGCACTATTTTGCGAATCAAGCCTTACGGCAATGAAGAAGAGCACCGTAAATGCCAAGAGCGAGGAGCCACCATAGGAGAACATCGGCAGAGGAATACCGATTACGGGCATAAGGCCGATGGTCATACCTATATTAATTATAACGTGGAACAAAAATACTCCTGCCACGCCATAGCAATAGACCCTACGGAAGGGCTCTTGCTGCCTTTCGCCCATCTTCATAAGCCTCACGATGAGCACCGCAAAGAGGGCGAGTACAACAACCGAACCCACAAAGCCCCACTCCTCACCAACGGTGCAGAAGATGAAATCGGTACTCTGCTCGGGGATGAAGTCATACTTTGTCTGTGTGCCCTCCAAGAAGCCTTTGCCCAGAAATCCTCCCGAGCCGATGGCGATTTTCGATTGGTGAACATTGTAGCCCCAGCCTCGCAGGTCGCTCTCCAAGCCGAGCAGGTCGAGGATGCGCTTTTGTTGGTGGAGTTGCAACACATCGTTGAAAACATAATCCACCGCCCCGAGGAAGATGAGCGAGCAGACGAACATCACGGCAAAGAGATAGATGGTCGATAGTTTGTGTCGGTAGGCGTGCAGCAGTGCGGGCACCAAGAGCACAAGCGACGAGATAAGGAGCGAGTGATAGTAGTCCACGCCCCAAGCTCCTGCCCACGAGAGAGCATAAATCACAATGCTCAACAGCCCTACGCCTGCAACAAAGACCACACTATCCTTGGGGTTACGATTCGAGAGAAGTTGGCTCACCACAAAGAGCACGATGAGGATTACAAGTAGCGCAGTGGGTGAGAGCAGGAACGACCCCACGAACAGCCCCACAATCAGGAACAGAGCGTAATACACCCACGGATTGAGCCCCTCGCGATAGAGCACCACGAGGAATGAGCCATAGACCAATGCCGAGCCCATATCGTTTTGGAGCAGGATGACAAAGATGGGGACAAGTAGTAGTGCACCAACACCCAAGAGCCATTTGGGACGTGCGAGGGAGAAGTTGTACTCACTCATAAACCTCGCAAGTGCAAGTGCGGTGGCGAGTTTCATAAACTCCGCGGGCTGAATAGCTACGGGGCCAAACGACAACCACGACTTTGCGCCATTGACCTCCTTGCCCACAAACAGCGTTAGTAGCAACACCACAAGCATAACCCCATAGAACGGGTAGGCCAACAGGTGGTAGTAGATATCGTCTATGAGCAGTATGACAATCGCCGCCACGGCCGAAATACCAATCCAGATGAGCTGCATACCATACCTCGACGAGAAGTCGAAGCCACCCGAGAGAGCCTCGTTATAGACCGCAGCATAGATGTTCAGCCAGCCAATGAAGACCAGCAGAACAAAGACCAGAATGGTCTTCCAGTCAATCCTTGTCCATCCGAGTTTATCGTTTACGCTTCTCATAATTGGGGTATGCAATCTGCATTTTCTCTATATATTCAACCAATTCGGGGCGGTCGGTCTTGCCCGTCAGGTACTGTTCGATAAGGAGCGAAGCGATGGGTGCCGCCACACTCGAACCGAAACCACCGTTCTCCACATAGACCGAGATGGCTATCTTGGGCTCATCTTTCGGAGCGAAGGCGAGGAATGTGGAGTGGTCTTTGCCGTGGGGGTTTTGTGCCGTACCGGTTTTGCCACAGATGTCGAGCCCCTTGACGTAGGCCACACCTGCCGTACCAATCTCCCTGTGTACCGTTCCCCACATACCATCAATAATGGGCTCAAAGTGACGCTCCTCAACCATCGTATAGTGTCGCTCATAGAAACGACCATCGAGCGAGTCCCTACCCTCAATCTCCTTTACAACGTGAGGAATATAGTAGTACCCCCTATTGGCGATGGTTGCCGCGAGGTTGGCCATCTGCAAGGGGGAGCAGCCCAGCTCACCCTGACCAATAGCCATAGAAATCACCGTCAGTGAGTTCCACTTGGGGTAGTAGTCATCATAGAAATCGGCCGTGGGCACAAATCCCGCTCTCTCGGATGCGAAGTCAGAACCGAGTTTCTTGCCAAAGCCGAAGCTCTCCACATATTTTGCCCAGTTGTCATATCCGCCATTGCCGATACCACCCCTCGAAGGGTTGTCCAAAATATCGCGGAAGACGTAGCAGAAATAGGCATTACACGAGTTGGCCGTTGCCTCTTTCAGATTCAAAGGCGAGCGGTGGTCGTGGCACTTCACACCCCTGCCAACGTGGTAGCCCTCATTACAAGGGTAACGGCGATTGGGGGTAACCACCCCCTCCTGCAAACCAATGAGTCCATTGACGAGTTTGAAGGTCGAGCCGGGGGGGTAGCTCGACATCACTGCGCGGTTGAAGAGGGGTTGTCGGGGATTGTCGAGCATTTTGACGTAGTTGCTACCCCTATCTCGCCCCATCAGTTCATCGGGATCGTAAGTTGGGCTACTCACCATCACCAAAATCTCGCCCGTCGAGGGTTCAATGGCGATGATACTTCCCACCTTCCCCCTCATAAGCCTCTCGGCGAACTCCTGCAAGGGGGCATCAATGGTGGTCGTAATGGGGGTGCCGGCAACAGGGGCCTTGTCGTAGTGGCCCTCTTGGTAGGAGCCCTTCACCGTGCCCCTCACATCTACAATGCTCACCTTCTCACCCTTCTCGCCACGCAGCAACTCCTCATAGGCACTCTCAATACCCGAGAAGCCGATGTAGTCACCACGCGCATAGTATGGGTTGCGGTCGATAATCTTGTCGGTAACTTGTCCGATATAGCCCAGAAGGTTGCCCGCAATCTTGCGCGGATAGGAGCGTTGGGTGCGGAAGGTGGTGTAGAATCCGTCGAATCCCCCCTCGTCGAACAACAGTTTGGCCTCGGTGGTCATCTGGCGCACCACCACCGATGCACGCGAGGAGGAGTAGCTCTTGGCTGCCTTGACTCCTTTGGCGAGTTGCTCCACACTCACACCCGCAATCTTTGCAAGTGCCACCGTATCGAAACCCTCTTTGGGAATATTGCGGGGCACGACCATAAGGTCATAGGAGGCCACACTCTGCGCCAAAAACTCACCATTGCGGTCATAAATCTCGCCCCTCGGAGGGTGCTGAACCTCATAGCGCAAAACATTATTCTCGGCAGCGTGGCGATAGGAGCGGTCTATAATCTGAATATGGAAGAGGCGCAGACCCAACACCACGAAGAGTCCGATGACAAACCATTTGAGTATTTGTGAACGACCTGCCGACATAGAGCATCATAATTCCCCCTTACTATCCGACAACCTTGCGGAAAAGGCGGGCAGTAATAAGCGTCAGTCCTGTTGTTATGGCAGAGCTTGCCACAATTCTGCCAAGTGTATAGAAAAAGTGGCTGCCGAGCGACTCGAAGCCGAAAAAGAGTGCATTATGAATCAGGATGAGCAGCGCGGCATAGGTGAGAAACGAGCCCTCACTGATGGCACCACCATAGGGGATGCTCTCGTGTGCCACATCTTTACCCATCGAGATATTCATCACAAAGGGGCGCACAAAGGCCATCGCCGCCGTAGCAATCGTATTGAGTCCCGCAGTGCCCATCGAAACATCCATTACAACACCCAGCACAGTACCAAGCACCAAGAGCCACAAGCGGCCCATCTTCACGGGCAGAAGTACCACAAAGACTACATAGTAGAGTGGCACCACCAACCCCGAAAACATCAAATTGTCGAACAGCAGTGCCTGCAACAGCACCACCGCAACGAAGAAGATTATATATTCAAGAGCTCTTTGCATCTTTTTTTTGTTTTGTCTAACGTCTAACGTCGCAAATGCGAGTAAGCGAGGGCAGAGGCTGCTTGCAGACTATGCCGAGCGTGAGCATTTTAGAGCAGACGCAGTCTGGTCAAACGTCGCGGTCGCTACGCGCCCGAAAATTTTATTAATGGGAAAAGAGATATTGTCCCTAACCTCCTTAACATCTCTAAATTCCCTAACCTCTCTCAATTCTCAACTCTCAATTCTCAATTCTCAACTCTCAATTCTCAATTTCTAATACCCTCTGTGCAACTCCTCGAACTCCTCGCTATCCATAAACTTCACCAGCAGAACTCTGTCCAGACGCGAGAGGTCGGCAGCAAGCCTCACCTTCAAGTGGCTGTTCATCCTATCCGACGAGGGCTCAAACTCCTCAACATAGCCAATAACTCTCCCCGGTGGGAAGCGGTACGATACGGTCGAGAGGATGGTGTCGCCCTTTGCGAAGTTGGCATAGTGGGGGATGTTCTCCAAATTCACTCTGTGGTAGTCGTCGCCATCCCACGCAATGGAGCCCATAAACTCATTATGCGCACCCTTGCCACCCATCGTAAAGTCGCGGTTGGCAACCGACATACAGACCGAAAAGTGCGACGAACAGTCTATCACATAGCCCGCAACGTAGCCCTCGGGGGTGAGCACCGCCATATTGGCCTCCACGTCGTCATCCAAACCCTTGTTGATGGTGAAGTAGTTGTGTTGCGAGAATACAGTGTTACGCACCACCCTCGCCTCACCAAAGAGGTAGGGTGCAATCTCCTCGGAGGTTATAGGCCTGCGGGTGGGACTCTCCACATACCCTGCAAGCACCCCCTCTAACTCCACAATCCTCTGCGAGAGCATATCGTTCTCCTTGCGCAAGCCAAAATAGTCACCCACACTCGAAAAGGCCCCATTGACGGAGCCGGTAACCCCATTGGATACCGTCAGCAGACGTGCCCTCGTGAAACTCGTTGCCGAAGAGTAGTGGCTGATGGCCAGCACCTCCACCAAAATGAAGAGCGCAGGTACCGCCAAGCGTTTTATCAGAAGGATAAGTTTATACACTTTCGGGTGGTTGTTAATCAAAGCGTAAGGTCACCCCACCTCGGGGCAACCTTACAAATGTTTCTATTTATATTGCTCTATTAGCCATTCTCACACCCCTTACTTCATAAGGAACGAGAATTTGTCGATGTTCTTCAAAGCGATACCCGTACCACGCACAATCGCACGCAAGGGATCCTCGGCAATCACAAAGGGGATGTTGGTCTTCTCGTGCAGACGACGATCCAGACCCTTGATGAGTGCGCCACCACCTGCCAGATAGATACCATTCTTGATGATATCGGAGTAGAGTTCGGGGGGAACATTCTCCAACACCTTCATAATCGCAGCATCCACCTTCAAGAGTGACTTCTCCAATGCGTATGCCACCTCGCTATATGAGATGTTGATGGTTGTGGGAAGCGAAGTGAGCATATTGGGGCCGGTCACCACAAAGTCTTCCGGTGGATTGTCAATCTCGCGGAGCGCGGCACCAACCGACATCTTGATGTTCTCGGCGGTACGCTCACCAATCTTCACATTGTACTGCTGGCGGATGTATTTCTGAATATCCTCAGTGAAGACATCGCCCGCAACATCAATACTCTCGCTGCACACAATACCACCGAGCGAGATACAAGCAATCTCGGTAGTACCGCCACCAATATCAATAATCATATGGCCCTCGGGAGCCTCAACATCCAAGCCCGCACCCAAAGCGGCAGCCATAGGCTCGAAAATCATATAGACATCCCTCCCACCTGCGTGCTCGGCCCTCTCCCTAACGGTACGAATCTCCACGTTTGTGGAGCCCGAAGGGATACAGATAACCATTTTGAGCGAGGGGCTGAAAAGGTAGCCATTGGTTTTAACCTTCTTAATCATACCGCGCAACATCTGCTCGGCAGCGTTAAAGTCGGCAATAACACCATCTTTCAAGGGGCGGATGGTCTTAATATCGGGGTGAGTCTTGCCGTGCATCTTGCGCGCCTCGTCACCGATAGCCACCACCTTACCTGTGTGAATATCCACCGCAATGATGGATGGCTCATCGACCACAACCTTTCCATTGTGGATAATGAGCGTATTGGCAGTACCCAAATCGACCGCCAACTCTTGTGTCAAAGAGAACAAACCCATAGTGCGTTTATCGTTTTTTGCTTGCCTTTCGGCAAAGAATACTTTTACAAAATTGTTACAAAGTACAAAAGTAAAAAATAATTCTTATTTTTGCGAGCAATTTATCGCGACAACAACAAATATTTTTTAGTTAAAGAATATCTACAATGATTAGGTTAGACATCAAGCACACTTCGTGTGGTACATCCGAGGGCGAAATCCTCTCGCTCCGCAGTGCCGCAGAGAACGCAAACAGCCTGCTCCACAATGGTGAGGGTGCAGGTAACGACTTTTTGGGTTGGGTAAATCTCCCTTCGAGCATCACCACTGAGGAGATTGAGGCCATCCGCACCACCGCTTCGCGCCTTGCCGAAAAGGCAGAGGTTATCATCGTAATCGGCATTGGTGGTTCCTACCTCGGAGCCAAAGCCGTATTGGATGCAATGAGCAGTTCGTTCCACTTCCTCCAAAAGGAGCGCAAGAACCCCTATATTCTCTTTGCAGGTAACAACCTCAGCGAGACCTACACCGCCGAGTTGCTCGACGCTGTGAAGGGATACGACATTGCTGCTATTGTTATCAGCAAGAGTGGCACCACCACCGAGCCCGCAGTAGCTTTCCGTCTTATCAAGGCCGAGATTGAGGCTCGCTATGGTAAGGAGGAGGCAAAAGTGCGCATTGCAAGCGTTACCGACGCAGCTCGTGGCGCACTGAAAACTCTCTCCACTGCCGAGGGTTACGACACCTTTGTAATTCCCGACAATGTGGGTGGCCGTTTCTCGGTACTTACCCCCGTAGGTCTTCTTCCTCTGGCTGCTGCCGGCATTGACATTGCCGAGTTGGTACGCGGTGCAAAAGATATGGAGGAGGCTTGTGGCGAGGGCGTGCCCTACGAGAAGAACATCGCTGCACAGTATGCTGCTGTGCGCAACGCTCTCTACCGCAAAGGCTACAAAATTGAGATTCTCGCCTCCTACGAGCCCCGCTTGCAGTACATTGCCGAGTGGTGGAAACAGCTCTATGGCGAGAGCGAGGGCAAGGAGCACAAGGGTATCTTCCCCGCAAGCGTAACCCTCACTGCCGACCTCCACTCTATGGGACAGTACATTCAGGAGGGCGAGCGCACCTTGTTTGAGACCGTCATCAGTGTTCGTGAGCCCGAGGGTAAGGTTACCATCGAGGCCGATGGCGACAACTTGGACGGCCTCAACTTCTTGGCCGGCAAACGCTTGGATGAGGTTAATAAGATGGCAGAGTTGGGCGTTGTTCTGGCCCACGTTGATGGTGGCGTGCCCAACATCCGCATCGAGATTCCCGCAATAAACGAGTACTACATCGGCGCCCTTCTGTACTTCTTCGAGAAGGCTTGCGGTATCAGTGGCTACATCTTGGGTGTGAATCCTTTCAACCAGCCCGGTGTGGAGGCATACAAGAAAAATATGTTTGCCCTCTTGGACAAACCCGGCTATGAGGAGGCTTCGGCAGCCATCAAAGCTCGCTTGAAATAGTTCCGACACTCGGGACACAAAAAAAGGATGGCATTTTTGCCGTCCTTTTTTTGTGTAGTCTAACGTCTAATGGGGCGGACACTCCGTGTCCGAGAAAAATGCGGGCGACGGTCGACGGTCGACAATCGACAAAAAAACCACCTCCGCAGTTTACTTATCGCAAAATCTAAATAGTGCATATCGTGGGGAGATTTTTGTGCCAAAAGAAGGAGCGAGTCCGCAGTTTGCTTGACGCAAATGAGGAACTCGCTCTCTGAATTTTGGTGCAAAAAGCACCCACGAGATGTGCTATTTTTTGGGTTTGGGGGCGAGCATCATCGTCATACGCTTACCCTCCAACTTGGGCATCATCTCAACCTTGCCATACTCTTCGAGGTCGGTGGCAAAGCGCAGAAGAAGAATCTGGCCCTGCTCGCTGAACACGATGGAACGACCGCGGAAGAAGACATAGGCCTTAACCTTTGCGCCCTCCTGCAAGAAGTTCTGGGCGTGGCGGAGCTTGAAGTTGTAGTCGTGGTCGTCGGTCTGGGGGCCGAAACGAATCTCCTTGATTACAACCTTGGTCTGTTTTGCCTTAATCTCCTTTGCCTTTTTCTTCTGCTGGTAGAGGAATTTCTGGTAGTCGGCAATGCGACATACGGGGGGCTCAGCCTTGGGCGAAATCTCAATCAAATCGAGTTCCATCTGGTCGGCAAGAGCCAGCGCGTCGCGGATTGACATAACCTGTGCACCCTCCAACTCGTCGCTCACAACCCTCACTTGGGGAGCGGTAATCTGCGAGTTGATGCGGTGTTCACCCTGTTGTTGTTTGCCCTGGGGGCCCTGCTGTGGGCGGGGCTTGGGTGGATAGGTTGGTTTTGGTCTGTAAGGTACTGCCATTCGTTTTTAATATGTGTTAGATTTATTGATTGTCAATCTCTGCTGCCACAAGGCCCTTAATCATCTCGGCAAAGGCATCGGTAGTCATCTGACCCTTATCGCCTACGCCCTGCTGACGTACCGACACGAGGCCCTCGCTCTCCTCTTTCTCGCCAACGATGAGCAGGAAGGGAACACGTTTGAGCTCGTTGTCGCGAATCTTGCGGCCAATCTTCTCGTTACGCAGGTCAATCTCACTGCGAATATCGCAATTATTTAGATATTTAGAAACTTTTTCTGCGTAATCGTTGAATTTTTCACTAATTGGCAACACAACACACTGTGCGGGCGAGAGCCACAAGGGGAACTTACCACCGGTGTGCTCCAACAATACTGCCACAAACCTCTCCATCGAGCCGAAGGGTGCGCGGTGAATCATAATGGGGCGGTGGGGTTTGTCGTCGGCACCTGTGTAGGTCAAGTCGAACCTCTCGGGGAGGTTGTAGTCCACCTGAATGGTACCGAGCTGCCACTTACGACCAATGGCATCTTTGACCATAAAGTCCAACTTGGGACCATAGAAGGCTGCCTCGCCATACTCAACAACGGTTTTGAGGCCCTTCTCCTCGGAGGCCTTGATGATAGCCTGCTCGGCACGCTCCCAATTCTCATCGGAGCCGATATATTTCTCCTTATTGTTGGGATCGCGGAGCGAAATCTGAGCGGTAAACTCGTCGAACTTCAAGGTCTTGAAGATGTAGAGCACGATGTCGATAACATTCTCGAACTCCTCCAACAGCTGGTCGGGGCGCACAAAGAGGTGGGCATCATCCTGGGTGAAGCCCCTCACACGGGTAAGGCCGTGAAGCTCACCACTCTGCTCATAGCGATATACGGTACCAAACTCCGCAAAGCGCAAGGGAAGATCCTTGTAGGAGCGGGGTTTGAACTTGAAAATCTCGCAGTGGTGGGGGCAGTTCATAGGTTTGAGCAAGAACTCCTCGCCCTCATAGGGGGTGTGGATGGGCTGGAACGAGTCCTTACCATATTTTGCATAGTGGCCCGAGGTTACATAGAGCTCCTTCTGACCAATGTGGGGAGTGATAACCTGCTCATAGCCATATTTCTTCTGCACAGCGCGGAGGAAGTTCTCCAACCTACCCCTCAACTCTGCACCCTTAGGCAACCACAAAGGCAAGCCCTGACCTACCCTCTGCGAGAAGGTGAAGAGTTCGAGCTCCTTGCCGAGTTTGCGGTGGTCGCGCTTCTTGGCCTCCTCAATCATTGCCAAGTGCTCATCGAGCATCGACTTCTTGGGGAATGACACACCGTAGATACGGGTGAGCATCTTATTCTTCTCATCGCCACGCCAGTAGGCACCTGCAATGCTGGTGAGTTTGATGGCCTTGATGTAGCCTGTGTTGGGCAAGTGAGGGCCACGGCAGAGGTCGGTGAAAGCACCATTGGAGTAGAAGCTGATAGTTCCATCCTCCAACGCCTCAATAAGCTCTACTTTATATTGGTCGCCCTTTTCCTTGAAGGTTGCAAGAGCCTCTGCTTTGGGCACCTCGCGGCGAACAACGGGCTCCTTGGTGCGAGCGAGCTCCTCCATCTTCTTCTCAATCTTCACCAAGTCGGCCTCGGTGATGGGGGTGGGCGAATCTACGTCATAGTAAAAACCGTTCTCAATGCTGGGACCGATACCGAACTTAATGCCGGGGTAGAGGTTCTCCAAAGCCTCCGCCAAGAGGTGCGAAGAGGTGTGCCAGAAGGTGCGGCGACCTTCCTCGTCGTCCCATTTGTTGAGTTTGATGTTTGCATCGGCATTGATGGGGGCCAAAAGGTCTACAACCACATCATTGACCGTTGCGGACAACACATCGGCCGCCAAGCGGGGGCTGATGCTCTCGGCAATCTGCATCGCCGAGGTTCCCTTGGCATACTCACGAACGCTGCCATCAGGGAAGGTAATTTTGATTTGTTCCATAATTTTTAGTTAATATTTGTGGGGCACCGCAATACGACCTGCGGCCTACCGCCCCTGTTATCTTTTTTATTATCGTATTTTTCCTTCTTCTTGCGACTTTTTGTAAAAAGTCGCTCCTTTCTGTCGCTTTTTTGTAAAAAAGCGACGCAAAAAACTTTTGGGAGATACTTCGTATCTCTATACCTTTGCTACGCCTTACATTAGCCATCCCAGCACAAGAGTGCCGTTACGGCACCTTTTTGTAAAAAGCTGCACCAAAAACTTTTAGTGTAGCCTATGCACTACCCTATTAGGGAGGTTAGGGAATTTAGGGAGGTTAGGGACATTAAAGCCCTTAATAAACCTCTGCACCGAAGGCGCACCTCAATCCTCGCAAATGCGATTAAGCGAGAGTAGAGAAAACTTGTTTTCTCTGCCGAGCGTGAGCATTTTAGACGAAAAAAGCATTTTTTCGTCAATTCTCCATTTTCAATTCTCAATTCTCAATTCCTTAATATCTTTTGCATCCCTATCGCGGCCACCCCTCTCACGCACAATGTGAGGCAGAGGGTTGGCGGCATACTCCTCCTCCCTCTCGCGCGAGCGGTAGATATCCATAGCCATATAGATAGCGTTGCGCATAGAGCTCTCATCGGCCACACCCTTGCCTGCAATATCGTAGCCCACACCGTGGTCGGGCGAGGTGCGCACAATATCCAGCGAAGTGGTGACATTCACACCATAGGGGGTAAGGGTTTTGAAGGGAGTCAAGCCCTGATCGTGGTACATTGCCAGCACTGCGTCGTACTTCTTGAAGGTGCCCGCAGCGAAGAAACCATCGGCTGCAAAGGGGCCAAAGGCCAGCACGCCACCCTCATAGGCCTCCTTGATGGCGGGAGCGATAATCTCCTGCTCCTCCTTGCCCAGCAGGCCACCATCTCCCGCGTGGGGATTGAGGGCCAACACCGCAATCCTCGGAGCCCTCACTCCAAAGTCGCTCTTCAACGAGCCATTGAGCTGTCCAATGCGTTTTACGATAAGCTCCTTCGAGAGCGCACCCGCAACCTCTGAAACGGGTAGGTGGATGGTTGCCAAGCCCACCTTCATAACCTCGCTACACATCAGCATCAGGGGCTCGCCTCCGAACTCCCTTGCGAGGAATTCGGTGTGTCCCACAGCACCAAAGCCTGCCAAGTCCATAGAGTTTTTATTCACAGGGGCGGTGACCAGAACGTCGATATCGCCCTCCTTCATATCCTCCACAGCCCTGCGCAGCGACTCCACAGCCACCGCACCGGCCTCTGCCGAAGGCTCACCGGGGGTAATACGCATATCCCCCTTGCCACACTCCACAAGGTTCAACTTGCCCTCGTGTGCCTCCGCAGCCGAGCCCACAAGAGTGTAGTTCACACCCTCGGCATCCTCCACCTTTGAGCGGTAGAAACTCATAGCCTTCGAGGCACCATAGAGCACAAAAGTTGCCATCTCGTGCATCCTCTGGTCGCGGAAAATCTTTATGATAGTCTCGGCACCCACACCCGATGGGTCACCAAGAGTCACACCAATTCGTATATTCATAGTTCTCTATTTTCGGTTTAATTGTCGGCCCTATCGGGGCGAAGCTCTTGGAGTTTGTTCTCCACATCCTCCGTTATGTCGCAAAACTCCCTCTTGCCACCCAATGAGAATCGCAAGTAGGTGATGGGCATACCCTGTGCCAAGAATTTGCTCTCATAGGCGGTCTTCACCGAGAGTGTCTCATCGGCATAACCTGTGCCGTAGATGTCGTTGTTGGCAACCTCTACGGGGAGAACGTTCTGTGCGATAACCTCTTTGGTGTATTCGTGCAGGAACTGCGAGTCGGTTTTGAGGTTAATCATACCTCCCTCCTTCAAAATCTTCGCATAGCGAGCCAAAAAGAGTGGGCCCGTAAGGCGGTGTTTAGCCCTCTGCTTGGGCATCTGTGGGTCGGGGAAGGTAATCCAAATCTCGCTCACCTCGCCCTCTGCAAAGAGCGACGAGATAAACTCAATCCTTGTGCGCAAGAATCCCGCATTGGGGATACCACGCTCGGTGACGGTCTTGGCACCACGCCACATCCTCGCACCCTTAATATCCACGCCTATGAAGTTCTTGTCTGGATTCCTCTCGGCAAGGGCCACAGTATATTCGCCCCTACCGCAACCGAGCTCCAACACAATGGGGTTATCGTTGCCAAAAAACTCGCCCCACTTGCCCTTTATTGGGTGTTCCACCTCAAAGACCTCCTCAAATGCGGGCTGAACCATACACTTGAAGGTCAAATTCTCACTAAATCTCCTTATTTTGTCTTTTCCCATTTTCCTTGCGACTTTTTGTAAAAAGTCGCCCAAAAACTTTTATGCGATACCTTGTATCGCCATATCTATTCTCTGCTCAAATTCACTTTTGAATTTTCATCCCAACGCTCCACACGCCCGCAAGGTCACGCTCGGGGGTGAAGACAAAGCGGTATTCGCCATTTTCGGCCAGCCGTGCATCCCGAATCCACACACCCTCGCTCTCGGCAAAGGAGCCCCCTCCGTGACGCTCTTCGGGGAGGATTACCACCCCACTCTCGAAGGTCACACCCGAGGGACTTGTGCACCTGACACGCAGTGGCATCACCTCCTGTGCGGCACTTGCCTGCCCACGAACAACCACTGCCAAGTCGTAGAGCGCAAGGGTATCGCGGTTGTCGTAGCACACCTCGACACTCTCTCCCGAGTGCCACCTGCCACGCGGAGTATCAACCACCGCCGCACCAATGGGGCGTTCCGTGCACGAGCCGACCAACACCGCCAAAGCCACTATTACCAACCACCTACGCATCTCTACGCACAGACTCTACTCGCCCTTATTTTCACTCTTCTGCTCGGGGCGACGGTTGTTGTGATTCCTGCCTCGATTGTTCCTTCCGTGGTTGTTGCGACCACGACCACTCCTCTGCTCACCACCCTTGCGCTCACCTTCGTTGTGCTCATCAGCGGGTTTGGGCTGAGTGTTCTCCTTGGGCTGAGTATTCTCTTTTTTAGCCTCTTTGGGCTGTTGCTCTTTGGGCCTATTGCTATTCTGGCCACCACCTTGTGCGCCACCCTGTCCGCCTTTGGATTTCTTGCGTTTTTTCTTCTTCGACTTATCGAAGCGGGTGATACTATCCTCACCGATGACGTTGATATAGGTTGGCTCCTCGGTGGTCATATCCACAACCGTATCGGAGGTAATCTTCTCGGGCTTCTTACCCTCGGCATTGAGCCTCAAAATCTCCTTCACCCTACCCACCGACAAGGTTACAAGACCTGCCATAGAGTTGGGTGCGGTGCTGAAACTCATCGTGCGGGCCAAGATGTCGCTCTTAACGTGGAAATAGTCGGCATCCAAAGCCTGCAAGGGGCCATTCAGACGGGGGAACTCCTTGCGTGCGTCGGCATAGCAGTCGAGCTCATAGGAGAGGCAGCATTTGAGTTTGCTACACTGTCCTGCCAACTTCTGGGGGTTGAGCGAGAGCTCCTGCGTGCGAGCTGCACCCGTCGTCACGGAGTTGAAGGAGCTAATCCACGATGCGCAGCAGAGCTGACGACCACAAGCTCCCAAACCTCCAATTCGGCCCGCCTCCTGACGCGCACCAATCTGCTTCATCTCGATGCGGATGCGGAATTGGTCGGCAAAGACCTTGATGAGTTCGCGGAAATCCACCCTCTCATCGGCAATGTAGTAGAAGATGGCCTTGATGCCATCGCCCTGAAACTCCACATCGCCAATCTTCATATCGAGCTTCATATCGGCTGCAATCTGACGCGAGCGAATCATAACCTCGTGCTCCCTTGCCACCGCCTCGTGCCACTTCTCAATGTCGTAGGGACGTGCCTTGCGATAGACCTTGCGGAACTCGCCATTGTGGGGGTTGAAACCCACGCGACGCATCTGGCGGGCCACCATATCGCCCGTAAGCGACACGATACCGATATCGTGACCGGGCGAAGCCTCAACAGCCACAATGTCACCAATAGCGAGGGGGAGGTTATTCACGTTGGCATAGTAGCCACGGTGGGTATTTTTGAACCTCACCTCCACAATCTCGTCGGGGAGGTTGTTGGGATACTCCGAGAGCCAATCCGTCTCGTGGAGCTTATAGCATCCGGGGCGTGCCTCAGCCGAAAGTTCGCCATCCTTGGGGCAGAACTCACAGCCGTGTCCGAGCGAAAGCTCACACCTGCGACTCTCGGGCACACACTCAGGATTGGTCTGTGAATTTGCGTTATAATCTATGATATTTCGATTTTCCATACTATTACATTCTATTTAACCTACAAAAATACAACGGAGAATTGAGAATTGAAAATTGAGGATTGAAAATTATCACCCAAAGTGTGATGTTTATTCAAAAATCTATGATTTTTTGACACTCCTCGGGTGGAGATTTTGAATTTTGGGGGCAAAGTTGTAATTTTGTAGAGAAACAAACACCGCTTTGACAACTATGAAACGACTGACCACTTTGGCCGTAGCACTCCTTGCCGGCCTCACCCTCGTCTTTGCCGATGGCTACGAGAGGTACTACACCAATCTCCCCGTAGAGATGCCCACCCCCACTCTTGCCGAGATTCCCGACAACACCGTCCTCCTGACAGAGTTTGGTGCCGTGGGTGACGGCCTGACGCTCAACACCGAGGCTTTCCGCAAGGCCATCAGCGCCCTCGAAAAGAGGGGCGGAGGCCACCTCGTAGTTCCCGCAGGCATCTGGCTCTCGGGGCTCATCTCATTGAAAGACAACATTGACCTTCACTTGGAGCGTGGGGCAATCATCCTCGCCTCACCCGACAAGCGCGACCACCTGAAAGATGGCAAAACCGCGACCTTCATCTCCGCCAGCAAACGCAAAAACATCTCCATTACGGGAGAGGGTGTGATTGACGGCAACGGTGCCTATTGGCGACCCGTAAAGCGCAACAAGGTGAGCGACGAGGAGTGGAAAGTTTTCAACCGTATGGGTGGCACCATAACCGATGACGGAATGTTGTGGTATCCCTTCAACCTCACCCACTATCCCAACATCGCCGACACCTATGCCGAGCAGGAGAAGATGCGCACCCATATGATACGTTTTACCGACTGCGAAAACATCTACGTCGCGGGCGTAACACTGCAAAACGCTGCAAAGTTCCACATCATCCCCACACGATGCAAAAATGTCATCATTGACGGCATTATGGTGCGCTGTCCGTGGAACGCACAAAACGGTGATGCGATTGATTTGAGTAGCTGTCGTAACGCATTGGTTGTTAATTGTATAGTCGATGCAGGCGACGACGGTATCTGTATGAAGGCCGGCGCAGGAAAGAAGGGTGAAGAGTATGGCCCCTGCGAGAATATTCTCATCGAAAACAACACCGTTTTTCACGCCCACGGAGGCTTCGTAATTGGCTCCGAATTCTCGGGCGGTATGCGCAACATCGTGGTGCGCAACAACCTCTTCTCGGGCACCGACACAGGCCTACGTTTCAAGAGCGGCATTGGTCGCGGAGGTGTGTGCGAAAACATCTACATCTACAACATCCAAATGACCGACATCAAAGACCAAGCTATCGTCTTTGAATGTACCTACCAAAACCGCGGAGTCGGCATTGATGTGAAGGATGAGAGCGAGATGCTCAAAGTTGCACCCTACGCCCCCAATTTCTGCGACATCCACATCTCGGACGTTGTCGTAAGGGGTACTCACACCGCCATCAAGGCCCACGGTCTGCCCGCCCTGCGTGCAGTCTATGATATTAAGATTGAAAACTCGGTATTCTTCTACACCCACACCGCCACCGACATCACCAATGCAGAGGTCGAAATGGAGGGGTGCGTATTGCAGAGTTTTTAGTCCAACGCCTAACATCTAACGTCGCGGGGCGCACCAAACGGTGCGCCCCGATGATTTTATTAGGGAGGTTATGGTGAGAGTCCTACGCTCTCGGAAGTTTTCGGGCTTGCAACTAATTTCGGCCCGTCACACTCTTAACCCTTCGGAAAATCTCTTCGGGGGTAATGGAGTTCATACACTGATAGTCCCCCGTCAGGCAACGATGGCGACCATCCGTAGAGCAGGGGCGGCAGGGAAGCTCCTTTTGGAGTGCATTGCGCGGGTCTTGACCATAGCCACTCGATTCGAGATAGGGGTGAGTTGCACCCCAAATGGAGATTACAGGAGTACCCACGAGTGATGCCAAGCGCAGCACCTCGCCATCGACACTTACCACCGCATCGAGCACCGAGAGCACATCCATCTGCTCGGCAAGCGAGAGTCGGCCGGCCACCGAAACAACATTCCCATAGAGACTCTGCATACCCTCGCAAAATTGCCTTTGATAGAGTCCCTCTCCGAAGATAAACACCCTTTGATAGCGGCCCGCCAAAAGCCCCACCAACTCCGCCGCTTTGGGCAGAGGATAGCAGGTGCCGTGGCGGTTGGAAAGAGGGGCAATGCCAACCCAATTGGCACTCTTTTCTCCTGCCAGAATCTCCACAATATTAGGAAGTTGCGCACCCTTAGTGTGTTTTACGGGAGCGGGCATACAGAAGGGGAGTCCGAGTGAGCCAAAGACCTCGCGCGAGCGGCTTGCAAGGGTGGGAAGTTGCACCATAACCTTGCGATATTTTCGCGTCAGGGCCTTACCTTCGAGGCGTTGTCCTTGCAGCCTTGCGACCTTTCTTCGCCACGGTGTGAAACCAAACGAAAGAGCCCTCGAAAATGGGGTGTTCGTAAGGTCGGCAATGGCATCCACTCCGAGCCTTTGAACTGCTCGCCAGAGCCTGAAACGCCCCCAATGCCCACCATATCGCGCATCATCGGCAAAGAGAAATTCAAGCCCACGGACACCTCGAAACAGAGGCTCATAGTGCGAAAGTGTCAGAACGGTGATTTTCACCTCGGGGAAGTCGCGCACAAGTCCGCGCAAGGCGTGTACACACATCGCCACACTCGACAATGAGCCGAGGCGGATGACAAGAATATGTCGGATGTTGGTCGTGAGCATCTGTGCACAAAGTGAATAATTATGCCACAAAGGTACGAAAATTAACCGCTATTGAAACGAGTATCCAAAAAATATCTATCTTTGTGCTTTAATCTTTACAAGCAAGAGAGAGGGAATGAAAACTTTGAGGCAGATAGTATTGGTTGCAATGCTTGCGGTGGCTTCGCTCGAAGCACACGCACAACAGACGATGACTCGCGCAGAGTACATCGAGCATTACGCACCCCTTGCCGTGGAGCAGCAAACCCTCTATGGCATCCCCGCAAGTATCACCCTCGCACAGGGACTCTTGGAGTCGGGCAACGGCAACAGCCGTCTGGCGCGTGAGGCCAACAACCACTTCGGCATAAAGTGCGGTTCGGGGTGGGACGGCCCCTCGGTGCGTCACGACGACGACGCTTTGCAGGAGTGCTTCCGCGCCTACTCATCACCCGAGGAGAGCTACATCGACCACTCGCTGATTCTCTTGGAGCGCAAGTGGTACCGCCCACTCTTCGACCTCGATCCCAAAGATTACAAGGCTTGGGCACACGGACTCAAAAAGGCGGGATATGCGACCAACCCCCTCTATGCCGAACTGCTCATAAAGATAATTGAGGACTACGAACTCTACCAATACGACAACACTCTGGTGGCCGATTGGCAACCCTCCGAACCACAACAAGAGGTTGTAAAAGAGGAGGTTGAGAAGGTAGCTGAGGAGGTGGTAGAGGAGAAAAACGACACCCCCGTTGAGGAGCCCCAAAAACCCCGCACTGTGGATGTGGATAACTACCGCATAGCTCTCTCCACCGTTGGTGAGTATGGTATCTATGCCGAGGGCGGTAGGCGTTATGTCATCGCAACCGAGGGCGACAACCTCTCGCGCGTGGCCAAAACTTTGGGCATATCGGTGCGCCGTCTGCGCAAAATCAATAACCTCAGCACCTCGCACACCGTAATCGCCGGTGAGCGCATCTTCATCGAATAGCGAAAAAACTATACAATAAAATAAAACTATGGAATCACAATCGGATTTACGCGCACACATCAAACAACTCCTTGTCAGCAAATCGGGACTCAAACAGCAGATTTTCGACAACACCAACGCGCTCTTCAATGAGCTCAAAGAGGCCATCCACGAGTTCTCCACCGAACTCGATGAAGAGATGGATGAGAAAATCGACAAACGTATCCGTATCGAGTACAGCGATAGGGGCAAATTCGAGGCGCAAATCCAAATCGCAGGCGACCTGCTTGTCTTTGTGATGCACACCAACGTCTTCAACTTCGAGCGTGAGCACCGCATCTGGCAGAATCCCTACGTTCAGGCCGACCACAACAATAGCTATTGTGGCGTTATCAACATCTACAACTTCCTGGCCGACTCTATGAAGTTCAAACGCGAGGAGGATGAGGGCTACCTGATTGGCCGCATCTTCGTAAATCGCGAGAACAAATTCTTCGTGGAGGGCAAACGTCAGGAGCGCTGGCGTGTGGATGAGTTTGGTGGCGAGAGTGTTAGCCGCGAGGCCATCCTCGAAATCCTCGAAAGGGCAATCCTCTACTCACTCGGCTTCGACCTGCTGGTACCCGCCTACGATACCGTTAAGCAGGTGAGCGCAGAGCAGTTCCTCTCGCGCCAGGAGAATACCAAACTCCAAACCGGCAAACGTCTCGGCTACGAGTTCCGCTCGGATGATATTTAATAAAGTTTAACGTCGAAAGTCGCAAATGCGAGTAAGCGAGGGCAGAGACTGCTTGCAGACTATGCCGAGCGAGAGCATTTTAGAACAGACGTAGTCTGGTCAAACGTCGCGGGGGCTCCATTTTTTGGAGCCCCCGAAGATTTATTAGGGAGGTTAGGGAATTTAGTGAAGTTAGGGAAAGTAAGGAGAGTTCCCTAAACTCACTAGACTCACTAGACTCCCTAGTTCTCATAGCAACCCTATAACTCCTAGAAAAAAAACGCCGTTTTGCGATTTTTTCTCCACTTTTTTTTGGCAGTTTGAAAATTATATGTACTTTTGTGGGCTTTTCCGCGGAGAAAGTAGGGCGCAGTGTTAATTAATCGTGAAATTTGCCCCGCAGATTTGGCGAAATAAAAACTCCGACTTACCTTTGCGGCGAAGTTTTAAGGTTCATTTAGGTTAGTAGTTTTAGGTTAGTGAAGGAAAGAGGGGCGAAACCCTGATTTCCTTATTTTAAGCCCAGGTGGTGGAATTGGTAGACACGCTACTTTGAGGGGGTAGTGGCCGTTTTGGCCGTGCAAGTTCGACTCTTGTCCTGGGCACAGAAAAGCCCGCTGAACAAAGTTCTGCCGGGGGTTTTTT
>JAZOTH010000006.1:0-135722 GCA_045657545.1 Tidjanibacter sp.
GGTATCTTCGTTGAGATTTCGGAGGGTATCGACGGTCTTGTACACATCAGCGATCTCAGCTGGACCAAGAAGATCAAACACCCCGCAGAGCTCACTCAGCTTGGCGCAGACATCGACGTTATCGTTCTCGGTATCGACAAAGAGAACCGTCGTTTGAGCCTTGGCCACAAACAGTTGGAGGAGAACCCCTGGAACGAGTTTGAGGCTCAGTTCGCAGTTGATTCGGTACACGAGGGTAAAGTTACCGAGGTGAACGACAAGGGTGCAGTTGTTGCTCTTGGCGAGAACGTAGAGGGCTTTGCTCCTGCAAAACAGATCGTGAAAGAGGATGGCACCACCGCTAAGGTTGGCGATGTTCTTCCCTTCAAGGTTACCGAGTTCTCGAAAGTGACCAAGCACATCAGCCTTTCGCACACTCGCGTATTCGAGGAGGCTAAACGTGCCGAGGAGAATGCCGCAAAAGCAGAGCGTCGCGCTGCTGCTGAGGCTACCAAATCGACCGTTAAGAAGATCAACGCTCAGGTTGAGAAGACCACCCTTGGTGATTTGACTGACTTGGCAGAGTTGAAGGCTAAACTCGAAGCAGCCCAGAAATAGTGCATCTTGCAGGTGCTTTTTGCACCAAAATTCAGAGAGCGAGTTCCTCACCTACGCTAAGTAGGCTGCGGACTCGCTCCTTTTTTTGGGCACAAAAATCCCTCTGCAATATGCACTATTTTGCTTCTATGCGTTTTTTGGTGGGGAGCACCACCATCACAAAAGTGCCGCTACTGCACAAAAATCGCGGGTATCGAAAAAGATACCCGCGATTGTATTTGTAGCCCCAAATGTTACTTGCAGACTACCGCATTGATGAAGGGTAGGTAGATGGTGAGCTTTGCACCGAATGAGTGGCTATATCCCGCTCCGAGGGCGATTGCAGGTTGGAAGTAGGCACCAATGCGCAGGAAGGGCGAAATCATACAACCGGCCTCATAGGAGAGTCCGAGTGTTGTATGTCGGTCGCGGAAAGAGAGGTTGCCGTAGCGGTCATCGTTGGCCCCTCCCAGCTCGGTGTCGGCCGCAATGTAATCAAAGGTAGTGTTTCCCACAATCACACCACCACCGACATCCCAACGTCCTATATGCCAATGGCCACCCAGATTGAGGTGGAATTGCGACTGTTTGGTGTAGCCATCCAAGGAGAAAATATTGACCATCGAGTTGCTTGCCCACTCCAAAGAGGCCGTAAGGCGCATATTGTCCGCAATGAAGTATCCGCCCTCAATGCCGAAGCCCATAATTCCCGTAGCGCACATCCCCCCTCCACCATACAGTGGGCTCAATGGGTGTCGCATACCCACAGCGGGTGACATTGAGATTCCAACGCTCCACACCCCTTGTTCGTTCATCTGGTCATAACGCGCCCTGTCGTGGAGGTCGCGCTGTGCGTGGAGTGTCAGGGGTGCGAGTGCGCACAATATAATAAATAGGTATCGCCTCATTGCTATTACAGCTTTTTCATCTCAATCTCAAAACTCTTCATCTCCTCGGCAATGTAGCTCTCCGGAAAGAGTGTGCGACACTCCTCCACAAGTACCCTCTCATCCTTGTAGCGCGATGAGAAGTGGCCGATGAGGAGTCGTTTCGCTCCGCTCTCCACCGCAGCTTTTGCTGCTTGTAGGGTGGTGGAGTGTCCTCGCTCCTTTGCATCCTTGCGCATATCGTCGGCATATGTGGCCTCGTGATAGAGCAAATCCACCCCTCGCACAAGGCTCACAGCCTTCCCCGAATAGTTGGTATCGCTCAAATAGGCATAGCTTCGTGGCTCCCAGGGGGTGTAGGTCAGAGAGGTGTTGGGAACGAGGGTGCCATCCGTTAGGGTTATATCCTCTCCCCTCTTGGCGGCTGTGATTTGAGCAACCCCCAAGCCATACTCCTCGATTGCCTCTTTGCGCACATTGAGTCCCGCAGGCTTCTCGCGGAAGAGAAAACCCGCAGTGGGTACCCTGTGGCGCAGGGGCACACTCCACACCTCCAAGACATTGTTCTCAAAGAGGAGCGAGTGTTCGGTGGTCTTCACCTCGTGCCACACAACCTCATAGGGGAGTGCGGTGTCGAAATAGCGGGTGTGGTACTCCAAAATCTCATCGAAGGGGCGTGGCGCATAGATATGCAGGGGCACCTTGCGTCCCATCAGTCCGAGGCTCGAAATCAACGGAAAGAGTCCGAAGACGTGGTCGCCGTGGAGGTGGGAGATGAAGATGGCCGAGAGTCTCATAGGGCTCACCCCCGCCCTCATCATACGGCTCTGCACACCCTCACCTGCATCAATCAGGAAGTACTGCTCTGCGTGATTGACGAGTTGCGAGGTGTGGTGCCTTGTGGCCGAAGGCTTGGCACTTGCCGCTCCGAGTATGGTTATCTTAAAAGTCATATATTTTTGTCTAACGTCCAATGTCCAACGTCCAACGTCGCGGTCACCGCGTACCCGAGGAGTTTTTAAGGGCTTTAATAATTCTCAACTCTACCAATCAATCTCCTCTTTGCCGAGCGATTGGAGGTAGCCATTGGCCTTCGAGAAGTGTCGCGAGCCAAAGAATCCGTTGTGTGCCGAAAGGGGCGATGGGTGGGCGCATTTGAGCACGAGGTTGCGCGAAGGGTCAATCTTTGCACCCTTCTTCTGTGCGTAGGCTCCCCAAAGCATATAGACAACTCCCTCTTTCAACTCCGAGAGGGCGGCAACAATCGCATCGGTGAATTGTTCCCAACCGTGTCCGGCGTGGGATGCCGCCTCGTGGGCCCTCACGGTAAGGGTGGCGTTCAGCAGCAACACCCCCTGCTCGGCCCAGCGGTCAAGATTGCCACTCGTTGGTATGGGTTTGCCGAGATCGGCATTTATCTCCTTGAAGATGTTGCGCAGTGAGGGGGGAAACATCACACCATCGTTCACCGAAAAGCACAATCCGTTGGCTTGTCCCTCGCCGTGATAGGGGTCTTGGCCGATGATTACAACCTTAACCCTATCGGGTGGGCACTTGTCCAGTGCGCGGAAGATGTTGCCACCCGCTGGATAGACTGTGTGGGTGGCATACTCCGAGCGCACAAAGTTAACGAGTGCCTCAAAGTATGGTTTGTCGAATTCGGGTTGGAGTATCTCCTTCCAAGCCTCGTTGATGCGCACGTTCATAGGCGTTTTGATTATTTCTCCTCCGAGAGGTAGCAGAGTACCTGCCCGTCGAAGAGTGTGTAATGGATGGGTGGGGTGGTGAGTCCGTAGAGCTCCGCCGAGATTACTCCGCGCTCGGTATCGAAGCCTGTGATGACCATATCCTGAATGAAGTCGAGCCCGGGATTGCTGCCATACTTATAGAGGGCCTCCTCGGCACTCCACATTATGGCCTCAAAGTCGGCACCCACCTGCGATTCAAACCTGTCCCTCTCCTCGTGGGAGATATATCTCGAAGCCACCCTCGAAAAGTTCCTGCCGAGCGACTCTATATCCACACCGCAACGCTTCTCGGAGAGCATCACTGCCACCCACTCATCTGAGTGCGAAATGCTCACATAGCTCACCCCACCAACGGGATGGGTGAGAATAAGTGCTCCCGATGTAGCATACCTCAATCCCGCCTCACAGCCCAATTCGGCACGCAGAATCTCCCTGCAAGAGCTCCACTGTGCTCTGCGAGCAGGGGCCGAGAGTGTCGCAAGGTGTTCGCGGTCTTCATCGGTCAAGAGTGGGGAGTTCTCCGCCTGGGGCTCTACACGGGCGATGAGAATCCTTCCTCGGGGTAGGTCTATCTGTTTGTGAATTTTCATAGGGGTAATTGTCGGTTGGGGGTTATAGTTTTTCGACTTTAATCTCCTCAGCGTGGTGGCCCACAACCTTCATAACGGTGAGTCTAACCCCGTGGAAGACCATCTTGTCGCCTTTTTTGAGGAATTCGCGTTTAGTTTCGAGCATCATACCCGCCACCGTCTCAGCCTCACCTCTCACATCGTCGAAGGTACCCTCCGAGAACTCCAAAACCTCCTCCAAGATACCCACGTTGGCCTTGCCCTCAAAGAGATAGACACCTGCCGAGAGCTCCTTGTAGAGCACCTCTTCGGGCGCGTCACTCTCGTCGCTAATCTCGCCCACAATCTCCTCCAATATATCCTCCAACGACACCAAACCGAGCGTGGAGCCATACTCATCAACCACGATGGCAATGTGTACTTTCTGGGTTTGGAACTCCTCCAAGAGTTCGTTAATCTTCTTGTGTTCGGGGGTGTAGAATGCGGGCCTGAGGTGCTTGTTCCACTCGAAGTCGCTATCCTTGCCCACATAGCGCAACATATCCTTGATGTAGAGCATACCGACAATATGGTCGATGCTCCCCTTATAGACAGGAATGCGCGAGTAGCCACTCTCGTTGATAACCCTTCGCACCTCGTCGAAGTTCTCCTCCTCGTCAATGGCGACAATCTCCAGCCTTGGGTGCATAATCTCCTCCACCTCCGTCGAAGCAAACTGCACAATGCCCGAGAGCATCTCTTTCTCTGTTTGGCTTGGGTTTTCGGTAATCTCCAAAGCATTCTCCAACTCCTCCATAGAGATGTTTTCGGGCTGAACGATACCCCTGTTTTGGATGGCATCGGAGTACTTCACCAACACAAACGAGAGGGGTTTGAGCACACGCGATATGAGTTGAAGAGGAAGGGCGATTATGTGCGAAAAGCCCGTAGGATTGTAGCTCGCATAGACCTTGGGGATAATCTCGCCAAAGAGCAACAAAATGAATGTTACGGCCACCGTCTTGATGGCAAACTCCCAGCCCACCGAGTGGAAAATGGCGATATTATCAATCAGGTTGTTACACAAAGCGATGATGAAAATATTGACCAAGTTGTTGGCAATCAGGATTGTTGCCAAAAGCCTGTCTTGGTCGGAGAGCAAGTTCATAATAGCTCTGCCAACAGCTGAGGGGTGTTTGCGTATGCGGTCGATGGCACTTGGCGAGAGCGAAAAGAGCGCGGTCTCGGAGCCCGACATCAGGGCCGAGCAACCCAAAAGCAAGACAACAAGCACAATATTCCACATCAACCCCCAATCAAAGGGATTGAAGCTAACAATCGCCAAAAAACGGTTAATCAACATCTATAAAATGGTACTAAAACAGTGTTCTCTCCTCTGCTACGGGGGCCTTCTCCGCAGTGGAAGTACCCTCGGCAATCATCTCGCCCACCGAACTCTTCTTCTGTCGGGCACTGCCGGTTAGTTGCAGGCCTCTGCGGAAGTAGGCAGGTTGGAGCAGGAGGTTGTCCAAATCTTTATATTTCTCCGTGATGTTCCACTTCACTGCACTCTCCTCCTCCTCTTCGATGGCAACTCTCTTGCTCTCTTCGGGGGCAATGGGGTGGAGCTCCTTGCGGCCGATGGGCTCAAAGCCCGTAGCCACCACCGTGAGCTCAATCTCGCCATCCTTCAACTCGCTCGAAGGGCCGGCACCCCAGATGATGTTGGCCTCGGCACCTCCGGCCGAGAGGCTCGCGCGGGCCTGAATGAGGTCTTGCACCCTCACGGCCTCCTCCATCGTGAGTGATGAGTCGTCGGCATAGGAGAGGTTGAAGAGAATCTTGCGGGCACCGCGAATATCCTGCTGGTTCAAGAGGGGCGAGGAGAGGGCCTCGCTCACCGCAACGTCAATCTTATTCTCGCCACTCGCACGCGAAGAGCCCATAACTGCCATACCGCTATTGGTCATCGTGGTTTTGGCATCCTCCAAATCGACATTGATGAAGTCGGTGCGGGTAATCATCTCGGCAATACCTTTGGCAGCCGTCGCCAACACGTCATCTGCCTTGTGGAAGGCCTCCATAACGGGCAGTGAGCCATAAATCTTCGAGATGTTGTCGTTGTGAATCACAACCATCGAGTCGGTGTTGGCCTCCAACTCCTCCAAGCCTTTCAGGGCCTGTCCCATACGGGTGGGGCCCTCTCCTCGGAAGGGAAGGGTGACGATTGCCACGGTCAGCAAACCCTTCGACTTGGCGGCCTTGGCGATGATGGGGGCTGCGCCCGTACCCGTACCACCACCCATACCTGCGGTGATGAAGATCATCTTCGCCTTGCTATTCTCCAACTCAATCATAATATCGTCGAGCGATTCCAGCGCGAGGGCCTTACCCTTCTCGGGGTTGTTGCCTGCACCTCGACCACTACCGAGTTGTATCTTGTTCTCAATGGGGCTACTCTGCAAAGCCTGACGGTCGGTGTTGCAAATCATAAATGTTACATCCTTGATGCCCAAGTCGTACATATGATTCACGGCATTGCCACCGGCACCACCCACACCCATCACCAAAATGTCTGTATGGCTCTTGGTGGGTGCCATTATCGAGTCTAAAAAGGAATTATTCATAATTTTCTATTCTCTACTGCTAACGAATCTTCTTGTGTGTGGGGGCTATTGCATCTCATCATCTACAACATCGCCACCGAAGACCGCATCGTTGAACCATCGGGCCATCTTGCCGAAGAAGTTGCCTCCCTTCTTGCCACCCTTCTTGTCGCTCTCTGCGGGCTCCTCTTTGGGGGTGTCGGTCGCGCTCTCCTCCTGTTTTGTAACCTCGGGCTGGGCGGTAGGCTCCGCAACCCTCTCCACCACTTTGGGGGTGGGATTGCTGGGGGCAATGCCACTCTCCTTGATGCCGAGCGAGAGCAGACCGATGGCAGTGGCAAGTTCGGGGGCCGAGGTGCCATCCATACTATCCACCGAGATGTCACCCTCGGCAGCTCCGAGCCTTACATCGTAACCGGTACGCTCCTTGAAGAGAATATCCACACCCGAGAGCTGTGAGCCACCACCTGTGAGGACAATACCTGCGGGCAGGCGGTTATGGTAGCCCGAAGCACGAATCTCGCTATTGACAAATTCGATAATGTCGAGCAATCTTGCCTCGATGATGGTTGTTAGGTCGCGGTAGGTAATCTCCTTGTGTTTCTGGTGGGGCGAGTGGGTGTTGATTCTCACCGAAGAGTTGAGTTTGTCGGCGGGAATGGCACTTGTTGTCGCATAGCCACACTTGGTTTTCAGTTTCTCAATCATACCCACAGGTATGGCCGTAGAGCGTATGTCGTTGTTGATGGCCGAGGAGCCAACGGGAATAGATGCCACATAGCGGACAATCTTGTTCTGGATGATGCACAGGTCGGTGGAGGCGGCACCCAGGTCGATAACAATCACGCCCGACTCCTTCTCCTCCTCGGCGGCAACGACCTCAGCACTTGCCATAGCTCCGGCAATGTAGTGGGTACTCTCTACACCGGCCCTCTGGAAGGCCTTGCTGATGCGCTCCAATGCGACCTTGCCGGCCAATACAAAGCTGAAAGTTGTTTCGAGTCTGCGACCAAACCTACCCACCGGTGAGCCGAGGGTTTCGTTGGCATCCACCTTATAGTTCTGGGGAATGCGCGAGAGGATAACCTTACCATCGGGAGCTTGCACGTTGTTCATATTCTCGTGCAACTTCTCCACATCCCTCTCGGTAATCTCGCCATCGGCACCTCCAACATAGACAAAGCCCGAGTTGTCGGCCGACACAATGTGTCTGCCCGATACGCTCACCCACACATCGTTTGCCTTCACGCCCTGACGCGATTCGAGTTCGGCAACCGCATCACGGATTGCCGAAGTGACGTGTTCGATGTTGGTGACCTCACCGCGGGTGAAGCCGTCCATAGGTTTGCTCACTGCATCAACAACGACTGTTTCGCCATTGTGGGAGAGTCTGCCGAGTGCGACAGTCACCTTGCTGCCGCCCAAATCTACTGAAATCAAGTGCTGATCCATAATACCTAAACGCTCTGCTGTTTTTTATCTTTTTTTGTTCCTATTTTTCCCATTTTCTTCGGCCTTTGGAGCCTTCCAAAGAGCCTGCTTGTCGTACTGAACATTGAGCCTTCCGCCCTCCATATCGACAACCCTTGCCTCTACAAAGGTGCGCCAACGTTCAATCTTCTCCTCCAAATTATCCAACGAGCCGAGTTCCACAATATACCCTCCATCGGCGGGAATTAACTCAACCAGAGGCTCTTGGAAAGCCTCTTTATCACCTTTGGCGGTGGGTGTGGTGAGGTTGATTTGGACAATGCGTCCCTTCAACCACTCATCCTTCTCGGAGAAAGTTACAAAATTAGTGAGTTTGCATAGAAAATTATAATTTTCTATATATTTTTTTTCACCCCCGGTGAGCCACTCGCGCAGTGAGCCCTCGAAGCTCCTACCAAAGGGGAAAACCACATTACCCGTAACGATGGGAAGGTTGAGGCTCGCCCCCTGCTTTACGGGCAGAACATAGAGCCCTCGGGTGAGGTAGAAATCGTGTCCTGCCTCTGTGCAGATGCGCACAATGGGCTCTCGCTGGGTGAGCTCCACGGTGAGGGTGCCCTCGTAATCGACATAGGTGATAGCTTTGGCCGTGAAACAATACTCCTCCACTGCGTGGTTGATGCGGGCGAGGTCTATGCTGTCGAGGCTCTTACCAATGGGATTCAGCCCCTCTTTGTCGATGAGTTCGAGAGCCGTTTCGGGTGTTATGAAGTTTCTCTTGTCGCCATCCTTAACAACAATCTCCACCCTCTCAACTCTTCTCTCCCTCTCCTTTTGGTTACGCAGAATGGCTGCGGCAACGAAAAACGCCACCACCAAGCACCAAAATATCGTTGTGCCAACTATTTTCCAAGTTTTTTTCATCCTTCTTTGCTGGTCTAACGTCTAATGTCTAACGTCTAATGTTGCGGGCACTATGTGCCCGAGGAGTTAAATAATTGATAATTGAAAATGGAGAATGGAAAATTAAGGTGCGCCAACGGGCGCAAGATTTTCAATTTTCAATTTTCAATTCTCTTGCGATTTTTTCGCACTCGCGGTCGATGTCGCCCGCACCAAAGGTGACAACTACATCGGTCGCTAATTCGCCAATCCTCTCGGCGAGCATACTCTTTTCGACAATCTCGCAGGGGGACGTAATATCCGCCATCAACATCTGGCTCGTAACGCCCTCGATGGGCAACTCACGGGCGGGGTAGATGGGGAGCAATAGCACCCTGTCGGCCATCGAAAGAGCCCTACTAAATTCCCCCGCAAAATCCCTTGTGCGGGTGTAGAGGTGGGGCTGAAAGGCTACCGTGAGGTGACGCTCGGGGAACATACCGCGAATGGAGCGGATGGCTGCCGAGAGCTCCTCTGGGTGGTGGGCGTAGTCGTCAATATAGACCTTCTTGGGGGTGTTGATGTAGGTCTCAAATCTGCGTTTTACACCCTCGAAACGCTCCAAGCCACTCTTCAAGCCCTCCTCGTTGAAGTCGCCCGCCGCCCAGATTGCAGCAATAGCCGCAACGGCATTCTCCACATTTATCTCGCCACCAATGCCAAGTCTGCAACCCTCAATCACCCTGTCGGGGCAGACCACATCGAAGCGGAAAGTTCCATCCCCCACGGGGCGCATATTGGCAGTGTGAAAGTCAGCCTCTTCGTCGCGCAGAGAGTAGGTGTATTCGCGGATGCTCCTATTGTTGTGCTCAATTTCGAGTCCATAGTGTTTGATGAGTGTGCCACCCTCCGTGATGCGCTCAACAAACTGCCCGAAGGCTCGGCGCAGCTCCTCGTGGGTGCCGTAGATGTCGAGGTGGTCGGCATCGGTGCTTGTCACCACGGCGATGGTGGGGGTAAGGCGCAGGAACGAGCGGTCGAACTCGTCGGCCTCCACAGCCATCCTCTGGCCACTGCCGAGCAGAAGGTTGCTGCCCAAGTTGCGCGAAATGCCGCCCAAAAAGGCGTTGCCACCTCCCGTAGCGCAGAGTGTGAGCCACGCTGTGAGGGTGGTAGTTGTGGTCTTGCCGTGGGTGCCGGCAATGGCGGTTGTGGTCTTGCCGGCCGTAAGGTGCCCAAGCACCTCGGAACGCTTGACAACCTCAAAGCCACCCTCGCGGAAGAAGGTGAGCTCCGAGTGGTCGGCAGGAATCGCGGGCGTGTAGATTACGAGCGTCTCCGCGGGGTTTAGCCACTCCTCGCCAATGAGCTCCACGCTATCCTCATAGTGTATCTCGGCACCCTCTTTTTCGAGCTCTGCCGTAAGTGGAGAGGGGGTGCGGTCGTAGCCTGCCACGCGCCTTCCCTCGTGCAGAAAGTAGCGTGCAATGGCACTCATACCAATTCCTCCAATGCCTACAAAATATATGTTTCTCTTCATAAACTCAATTACGTTTGTTCGACTGCTTCTCGCGGGCATCTACTGCGTTACGCTCGCTATCCGAAGAGTTGAATTCTCAATTCTCAATTCTCAATTCCTCAATTGCGATTTTTGCTACTCTCTCTGCCGAGTCGGGGATGGCAAGCGCGAGGATATTCTGGGAGAGCGCAGAGAGCCTTGCACTATCCTTCACCATAGCCTCCACAACCTCAAATGTCTTGGCCGTGGCCTCTGCATCCCTCACAATCTCCGCGGCCCCCTTCCTCACCAGAGCCATAGCATTGTGTGTCTGGTGGTCTTCGGCAACATTGGGGGAGGGGATGAAGAGCGTGGGTTTGCCCACCAAGCAGAGCTCGCTCACCGAGCAGGCTCCACTTCTCGATACCACCACCGTTGCGGCCTCATAGGCGTACTCCATACGGTCAATGAAGGCACCCCTCCAAATGCCCGCCATATTGCGCCCTTTGCAGAACTCCTCCATCTCCTTGTTGTAGTACTTACCATTCTGCCAGATGACCTCCACCTTGCCCTCGCTCACAATGCGGTCGAGGTGGGCCTTCATCATATCGTTCATTGTGCGCGAGCCGAGCGAGCCACCCACTATCAGCACTACGGGTTTGGTGCCCGAGAGCCCGAAGTGGGCGAGGGCCGCCGAGTGATCTACTGCACCACCAAAACTACCCCTCAATGGGTTGCCCGTATGGACAATCTTCTCACTGGGGAAGAATCGCTCCATACCATCGTAGGCCACGCAGATGCGGTGTGCCTTCTCGGCCAGCAGTTTGTTTGTCACCCCTGCAAATGAGTTCTGCTCCTGAATAATTGTGGGGATACCCATCCTCTGTGCCGCCTTCAATACGGGGGCACTCGCATAGCCACCAAACCCTATGGCCATATCGGCACCAAACTCCCTCAATGTCTTGCGTGCCAACCACATACTCCTCACTACTTTGAAGGGTACAAGGAGGTTTGCGAGGGTGAGCCTACGTTGCAGGCCCGCAATGGGGAGTCCCACAATCTTGTAGCCGAGTGCAGGAATCTTCTCCATCTCCATCTTACCCTCGGCACCCACAAAGAGCAACTCTACTCTCTCTCCGAGCAACCTTTTGAGTGCCTCTGCGGTTGCCACAGCAGGGTAGATATGCCCCCCCGTTCCACCGCCACTCAATACTATTTTATATGTTCTATCCATACCTATCTCGTTGTTCGACTGCTTCTCGCGGGCACCTACTGCGTTACGCTCGCGCTCAAAATCCTCATTTGCACCCAGCAAACTGCGGTTTTTCGCGCTTCGCAAGCCTTGTATTTGCTCCGCGATAAGCACTCTTAAAGTTGTTTCGTTGCGTTGTTCGGCCACGCTCTATGGGCGATTTCTTCGTTACGCTTTTGATTTGACATCCTCATTTACGCTCGGTAAACTGCGGTGTCAAATCAAAACCAAGCCTTGAACTCGCCTCATATAGCGTACCCGATGGGTTGTTTGTTCTTTTTGTGTAGGCACCTAACCTACCGCGTTACGCTCGCGCTCAAAATCCTCATTTGCACCCAGCAAACTGCGGTTTTTCGCGCTTCGCAAGCCTTGTATTTGCGCCGCGATAAGCACTCTTAAAGTTGTTTTTCGTTGCGTTGTTCGACTGCTTCTCGCGGGCATCTACTGCGTTACGCTCGCGCTCAAAATCCTCATTTGCACACAGCAAACTGCGGTTTTTCGCGCTTCGCAAGCCTTGTATTTGCTCCGCGATAAGCACTCTTAAAGTTGTTTTGTTTCATAGTTCGACTGCTTCTCGCGGGCACCTACTGCGTTATGCTCGCTATCCGATGGGTTGTTTGTTCTTTTTGTGTAGGCACCTAACCTACCGCGTTACGCTCGCTATCCGAAGAGTTGAATTTTCAATTTTCAATTTTCAATTCTCAATTCTCCTCCGTCTTTGCGCTCACACCCATCAGCATACCGAGCATCGTGAGGGTAAGCACGAGTGAGGTACCGCCCTTACTCACAATCGGCAGCTGCTGTCCCGTTAGTGGGAAGAGCGACACGCTCACCAGCATATGCAGGAAGGCTTGCAAGACGATGACTGTACCGATACCCAGCACCAGCAATCCCGGAAATGCTGTACCACATTTGAGGAAGATAACCATCGAGCGGTAGAACATCACAAGGAAGGCAAAGAGCATCACCAAACCACCAAAAAGCAATCCGTACTCCTCAATCAGAAAGGCGTAGGCCATATCCTTATCCGCCTCTGCCAGATAGCGGTTAGTACTCTGTCCGGGCCCCTTACCCACCAGACCACCCGTAGCAATCGACATCTTGGCATAGAGCGTTTGGTCGTGCTCTTTGGGTGAGCCATCGGGGTGTTTGTGGCGTTTGTAGTACTCCTTGCCGTCACTGCCGACATCTGCCGATTTGGTTATCACATTGGGAGTCCAAGCCGACACCCTGCCTCCGAGGGTACCCATACGGCCACCCTCCACGCCATAGGCGAGGATGGCTGCACCACCAACAACCACTCCCACAAGGATAATCTTCCCCAAGTCGCTCTTGTGTACCCTACTCAGGAACATCATAGCCAAGCACGAAGCGGCAATAATCAGTGTGGTGGAGTTGCTGAACTTGACGGTCAGCACACAGCACAAGGCGATAGGGCCGAGGAGGGGTAGTGTCTGGGTGCGGAGAATTTCGAGTTGGCTCTCTTTGTCCTCTCTCCAATCGGCTATGCGGAAACTTGGCATTATGCGCAAGCTCTCCATCTGCTTTTGGCGTGTGGAGAGTTGGCGTGCAAGGTTCATAATGATGGCAAATTTCAGAAACTCGAAGGGTTGGAACTCAAAGCCCAAGATGTTCAGCGAGCGTGCAGCACCGCTACCTCCGTGGGCAAAAATCATTATCAGGGTGAGCACCAACGCAAAGAGCAGAAAGGGAACGGTTATGCGTTTGTAGGTCTTGATGCTGTATGACTGTGCCACATAGAAGCCCGTCATACCGATGCAGATGAAAAGTATCTGCTTTATCAGCTCCTGACTGGCACTCATAGCCACATCATAGGCGGTGGTGGAGTAGACCACAAAGAGCGAATAGACCAGCAGGATGACCATCACCACCCACATAACCTTGTCGCCCGCAAATATGCGTGCTGTTAGGCTATTCTGTCCGCTATCCTTCGTCCCAGCCATATTAATTTTGAATTTTGAATTTTGAATTTTGAATTTCCAAAACCCTCTCCTTGAAGAGCTTTCCTCGCTCCTCGTAGTTGCGGAACAGGTCGAAGCTTGCACACGCAGGTGAGAGCAGCACCGTATCGCCACTCTGTGCCACCTGATGGCACACCTCCACAGCCTCATCCAGCGAGTGGGTGTCATAGACGGGCACCAATCCGCGGAAGTTATCGACCAACTTGGCATTATTCACTCCCATACACACAAGTGCCTTCACCTTCTTGCCCACAAACTCCATAAGGGGCTCGTAGTCGTTGCCCTTGTCCGTACCGCCTGCAATCCACACTGTGGGGCGACGCATACTCTCCAAAGCGTACCACACCGAGTCGACATTGGTGGCCTTCGAGTCGTTTATCCACTCCACGCCATCAATCTCACACACCCTCTCCAAGCGGTGCTCAACACCCTCAAACGAGTAGAGTGTTTCCAGGATTTGCTCCTTGCCCACACCCGCAGCCAAAGCAGCAAGGGCTGCCGCCATTGCGTTATAGGCGTTATGGAGTCCCTTGATTGGGAACCTGTCGAGGTCTATCTCCACGCTCCTTCCGCCCAACTCTACGCGGGCCACCGAGCCCTCAATCTTCCCTTTGCCGAAGGGGTGACACTCCGCTACGGGGCAGAGTTTTGCCACCTCCGCAAGGATAACCTTGTCGTCCTCGGAGTAGATGAAGTGGCTCTCGGGGGTTTGGTTTTGGAGGATGCGCATCTTGCTATCCACATAGTTCTGGAAAACATAACCATAGCGGTCGAGGTGGTCGGGGGTTATGTTTGTGAGTATGCCCACATCGGCGCGGAAGTCGTAGCAACCGTCGAGCTGGAAACTGCTGAGTTCCAAAACATACCACTCCCTATCGTTCTTTGCCACCGTCAGTGCGTAGCTCTCTCCAATGTTGCCACCCACAGCCACATCCAAGCCTGCATCCGAGAGGATGCGATGGATGAGTGTCGTGGTCGTAGTCTTACCATTGGAGCCCGTAATGCAGATGGTCTTGCCCTTGCTGAATGGGCGGGCAAACTCAATCTCGCTCACAATCTTCACACCCTTCTCCCTGAGAGCCACCACTACGGGAGCCTTCTCGGGGATGCCGGGGCTCTTGATCACAAGGTCGGCCACAAGAATCCTCTCCATTGTGTGACCGCCCTCCTCGAACTCCACACCCTCCTGTGTGAGCAGTGTGCGATACTTCTCCGAGAGTTTGCCACCATCCGACAAGAAAGTGTCAAAGCCCATCTTTTTGGCGAGGACTGCCGAGCCATAACCACTCTCTCCTCCGCCTAAAATTATAACTTTCATCATATTATTATTTTTCTTACTTTTTGCACCTTTTTGTAAAAAGCTGCACCAAAAACTTTTGGCGAAAAACTGCGTTTTTCTTCTGCACCCTTACTACCTAATTTTGAGCGTTGCAAGCGAGAAGGCGGCGAGCAGAATCTGGATAATCCAGAAGCGGATGACGATTTTGTTCTCGTGCAGATTTTTCTTTTGGTAGTGGTGGTGCAAGGGGGCCATACGGAAAAACCTCTTGCCCTCACCAAACTTTTTGCGGGTATATTTGAAATAGAGCGTCTGAATCATAACCGACACAACCTCCACGAGGTAGATGCCGCAGAGGATGGGGAGTAGGAGCTCCTTGCGGATGGCAAGTGCAAAGACTGCAACGATACCGCCAATGGCCAGCGAGCCCGTGTCGCCCATAAACACCTGTGCGGGGTGGCAGTTGTACCACAAGAAACCAATCAGAGCACCCACAAAGGCCGCACCGAAGACTGCCAATTCGCCACTGCCGGGGATGTACATAATGTTGAGGTAGTCGGCATAGATGACGTGGCCCGATAGGTAGGCGAGAATCGAGAGCACCACCGCCACAATGGCACTCACACCCGTATTGAGGCCATCCAAACCATCCGTAAGGTTGGCACCATTCGACACGGCGGTGATTACAAAAATAGCCACCAAGATGTACAAAATCCACGTCAGTACATCGCCCGTCTTGCTCTCCGAGGGGATGAACCAATGGTAGTCGAACTCGTTGTTCTTCACAAAGGGGATGGTTGTCTTGGTGCTCTTCTCGCCAACGTAGTACTCATTGACCTGACTTTGGATTGTGCCGTCGGGGGCTACCATCTCCACAACCTCCACGGTCTTATCGGTGGTGTTCTTATCGACTACCACAACCTGCTCCGAGAGGCACATAACGGTGCCCACAATCACACCCAAGCCCACCTGACCAACAATCTTAAACTTGCCTTTCAGACCGTTTTTGTTCTTGCGGAAGACCTTGATGTAGTCATCCGCAAAGCCCAAAATGCCCAACCAAATGGTGCTGATAATCATCAGCCACACATAGATGTTCGAGAGGTCGCCCAAGAGTAGGATGGGAACCAACACCGAGAGAAGGATAATGATGCCACCCATCGTGGGGGTGCCCTTCTTCTCCATCTGTCCCTCCAAGCCGAGGTTGCGGATGTCCTCACCAATCTGCTTGCGGCGCAGCATACGGATGAGTTTGTCACCAAAAATCATCGCTATCAGCAGTGCCAAGATTATGGCTCCCACCGAGCGGAATGACAAATATTCAAACATACCCAAACCTGGGATGTCGAAGTGTTGTTCGAGATACTTAACTAATGAGTATATCATTTTATCTTATTATTTTAGTTTTCAATTTTCAACTCTCTCTTCACTTCCTCTTGGTCGGAGAAGTGGCGTTTTTCGGTGCCGATTATCTGGTAATCCTCGTGGCCCTTACCGGCAATGAGCACCACATCTCCCGCCTCGGCCATACGAAGTGCTGTGCGGATGGCCTGTGCGCGGTCGGTGATGGAGAGGTAGTTGTTCCTTCCCACAACACCCTCTTCCATATCGCGGAGAATGGCCTCGGGCTCCTCGGTGCGTGGGTTGTCGGAGGTGAAGATTGCCATATAGGACTTCTCGGTGGCTATTTGTGCCATCTCGGGGCGTTTGGTGCGATCCCTGTCGCCACCGCAACCACACACGGTGAACAATCGGCGGGCGGAGCCTACCTCCAAGATGGTGTCAATAACATTCTCCAATGCATCGGGCGTGTGGGCATAATCCACAATGGCGGTAATGCCACTCCCCGAGCGGAAGGTCTGGAATCGGCCATTCACACTCCCAAGTGCGCTCATAGCCGTCAGCACCTCATCCCTCTCGAAACCCAAAAGACGTGCTGCGCCATAGATGGCCGAGAGGTTGTAGCCATTGAACTTGCCGAGCAGTGACGACCACATCTGGCGGCCGTCAATCTCGATGAGCATACCCTCCAAGGTCATCTCCACAATCTTGCTATTTATCTCGCCCACACCTCGCAGTGAGTAGGTGTGTTTTGCGGCGCGGGTATTTTGGAGCATAACCACTCCATTCTTGTCGTCGGCATTCACAAGTGCCCAACTCTCCTTCGAGAGTCCGTCGAAGAGGCGTTTTTTGGCTTTCAGGTACTCCCCAAAGGTCTTGTGGTAGTCGAGGTGGTCGTGTGTGAGGTTGCTGAACAGCGCACCCGTAAAGTGTAGGCCCGCGGTGCGTCCCTGCACAAGACTGTGCGAGGAGACCTCCATAAAGCAGTAGGCACACCCCGCATCGACCATCCTTGCCAATAGGCGGTTGAGGGTTATGGCATCGGGCGTAGTGTGGGTTGAGGGCTCCTCTTTGGTGCCAATCTTATAGACCACCGTAGAGATGAGTCCCGCCTCGTAGCCCAACTTGCGGGCAAGGTCGTAGAGTAGGGTGGCAGTGGTGGTCTTACCGTTGGTGCCCGTAACACCCACAAGTGCCAGCTTCTCGCTGGGGCGACCATAGAAGTTCGAGGCCATCCACCCCACAGCCTCACCGGTGTTCTCCACCACAATGTAGCTCACACCCTCTTTTATCTCCTCGGGCAGATGCTCGCACACCACTGCGCTCACACCCGCCTCCACTGCCGAGGGTATGAAGCGGTGACCATCGACCACCGTGCCCTCAATGGCAACAAAGAGCACTCCACGCGCTGCTTTGCGTGAGTCCATCGTGAGGCTCTCTATCTCCACATTCCACGAGCCAACACACTCCTTGACTACAATCCCTTCGAGTATTTTATCTAATTTCATACGTTTTGTCTAACAAATATCCCATAAGCCACATCGGCCCTATAAGTCTTATCTCAATTCTATTATTGCCTTCTCACCAGGGGTGAAAATCTCGCCCGCCTTGGGACTCTGGCTTACGACCGCCCCCGTGCCCTTGAATGTCACTTTCAATCCCCTGTGTTCCAACTCCCAGAGAGCATCGCGCAGTCCCATACCCATAACATCGGGCATTACCCCCTCCTCGGTGGGTTCCGCGTTGCGGGGTTTGGGGGTGGGAGCCTCGGCTACGCCACACACCGCCTCGCTCTGCCACTCATTATCGTGGGCATAGATGTACTCGGCAATCTCCTTGAATACGGGCAACGATACGCCGGCACCCGTATAGAACTTCACCTCGCCCCTCTTGCGCAGGGTTTTAATCGACACAATGCAGGTGTATTTGGGATTGTCGGCGGGGAAGTAGCCCACGAAGGTTGCGAGGTACTCCCTGCTACCATCTTTGGTCTCGTAGGCGGTCTTACCCATATTTTCCTTCGTCTGATAGACCTGCGCCGTACCCGTCTTGCCCGCAACGCCAAAGGGCAGCGAGGAGAGCAACTTGCCGGTGCCGAGTTTGTCGCTCACCACACCCTCCATACACTCCCTCAGTTTGGCTAGGGACTCGGGCGAGCAGATGGCGGGGTTGATAACCTCGGTGGCGAACTCCTCCAAAATCTCACCATCCCTCTCAACCTGTTTGACCAGCACGGGTTGGAGCAACCTGCCGCCATTGGCCACAGCGTTGTAGAACATCAGCGTCTGCAAGGGAGTCATATCCATCTCATAGCCATAGGCGGTCTGTGTGAGGGTGGTGTGGGACCATCCGCCCCTCTGCTTGTAGGTTGAGGGGTGTTTTATTCCCCTAAAACCGTAGCCTTTGATGCGCTGAATGTTGCGTATTTTGTCTATGCCGATGTTGTTGATATACTCCACCCATCGCTCGGGATTCTCGCCATACTCCTCCGTTACGGTCTTGGCAAAGCCGATGTTGGAGGACTCCACGAAGATGCCTTTGAGAGTGGTTTTACCCGTCTTTTCGCCCACAACGTGGGTGTCGGTAATCTTCAAACCGCCAATAACCATCGAGGGCTTCTTGCCACAATCAATGCGCTTGTCGATGCTCATTCCCGCCTCGTCAATGAGTGCCATAAGCGACACACCCTTGAAGGTTGAGCCGGGGGAGCCTTGCCACTGAATGGCGTAGTTGAAGTCGTCGTTCATCTCGCCCCCTTTGTGGTGGGTGAGGTTGGCCATTGCTCGAATCTCGCCCGTTGCACACTCCACAACCACAGCCGTACCGCTACTCGCGTTGTTCTCCTCCAACTTCTTGCGCAGGGCTCCCTCTACAACATCTTGGAGGTCAATGTCGATGGTGGTTATGATGTTGCTGCCATTGGAGGCAGGGGTGTTGTCTTTGTCGATGATGGGCACCGAGTGGCGGTGGCGCGAGTCAAGCCACACAAAGCGGTTCTCGCCATCCTCCGCTGCGATGATGTCGTTGTAGGCCCTCTCGATGCCGCTCGAAATGGTGTAGGCGGCAAGCGAGCCATAGACCTTGTGGCGTATGGGGCGCACCTCGACCACTAAGCCATATTTGGGTTGCATCAGAGGAAATGTGCGCAGACGGTCATACTGCCTTTGGTTGAGCGTGCCCGGAATGAAGGGTTGGTTGTAGGGCGAGGAGCCAATCTTATTTACAGCACGGTGACGTGTCTCCGACAGGAATTTCTTGTAGTGAGAGGAGGGCTTGCCGAACATTGCCGACAGAGAGTCACACAGCGCGGGCAACTCCCTCTCGAAAACGCCACCGCCCAAAGCCTCGGCGTGCAAATCGAGCCTCAAACGATAACCCCTTGTATCGGTGGAGAGAATCTCTCCGTTGCGGTCGTAGATATTGCCCATATTGCCCTCCACCGTGCGTGTGGTGTAGCACCTCTCCTCCGAGAGGTTACGCAGGGGGGTGCCATTGGGGCCCCACTGTGTGGCAACAATCTGACCGATGACCAACACCGAAAGCAGGGTGAATATTCCGTAGAGAATCTTCACTCTGTTCTGAATACCCTTTTTAATCCTTCCGGGGTGAGGGTCGTGTATGTTACCTTTTTTTGCCATCCTTCGTTTGGGTTATTACAGTTGGGGGTGTGTTCCATTCGCGCAGGTCGAGTCCGCGGCGTTTGATCTCCTCAACAATGTTGTTGTGGCGGGTGGCCTCCAATCGCTCCGAGGAGTAGAGTAGGGCTTTGGAACGCTCCCTTTGGAGCTCTATGCGACACGCAATCTCCTCCCTCTGGGTGCGCTGGCAGGTGAAGACGTAACCCATATAGAGCAGAATCAGCAAACAGCAGTAGAGCATAAAGGGGTAGTGGCGACGCACCGACTCGTTGTAGAGCACGTCACCCGAAAAGATACTCTTCGAGGAGCGTCTTCTCGCCTCATCAATACTGCTGGGCTTAACGGCACCCATAGGTTTCTCATCCTTACGGGGTGCTGTTGCCTGACGGCCATTTTTGCTGACCTTATCTTTTCTGCCAAACAACCTCATATCTTGGCACCTAATTTTGAATTTTGAATCCTCTCCGCCACTCGGAGCTTTGCACTTCTACTACGGGGGTTGCGCTCCACCTCTTCGGGGGTGGGGACTATCGCCTTGCGACTTATGGCCTCCATCGGGGAGCTCACGTTGCCAAAGAAATCTTTCTCCACCTTGCCCTCGAAGTTGCCCGTCTTGATGAAGTTCTTGACGAGCCTGTCCTCCAACGAGTGGTACGAAATGACGCACAGCCTACCCCCCGGTTTGAGCACTTTGAGGCTCTGCTCCAACGCCATTTTCAGTGCTTCCATCTCGCCATTGACCTCTATACGGAGTGCTTGGAAGAGTTTGGTGAGGAATTTTGCACCATCCTTCTTCGGGGTGCAGGGAGTTACAGCCTCAATCAGCTCACCCGTTGTTGTTATCTCCTTTTGCTCGCGGTAGCGGACAATGCACGAGGCGATTTTCCAAGTGGTGTCCAGCTCGCCATACTCTTTGAGTACCCTCGCCAACTCCTCGGCTGAGTAGCTGTTGATCAACTCGCGGGCGGAGAAATTTGCCCTCTGGTTCATCCTCATATCCAGAGGAGCATCGGCCTTGAACGAAAATCCTCTCTCGGCAGTGTCGAAGTGGTGCGACGAAACACCCAAATCGGCAATGATGCCATCCACCTCGCCATCCAGCACTCCGCGCAGGCGCAACTGCGAGCGCAGAAAGCGGAAATTGCTCTCCACGAAGTGGTGGCGCACATCACCCGTAAGGTTGGCCTTCGCGTCGGCATCTTGGTCAAACGAAAAGAGTGTCCCCTTGGGGGAGAGCTCTCCGAGAATGAGGCGCGAGTGGCCGCCACCTCCGAAGGTCAAATCAACATAGACTCCGTCGGGGTTAATTGCAAGTCCCTCAATGGTTTCGGTGGCGAGTGCGGGTATGTGATAAGTTGTGGTCATAGTGTCCCTTTTACAAAGTATTAAAATACTTTGTAAAGGTACAGCATTTGTTGCTAACTATGCAACAAAAACCTCAAAAAGTTATTAACAATCGGGGAGATTTGAGGTCTAACGTCTAACGTCCAATGTCTAAATGACGCTGGCAACCGAGTTGCCCGAGAAATTATAATCTTTTTTCGGACACAGTGTGTCCGCAACTTTCGACGTTAGTCCTTCGATGTTGGATGCTTGTTGAAGATTATTCGACAAGCACAACGGCATAAGCCGAGATGCCCTCACCACGCCCCGTGAAGCCGAGCTTCTCGGTGGTGGTGGCCTTCACCGAAACTGCGCCTATCTCTACGCCCATAACCTCTGCCAAGCGAGCCCTCATTTGGTCGATAAGGGGGCGGAGTTTGGGCCTTTCGAGTGCAATGGTAATATCCACATTACCAACCTCATAACCCTCGTTATGGATAAGGTCGATAGTGCGTGCTAAAAGGATAGTGGAGTCGATTCCCTTATAGGTTTGGTCGTTGTCGGGGAAGTGCTTGCCGATGTCACCAAGGGCGGCTGCTCCGAGCAGTGCGTCACATAGCGCGTGGATTGCCACATCGCCATCCGAGTGGGCCACACAACCAAAGGTTGAGGGCACCTTCACACCGCAGAGAACCAAATCAAGTCCCTCTGCCAGAGCGTGTACATCAAATCCAAATCCTATACGCATAATTCTTTCGGTTTTTACCGCTACAAATGTAGCATTTTTTTGCTCCACAAGCAAAAGAAAAATTCGAAAATTAGAGCCTCCAACCCACTCAACTCTCAATTCTCAATTCTCAATTCCAAAAAAAGCTCTATCTTTGGGAGAGTAAAACCGACACAAACAAAAAAACGATATCCAAAATGAGTACTATCAGTCACCTTTCGCCCTCTTTGGTATGGGGCATTTTCGAGGAGATTACGCGCGTACCACGCCCCTCGAAACACGAAGAAAAAATTATTGCCTACTTGGTTGATTTTGCAACCAAACACAATCTCGCACACAAGGTCGATGCGGCAGGTAACGTGGTGATTTACAAGCCTGCAACTGCCGGCTATGAGAATGCACCCGCAGTGGTTTTGCAGAGCCATAGCGATATGGTTTGCGAGAAGAACAACGACACCCGACACGACTTTATGACCGACCCCATTGAGGCCTATATTGATGGCGAGTGGGTGAAGGCAAAGGGTACAACCCTCGGTGCCGATTGCGGTATCGGTATGGCGGCTGCCCTTGCAGTGTTGGTGGATGATTCGCTCGCGCACCCTGCCATTGAGGCTCTCTTCACCGTTGATGAGGAGACGGGACTTACGGGTGCCTTCAATCTTGCCCCCGATATGCTCTCGGGCAAGTACCTTTTGAACTTGGATTCGGAGGATGAGGGTGAGCTCTTCATTGGCTGCGCAGGTGGCATTGACACCCTCGCAACATTCTCCTATAAGCCCGAGCGTGCACCTAAGGATTACGCTTGGTATCGTGTGGAGATTGGCGGTCTGAAAGGCGGTCACTCGGGCGATAATATCCCCGATGGGTTGGGTAACTCCAATAAGATTATGGCTCGCTTATTGCAGATGGCATCGGAGCGTTATGGTTTGAGAATCAGTGATTTCAATGGTGGTAATTTGCGCAATGCAATTCCCCGTGAGGCCTTCGTGGTGGTGGGTGTTCCTGCCACAAAGAAGGGTGCTTTTGTGCGCTTGGTGAAGAGTTTTGCGGCCGACGTTGCGGGCGAATTGCAGTACACCGACAGTGGCTTCTGGATGAAGGCGGAGGAGTGCGCAAAGCCTGCAAAAGTAGTCGATGCCGACACCCAATATCGCCTCCTGACGGCTATTGTGAGTGTGGCAAATGGCGTGCTGGCTATGAGCTTTGCGATGAAGGGGTTGGTGGAAACATCCACAAACCTTGCATCGGTGAAATTCCTGCCCAAAAATAGGATTCA
This sequence comes from Tidjanibacter sp., assembly GCA_045657545.1. Classification (GTDB taxonomy): domain Bacteria; phylum Bacteroidota; class Bacteroidia; order Bacteroidales; family Rikenellaceae; genus Tidjanibacter. Next base: position 22,995 of record JAZOTH010000006.1, read on the forward strand.
GGTGGTGACCTCCCAGCGCTCCTCGGTGGAGAGTGCCAAGAGGTATGCTGCACGCACCGTGGAGGGTACCTTCCGCCTTGCGGGTGCAAAGGTGGTACACTCCGACGGCTACCCCGGATGGGCTCCCAACCCCAAGAGTCACCTCTTGGATGTTGCGGTGGCTACCTATCGCGAACTCTTTGGCAAAGAGCCCGTTGTGAGGGCTATCCACGCGGGCTTGGAGTGTGGCCTCTTCCTCGAAAAGTATCCCCACTTGGAGATGATATCCTTTGGCCCCACGCTGCGCGGTGTTCACTCGCCCGACGAGAGGTTGGAGATTGCAACGGTGGAGAAATTCTGGAAACATTTGGTTAAACTCCTCTCCTCGTTATAGTACGAGCGCATCTCGTCGTGCTTAAAGTATTAAGGATGATTTCTCGGGGCGCGCCTATTTGGTGCGCCCCGAGACTATTGACCAGACTGCGTCTGCTCTAAAATGCTCACGCTCGGCATAGTCTGCAAGCAGCCTCTGCCCTCGCTTACTCGCATTTGCGACGTTCGACGTTAGACCAAAAAGAGGGGATGCCATCGCGGCAACCCCTCTCCAATCAAACTTCTCTAACACCTAATTAAACATTGTCGAATACAATGTTTTGTTCTTGTTTCTTAATTTGCTCTCTGGGCGAAACATTCACCGAGGAGTGTGTCCAAAAACAGCAACTCGGCCTCTTCGCAAATGACGTGGTTCATCAGTAGCTCATAGTCTTCGCCCACAAAGCCATCTCTTTTTTCGTAGTCAAAATCTCCCATAGGCACTTTGGTTTTTGTGGTCAATCTTTTGCTACAATAACGCGGTGCCTTTGGGGTTTATTGTGGAAAAATTATTCGAGAACGATATTTTTTTCTTTTATCATTTTGCGCAGGTTGATCAGGGCGTAGCGCATACGTCCGAGGGCGGTGTTGATGCTCACCTCGGTCTGTTCGGCTATCTCCTTGAAGGAGAGTCCTCCCCAATAGCGCAGCCTTACGACCTCCTGCTGCTCCTCGGGGAGGAGAGTTACAAGGTGTCGTAGGTCGGCCTCAATCTGCTCACCCACCAAGCGGTCTTCGATGGAGCCTTCGGTGATGCGCTGTGTGGCGAGGATGTCGTAGCCTGCATTGTGCTGGTTGATTGTGTGATTCTGCTTTTCGGCACGGAAGTGGTCGATGACCTGATTGTGGGCAATGCGCATCACCCACGAGAGGAACTTGCCACTCTCGTGATAGCGCCCGCTGTCAATCACGCGCACCACCTTGACCATTGTTTCCTGATAGATATCGTCGGCCAAATCGGCATCTTTGACCATCATACGGATGTAGTCATAGACGCGCTGGCGATGACGTTCAATGAGTTGGGAAATAGCCTCTTTGCCTCCTGCAAGGTACTCTTGGAGCAACTCGTGGTCGCTCTTACCCTGTGAGATGTGTATCATACTCTTTCTTCTAATGTTGGTTTGTCAAAGAGTAGATGTTTTCGATAGGCAAAAAGTCTTTTAAGAGTTAAAATAAATAGTGAAACTGCGTGCAAGATAGGCAATTTTCCCCTAATTTCCAAATCAAACACGAGTTTTTCCGATGAATCCCACCTCGACACGCAGTTTCAACCTCTAAGGAGCAAAACCTGTGCCAAAGGGGAGAAGTGTCGACCATCAACCGTCGACCGACGACCGACGCGGGCAACAGTTGCCCGAAGATAGGGAGATTAGGGAATTTAGGGAATTTAGGGAATTTAGAGAAATCCTTAAACTCCCTAACCTCCCTAATAAATCTTCGGGGCGCACCATTTTTTGGTGCGCCCCGCGACGTTAGACGTTAGGCGTTGGACCTCAATATAGCACTATGCCTATCACCGCCGAAATAACGATGAGTAGGATGGGATTAACCCTCTTCACCGAAGCAACAAAGCACCCTGCGAAGATTACCCAGCTCTTCCAATCAATGAAGGTGCCCTCGCCAAAGAGCATAAGGGCCGAAGAGAGAATGAGTCCTATCATCATAGGTTGCATACCATCCATAGCCCCCTTGAATTGGCGGTTGCCACGCAATTTAAGGTAGAACTTGGTGGCCAGCATCATAAGAGTGAGCGAGGGTAAGCAAACCGCAATAGTAGCCAGCAGTGAGCCCCACACGTTACCCGTCACGGTGTAGCCTACATAGGTTGCACAGTTGATGGCAATAGGGCCGGGAGTCATCTGCGAAATGGCCGCCACATCGGCCAACTCGGTGGCCGTAAGCCAACCATTCTGCACCACTATCTCGTTGTAGATGAGCGAAATCATCGCATAACCTCCTCCAAATCCGAAGAAGCCGATTTTGAGGTACGAGAGGAATAATTGGAGGTAAATCATCGCTCACCCTCCTTTCCTCCGCACTCTTTACCCTCGGGGCGGAACGAGTAGCCGATGCCCACAAGGGCACCGATGAAGATGAACCAAATGGGCGAGATGCCGACGAGCCAAATGACCACCGACACAGCGAGTGCCAGCGCAATCTTCCACCACTGCATCCCCTTTGTCATATTGATAATGGGTGCGGCAATGAGTGCCACCACTGCAGGGCGCATACCCTTAAAGGCAGCCGCTACGGTTGTGTTGTCCTTGAAGTCCGTAAAGACGGTTGCAATCAGCAGAATGATGAAAAATGAGGGAATCACCACACCCACAAGTGCTGCAAGGGCTCCCTTTACGCCCCTTGTTTTGTAGCCCACAAATACCGCTGTGTTGAGCGCGATGGGGCCGGGGATACTCTGGGCAATGGTGAGTTGGTTGATGAACTCCTCGCGTGTGAGCCACCCGCGCTTTTGTATCATCTCCGCCTCAATGAGGGGTATCATCGCATAGCCACCACCGAAGGTGAAGGCTCCAATCTTCAAAAACGAAGTGAATATGGTCCAAAGCGAGTTGTTCATTTGTTTCTTTGTCTAACGTCAAATGTCTAACGTCTAACGTCGAGGGTGCAAAGTCTTTTTTGTGTTGCTAATTATTGACAAATGCGGTGAACATTGCGGCGGCGAGGGCTGCGGTCTCGGTGCGCAGTCGCTCCTTGCCGAGTGTCACCTCCCTGAATCCGGCCTTGCGGGCAGCCTCAATCTCCTCCTTCGAGAAGTCGCCCTCGGGACCAATGAGAACCATTACATTGTCGCCCTTGTCTATCAGTTCGCCCATAAAGATGCGCTCCATATCCTCCTCGCAGTGGGCAATGAGCCTCACACCATCGAACTCCTCCTCCAAAAGTGTGCGGATGGGGGTGAGGGGCTCAATGGTGGGGAGGTAGGCTTTGAGCGACTGTTTCATTGCGCTGATGGCAATCTTTTCGAGCCTTTCGCCTTTGATTACTTTGCGCTCCGAGTGGTCACACAGGATGGGAACGATGCGGTCGATGCCACACTCCGTTGCCTTCTCCACAAACCACTCTATGCGGTCGATGTTCTTGGTGGGGGCTACGGCTACGGTGAGCGAGTAGGGGCGTTTCTCCCACTCGCGGTGCTCCTCCACAATGCGGATGGTGCAACGCTTGGGGTGTGCATCCTCCACCTCGGCACGATAGAGTGTGCCCTTGCCATCGGTGATGTGGAGCGAGTCGCCCTCTTTGAGGCGCAGTACCCTCACGCAGTGTCCGCTCTCCTCCTCGGAGAGGGTGTAGAGGGGTGGGGTTATGTCGGGTGAATAGAATAGTTGCATAGTGCAAAGGTAGTCACAAAAGTTGAATTACCCATATTGGTTGTTAGACCTTTATGACTTTTTCCATAAAATTTGGAAACTTTTTCGCGGGGTGTGATATTATATTTGCATCCAACCCCACTAAAACCATCTACGATTATGAAACGCTATCACATTTTGATTCTTACACTCTCTTTGTTGTTGATTCTGGCCCTCGGTGCGCTCGGCGAGAGTGTGCGAGAGGGTAGGCGATTGGCCTCCAATCAACAGGCCTTAGTGGCCCAAAATCAAACCCTCCACTCCGAGGTTGTGGCGCAGGAGCAATCTGTTGCGCGTCTGAGGATGACGGTTGGTGAGTTGGAGGAGTTTCGCAGGGAGGATGCCGAGAGGATTCGGGAGCTGGGCATAAAGTTGCGCCACGCGCGAGCTCTGACACTCACCGAGAGTATCCAAAGGCTCGATACGGTCATTGTGGCCGACCTCCAACCACTCCTCTCCGATTCACTCTATCGTCTGCAACTGCGCGATGGGTGGGTGAGCCTCGACGTGGAGATGCACCCACGCGAGGCACACATCTCCCTCACCTCGTGTGATACCCTCTTTCAGGTTGTTCACCGCGTACCGTGGCGTTGGTGGATATTCTCTTGGGGCACGAAGGCCATTCGCCAGGAGATTCGCTCCTCCAATCCGCACACCCGACTTGTCTATTCCGAGTATATAGAAATTGAAAATTAAAATCTGCATCACTAAACCAAAAGCCCTCTCGTGTGGAGAGGGCTTTTGGTTTAGTGATGGCACTCGTGGTGGTCGCAGCTGACTCCCGAGTCGAACACAAAGCCGGCAAGGTAGCTCTTTATGAGCACCTCCACACTGCCCCTGCATCCTCTGATTACTCGGATGCCCGCAGCGGAGAGTTTGTTGAGTGCCCCTTGGCCCATATTGCCCGCCAACATTACCTCTACGCCCATATCGGCGAGCGTCGAAGCGATGTTGCTCTTACAGCCACAGCCCTGTGGTGAGGGGAGTGTTTGGGTGGCTGTAATGGTTCTTTCTTCAATGGTATAGATGGTGTAGTGGTCGCAGTGGCCGAAGTGGTCATCGACCATACCATCCCTTGTTGGAACTGCAATTTTCATAGCTTAACTCATTCTATTTTTGTAGTCTTCGTAGCCAAATCGGCGGACAATCTCCACCTCTCCGTCGGTGTGGCAGATGGCGATGGAGGGGTGTGACACGCCGTTGAACATAGTGGTCTTGACCATCGTGTAGTGTATCATATCCTCAAAGACAATCCTGTCGCCCACCTTTGGCTCCCTGTCGAAAGCCCAATGGCCAACCCAATCGCCCGCAAGGCAGCTATTGCCACCCACGCGCCACCTCTTCTCGCCCTCCTCGGGGTCGTGGGCACCCACAATGGCGGGCTTGTAGGGCATTTCGAGGCAGTCGGGCATATGGCAGGCAAACGACACGTTGGCAACCAGCGTGCTCTCACCTCCGCCCTCCACGATATCCTCCACTGTGGCAACCAGCGTGCCCGTGCGCCAAGTGAAGGCACTGCCGGGTTCGAGAATCACTCGCAGGTTGGGGTGACGCTCGCGGAAACTACGCAGGGTATCTATCAGCAAATCAACATTGTAGCCCTCTCTTGTCATAAGGTGGCCTCCGCCCATATTGAACCACTTGATTTTGTCCAGCAGGTGGCCGAACTTCTCCTCCACAGCTGCGAGTGTGGGCACCAAGTCCTCAGCCTGCGACTCACAGAGCGAGTGGAAGTGCAAACCCTCCACGCCATCGGGCAACTCGGGTAGCAACTCGGCACGGATTCCCAGACGGCTGGTGGGCGATGCGGGGTTGTAGAGGTCGGTCTCGACGGTCGAATACTCGTGGTTGATGCGCAAGCCACACGAAATGCCATTCAGCAGAGCCCTCTCGCGGTAGCGTTCCCACTGACCGAGTGAGTTGAAGGTTATGTGGCTGCTGTACTTGATGAGCTCCTCCCACTCACTCTCGCTATATACAGGAGCGTAGGTGTGGGCCTTCTGGCCATACTCCTCAAAGACCAAACGAGCCTCGGCAAGCGAACTCGCCGTAGCACCATCGGAGTGCTCGCTGAGGATGGGGAAGATGCTCCACATCGCGCTCGCTTTGAGGGCTACGATAATCTCCACGCCCGCCTCACGACGCACACGGTCGATGACCGCCATATTTTTCAGCAACTCCGCCTCCTCCAATACATAGCAGGGCGAAGGTACAGTGTTGTAGTAATTCATCTTATCTCTTTATTTTTTCTTATTTTAATATTTGGTGGGGTAATCAATTACGCAATCCTCTCCGAAAATCTCTTTGTAGTTTTCCAACATATACTCCAAGTAGGGATCTCGTGGATCTAATCCCCAAGGACTGCCAAGAGTGTAAAGGTAAACATCGTCGGGTAACTCGGTATCCTTTTGCACTTTATCCAATACCTCGTCGATTTTCCAAAATAGTCCGCCTGTGCCTTCGGTTAAAATTCCTGGCATATAGGGCTCTTTGTGAGCCATTACAGCGTACTCATACCCCACTTCGTATTTCAATACATTCTGTGCAAGGATAAGAGTTGGTTTCCATTTGCCATCTTCGCCACTTTCTCGAATTATCAGAGCCTGCCTTGGGAAACCACTATCAGGGTCTATTATATAGCCATATTTCGATGCAATAAGAAGATTTGTGTATGTTGTCTTATCTTCGGGCTCCTCTGGCCTATTATTGCAACTTGCAAAAAGCAAGGCAATGAGTATGAAGAATGATGCAAGTCTTTTCATAATTCAAAGGTTCTGAACTCTATCTATATGGCATTGAGGGCACCAGCATGCAATCTCTTTGCAATACTAATTTTGTAGTGTTGTTATTCGGTAGGGTAATAAATCACAGGTTCCTCTCCAAAGATGTCATAAAAATTTTCCATTAACCAGTCGAAATATGGGTCTCGAGGGTCTAAGCCCCAAGGACTACCATAGGTGTAGATGTAGATATCTTCGGGAATGTCGCTATCCTTTTTTACCTTCTCCAAAACTTCATCAAAACGCCACCAAAAGACATGTTTCTCTGGTTTGCTTTCTGGGTTTACCACCTCTTTGTGTGCGAGAACAGTGTATTCATACCCCCTCTCATAGTTAATGCTACCTAATGTTGGATGGGGTTCCCATTGGGAATCCTTGTTGTCTGTTTCTCGTATAATATACTCAAACTCTGGCATATAGTGTTCGCCTATATTATAACTTCGTTCCGAAGCAACCGTAAGTTTTGTGTATACTATCTTTTCCTCTTCATCTTCTGGTGTGGTGTTGCAACCTACAAAAACCATTGCGCATAGCAAAGATATAAGCAGATGTCGTTTCATAAGGCAAAAGGTTTTTTGTTGAAGGTTATTTTATATAATCATCGGGCGAGCCCCAACGGCTCGCCCGTGACATTTAGACGTTAGACTACAACTCCAAGTCTACATCGTGCAACTCAACCCAAGGCAGACCCTGAGGACCGAGCTCCGCCAAGAATGGATCGGGATCGAACTCCTCGACGTTGTGTACGCCGGGCATTACCCACAAACCTTTGGCGAACATTGCAGCACCAAGGGCCGCAGGAACACCTGTGGTGTAGCTCACAGCCTGAGTGCCGGTCTCCTTATAGGCCGCTGCGTGGTCGCAGTTGTTATATATATAATAGGTCTTCTCTTTGCCATCCTTGATACCCCTGATGCGGCAACCGATAGAGGTCTCACCGTGGTAGTTCTCGCCGAGGGTTTTGGGGTCGGGAAGAACCGCTTTGAGGAATTGGATGGGGACAATCTCCTGACCATTATACATAATGGGGTCGATGCGGGCCATACCAATGTCTTGAATCACGCGAAGGTGGGTGAGGTACTCCTGACCGAAGGTCATCCAGAACCTTGCACGTTTAATGGTGGGGTAGTTGATTACAAGGCTCTCCAACTCCTCGTGGTACAAGAGGTAGCTCTCGCGAGGGCCGATGTTGGGGTAGTTGAGAGTCTTGTGAATCTCCAACGAGCCGGTGGTTACCCACTCGCCATTCTCCCAATAGCGACCATTCTGGGTAATCTCGCGGATGTTGATTTCGGGGTTGAAGTTGGTGGCGAATGCCTTGCCGTGGTTACCGGCGTTGCAATCCACGATGTCGAGGTAGTGAATCTCGTCGAAGTGGTGTTTTGCAGCATAAGCGGTGAAGATTGCCGACACACCGGGGTCGAAACCGCAGCCGAGAATAGCGGTGAGGCCCGCCTTCTCAAACCTCTCGCGGTAGGCCCACTGCCACGAATACTCAAAGTGTGCCTCATCCAGGGGCTCGTAGTTTGCGGTGTCGAGGTAGTTTACACCACACTCCAAGCAGGCATCCATAATGGTGAGATCCTGATAGGGGAGTGCTACGTTGATGACGATGTCGGGCCTAAAAGCACGCATCACACGACAGAGGTCGGCAACATTGTCGGCATCCACTTGCTCGGTTTTGATTCTGTCGCCACCGATGGCTGCTGCAATCTGGTCACATTTGCTTTTTGTACGGCTTGCCAACATCACGTCGGTGAATACGGGGTTGGCGGCTACTTTGTGTGCAACAACGGTACCTACACCGCCTGCTCCAATGATGAGAACTCTACACATAGTCGTTTTGTCTGTTTAGAGGGTTTATATTTTTTGTGTTTCTTGTTTTCTTGCCTTTGGCTGAAAGATAGCCAACATACAAAAGTAAGAATTTTTTTTGAGATTTGGCTTGTGGCTCCCAAATTTTTCATTACTTTTGTTGGAAAATTCCAACTTTTCCAACTTGTAAAACAAAATACACTATGCAGACAGAGAAAGACAAATACCTATTTGGTGTTGTGAAGGTGGGTGACAAGGGGCAGGTTGTGATTCCCAAGGAGGCCCGCGAAGTGTTTGATATTAAGCCTGGTGACTCGCTACTCGTATTGGGTGACATAACCAAAGGACTCGCTCTTGTCAAAACCCAGATTTTTGATTCGGCGGTCGAGGAGGTCTTTAAGTAGCGAGCGTGCCTTGTGGCGAGTGTGCCTTGTGGGCGATTTCTGCGTTATGCTTGTGCTCGAAATCCTCATTTGCGGTCAGCAAACTGCGGTTTCTCGCCCATCGCAAGCCTTGAACTCGCCTCACAAAACCCACTCGCTGGGAGTGAAAGTCGACCGTCAACCGTCAATTGACCTAAATCCCCAACTTTTAACTTTCAATTTTCAACTTTATGAATAATCGCTATTATTTTCTTGACAACATCCGTTGGGTGGTGGTGTTGCTCGTTTTGTTCTATCACGTTTTCTACAACTACAACGCGGTGGGTGTCTTTGGTGGCATCGGTGGCTTTGCCGACCACCAATGGCAGGATATATTTTGCGCCCTGCTGAATCCGTGGTTTATGACGCTGTTGTTTGTTGTGGCGGGTGCTTCGAGCCGCTATGCACTCGGTAGGCGCACACCTCGTGAGTTCCGTCGTGAGCGCACACGCAAACTTCTCGTGCCTACCACTCTTGGTCTTTTGCTCTTTGGTGGGGTACTCGGATTTCTCAATATGCACATCGCAGGTGCGGAGATTCCCGAGGAGATACCCTTCTGGGTGAAATGGCTCATCGCTGTGGCGAGTGGCACGGGGCCGCTGTGGTTTCTCCAAGACCTCTTTGCCTTCTCGCTCTTGTTGCTTTTGGTGCGCAGGGTGATGGATGCCGAGAGGGTTGATAGGTGGCTCTCGGGGCTCTCCAACTTGGGTGTTGGACTCCTAATGGTAGGCTTTTTTGGGGTGCTATGGGTGGCATCGCAGAGCCAGATAGACAACCCAACAGCCGCGCAGGGGCTCCTGAACCTCTATCGCCCCATCTACTACTTTGTGGCCTTCCTTTGTGGCTACTACCTCTTCTCTTCGGAGCGTGTGCACACCTTCCTTGCCGAGCGTGCGGTGCCACTCATTGTTGCCGCTGTGGTCGGTGCTGTGGGTTTCTGCACGGAGTTCTACGGCAAGGACTACACCTCGCCCGAGGCATTGCAGGGCCTTTGGGGCAACCTCTCCTGCTGGTCGATGGTGTTGGCAATGATGGGTGCCTTCAAGCGTTGGGCCGATAGGACCTCACCCTTTGCGAACTATATGACGCGCAGCAGTTTTGGACTCTATGTGGTGCATATGCCCGTTTGTACGGCCTCTTGTTTGTTGTTGAAGTCGAGTGCATTACCTGTGTGGGCAGACTATGTATTGGCTCTGGTGGCTACCTATGTGGGTGCTGTGGTGCTCTGGGAGGTGCTCCGCAGGGTACCTGTGGTGAACTATTGCATCTTTGGCATAGGGGGCAAGAGGGCTAAATAGCACCTAAAAAATGCGCCAAACGAAAAAAAATGTGCAAAGAGTTTGCAGAAAAAGATTTTTGCCTTATCTTTGCACCGCTTTTGGACTGAAAGCGCGATGATTCGCTAGCTCAGCTGGTAGAGCACAGCACTTTTAATGCTGGGGTCCTGGGTTCGAGCCCCAGGCGGATCACCGAAACGAAGGGATGACTAATGTCATCCCTTTTTTTCGTTTCGGTGATTCATATATACAATCCACCCAAACCCTCCTTTGAGAAGGAGGGCTTTTCGCTTCGCTCATTGTGGTTGTTGGGGCTCGAACCCAGGAATGCCCCCTATCAAGGGGGTTAGGGGGTTGTAAATAAACCGAGCACACGACTGCCTACTGTAAGTAGCGCAGTCGAGCCCCAGGCGGATCACCGAAACGAAGGGATGACCATGTCATCCCTTCGTTTCGTTTCGGTGATTCATCTATACAATCCACCCAAACCCTCCTTTGAGAAGGAGGGCTTTTCGCTTCGCTCATTGTGGTTGTTGGGGGTCGAACCCAGGAATGCCCCCTATCAGGGGGGACTAATAAAGAGTCGGGGGTGCCAAATAGTTGGCACCCCCGCGACGTTGTACGATTGTCGTTAGACCTTTTATTTGCCGGCCTCCTCGCGGATGATGGCGCACATCTGGTCGTACTGCGCCTCCATACTCTGCAAGAGTTTGTATTGTGCGCGGGTGCGTACCAAGTTGTGGTCGGCATAGGCAGTTTTGTAGTATTTGTCGCCATCAATGTAGTCCATCAAGAAGCGCAATACCTGCTCGTAGGTGATGTAGCGTGCCGAGAATGCAAGCCACTCCAACTCGCTCTCACACAAAGTTTTCTGCTCCGAGAGGTAGCCCTGTGCGTAGGCGCGGAACATATCAATGCTCATCGAAACATTGTCGAGGTTGGGGTCATCCTCAGCACCGGTATTGGTGTAGGAGCGGATGGCATCACCAAAGTCATTGAGCGAGGTGGAGCTCATAACCGTGTCGAGGTCAATGGCGCAGAGCACCTTGCCACTCTCCTTATCGAAGAGGATGTTGCTGATTTTGGTATCGTTGTGGGTAACGTGGGTGGGGATTGTGCCGTTCTCCACGAGGCCCCAGAAGTTCATCATCTCCTCTCTGCGTGCCTCAATCCAGCCAATCTCCTCGGTGAGTTCCTTAACCCTACCTACGGGGTCGGCAGCGATGGTTGCGTCCCATTGATTGAAGCGGTGGCGGATATTGTGGAAACCCTTGATTGTTTCGTGCAGTGGTTGTGTGAAGTCGGAAAGCAGACTCTGGAAGCGACCGATGCCCACACCTCCCTGATAGGCCAACTCGGGCGAATCGGCACGGTCGAAGCTCGAAGTGTTGGGGATGAAGAGGCACACAGCCCAGAAGTTACCATCCACCTCGGCGTAGAGTTTGCCATCTTTGGCGGGGGTGACGGTGAGTGTCTCACGCATAGGGTCGGCAACTTTGGCTTTGATATGCTCGGTTACGGCCTTGATGTTATCCATCATTGCGGGCACATCGGGAAAGACGATGTGGTTTTTGCGTTGGAGGATGTGGTTGGGAGCCTCACCTGCGGTTTTCACAACAAAGGTGTCGTTGATGAAGCCCTCGCCAAGAGGTTTCACCTCCAAAATGTCGCCTTCAATAGCAAAGAGGTTTGCAATCTGTACGAGTTGTTCGTGTGTCATAGTCTTATTTTAGGTTAAATATTTTCAGCAGTAAAGATATTCAAAAATTCTCTAATCCACACATCTGCTACCTCGAAAGTTTTACCTTGCCGAAAAATTCGGGGCAGTGGAAGTTGGGTTGTGGCAGGTCGATGGGCGACCAGCTCAAAAAGTGCATAGGCTCGCACTTGTCACCACACTTGTAGAAATTGGCACTAATCTCTGCGGGGGCCTCCTCCAAGCCGAGCAGGGAGAAGGGGATGAGCTCCACCATCCACCACTCACCATCTTGGGTGTCGATCCTCTGATGGGGAAGGGAGCCGAAGTGACGCACCTCGGCCAACTCCTCGGCCGAGAAGTGTCGGGCATCCTCACGCGACTGACGTTGGGCGGCCAAAAGTGTGCCCACGCAGTTCATCTCGAAGTTGAAATATCCCTCGCCTTTGGGGTTACGCACGAAGAACTCCACGCAACTATCCTCCCACACGGGGCCGTTATCTTCGAGGGTTACGGCTTTGGTGTTTTGCTCCTTTACCTCAAACATTATCGCTATGGCGGTGTTGCTGTGGGCGATATGGAATTTTACACTTGGTGCATAAGGGAACTCCTGTGCCCAATTGACACACTCAATTGGGTGGGCCTGGCTGTCGAGAAGCGCACTGCGGAGTGCCTCATCGGAGAGGTTTTCGAGATTTTCGATATAGGGTGCTACAATCGTTTTTGCTGTCTGCATAGGTTTTTTTTAGGTTTTGTTGTAGATAAAATGTGTTGCACACAAAATTACAACAAAAAGGGCAAAGATGAAACCATCCTCGCCCTTTTTTGTGTAAAAATAGCCCCAAAGACTAAATCTCCTCCACTTCAATCAGGTAGTTGAGCTTGAACGAGGGGGTGATGTAGGGCTCTGCGCCATCAACGGTGTAGCTCTTCTTCTCGTCGGTGGTGTATTCGGTAACTTTGTACTGCTTGTTGGCATCCAAGCCGCGAAGCTCCACCTTCTCGCCACTCCACTCATCGGCATAGAATGCGTAGTACATCTTGCCGTCTTTGCGGATTGCGTGGCCCTCGGGTTTGTCGAAGCCGAGGTCGTAGAGGTTCAGGTAGTCACCTGTGGAGAGCATATACTCGTTGTAGAGCCCCACCCACTTCTTGTAGTAAACCTCCTTCTCGGGGGTGAGCAGGTAATCTACAACCTCATCATTGTCGAGGTAATTAACCTTCACGTTGGGGTTGTTCTTGGGCCAAGTGAACTTCGAGCCGAGAACGCCACCAATACCAAGTTGGGTTGCAAAGTCGTCTGCGCCATCCGAGAGTTCAACGTGGTCGGCATAGTATGCCATTTTGGGGTTGATAGCTGCGTAGGCTTTACGTTTCATACGAATCTGTGCCGAGCTGGTGGGGTCCGAAGCAACGGCCTGGTTCATATAGGGGGTGTGGAAGAAGTTTACGGCGCAACCGCAGGGGCAGAACTGAACAACAGCATAGTCCTTAATCTCTCGTGCGGTGTCGTAGATAGCCTTGAAAATCTCGGGCATACGCTCCTGAGCCTCCTCGGGGTAGTCAAGACCGCTGTGCTCGTTGTAGTCGGGTTCGCAGAGGTTCATATGCTGACCATCGAGTTTCAGACCATCGAAGCCCCAATCGCCCAAGAAGCGTTTAACAAGGTTGGTGGTGTATTCGGTGGTGTGAGGATTCACAGGGGAGAGGTAGTAGCTGTCCCACCACGAGATATACTCGGGTACCCACTCGCGGGTGAGGAGTTTCATCTCGGGGTGCTCGCGGAGTACTTTGGTGCCGGGGTCGGCAGCAATGGGTGCCCACCAGAGTTTAGCTTTCAGGCCACGTTTGTGAATCTCGCGAGTGAGGTAGCGCATACGGTGGTCGCCACCGATACGTTTGTTGGTCTCCCAATCGCCCTCGGCAATCTGGTAGCCATCATCTACATCTACCCACTTGAAGCCCACCTCTTTAACTTTATCGAGGGTGCCTACAACCTCCTCAATGGTGAAGGTACGCTCGTAGCCCCAAGCGCACCATACGGGCTCAAATGCCTCGGGCTCGCTCTCCGCAGGGGTGATACCCTCGTGGGCGTACATATAGTTGGAGAAAAGTTGCAGGGGCTCGAAGTAGTCACCGGTGCTAACGGCAATGAAGGAGCGGTCCATAGTGAGAGTGTCGCCGACTGCAAACTCCATCCTATCTTTCCACACCCTTTCGAGTTTCATCTCTGCGCCCTCGCTTCCGGCAATGCGCTCGATGGGCATATTGATGGTCTTCAAAACGGGCTCAACCAAGCCAACGCTCACGCCACCATCCCTGCGCCACAAAGTTACGAAGGGGATGCCGCCACCATAATCACAGTTGTTCATACCCAAGTAGTTCTCCTGATAAAAACCCTCCTCTACGGGCAGAATCCAGTTGGCACGCGAAGAGGTCGAGGTGGGCTGGAACGACCAGATAACCTCTTCGGAATCCACTTTGGTGCGGTTTTGCTCCACGCTCTTGATGCGCAGGGCCTTCTTGCCGGTATTTACATACTTGGTCTCAACGAGGAGCATACCGTCGAAGCCCTCGGGAGCAATGATGGTCTGGATTTTCTCCACTCCATAGCCACCCTTGTTGTACTCGCCACTGAGGGTGATAGCCTCGCCCTTCTCGGTGGTGTGTTTTTTGCTATTTTTCAAGCACCAAGAGTCGATGGTAACCTCCTCGGCAACAATGGCATCGGCCGAAAGGAAGTCGTTATGGAATGTCTCGGTCGCATCATTGTTGGAGATAACGCGAGTTTGCATTTTATTGTTGATTTTCAAAGTGATATCACCATTGGATATCTCCTTTGTGGAGCAACCCGCAAGCAGAATGGCACCTGCAAGGCTCAAAAGAGTCAACTTCTTCATAGTCGTAGGGTGTCGTTATTTGTTGAGTACTTTGATGAATTTCTCTGCGTTTTTGTAGTAGAGTTTGCGCAAAACCTCATCCGAGAGGTCGAAGGCATCGAGAGCCCAGTGGTAGCCGAAGGAGGGCTCATAGATGTGCTCATCGTCGGTTTCGAGGAAACGGAAGATGGTGCGATACATATCTGCCGAGGTGCCGTTGTCGGTACCGAAGAAGATACGGTCGGAGTATTTCTCCAAGAATCGGCGGGTTGCGCGAGGTGTTGCAGCCGACTCGGCAATGCGGGCAGCAATGTCAACCCACACGTTGGGGCACTCATCCATAATGGCACCCAAGCGAGGATAGTCCTGATTCATATTGAGATAGTGACAAGCGATGAACTGAGTGTTGGGGTGTGCCTTTGCGGCATTTGCAAAGCACTCCATAACCTCATCGTAGTCGTAGCAGCCCTCCTCGGTGGTATCCACAAACCAGTTGGCACCATTCATCAGACCGTCGTTGTGGTTGTCGATTTTCTCATACATCCAGATAGGCTCGCCAACGTGGATGCTGATGGGCATACCGAGCTCGCCGGCGTACTCCAAAACAGAGTGCATCTTGGGGTGGTTGAGGTGGATGTGGGTGCCTTTAACGGGGCGTGCATAGACATCACCAATACCCTTGTCGACCATCTCGCCAATACCAAAAGCTCCCATCTCCTTGCACTTTGCAAGGTACGCTTTGGCCCTCTCTTCCCAATCCTCGGCCTCGAAGTCGGTGTAGTCGAGCGAACACCATACGGAGAAGCGGTCGGGGTATTTGCCATAAGCGGCCATCATCTCCTCGAATGGTGCGCCAATCCACTCGCAGTGCATAACGTGGGTGTGGCGGATGCCGCAATCGTCCATAGTCTTAATCCACTCCTCAATGAGCTTGGGATCGGCATTGTTGTAGTCGTGGGAGTGCATATCGATAACGCCATATTTGGGTTTGTCGATGTGGGTTGCGGGAATGTTGAAAATCGACACGGGGTCGTACTCTTTCAAGAGAATCTCGCCTGCAATCTCGCGGGAGATATCCTGTGCGGTCTTCTCGCCCTTGGGTGCGCACGCAACTACGAGGGCTACGGCAACCAAAATGTAAAGGAATTTTTTCATTGTCTGTATTTGAGTTTTAGTTTGAATTTTCGGGGTAGTCGTAGATTAAAGGCCCAACGAGCGGCCAAAGAGCCTCTGAGCCCTCTCGTCAATCTCCTCGGGGGTGGTGAAGGCACCCGTACCACCGGCAGCAGTGGTGTTGAGTGCACCGGTCATATTACCAACCTCTTGGCACTTCTCCAAAGGAAGACCTTTTACGAAGGCACTCACAAAGCCCGAGTTGAAGCTGTCGCCAGCACCAATGGCATCCACAACATTGCGGTTGAGGAACGAGGCGAGGAAGTTGCGCGAACCATCCTTGCGTACCAAAAGAGAGCCCTTCGAGCCCATCTTCACAACCATTGCACAGCCCAAATAGGGGAGCACAGCCTCAATGGCCTCTTCGAGCGAAGATGTGTGGGTGAGGGCCTGCAACTCCTTCTCGTTGGGGAGGAAGATGGTGATATGGGGCAAAACTTTCTTGTAGTCCAAAGCCCACTTCTCGGCGGGGTCCCATTGGGTGTCGAGCGATACGGTTACGCCCTTTGCTGTGGCGGCCGAGAGAACTTTCTCAACATCGCGCAGAAGGGCAGATTGCATAAAGAGCGACGAGAGGTGGATGTGGCGGCAGTTGTCGAAGACCTCGGGATTGATATCATCGTAGCCCATAAGGTCCATTGCGCCCTGATATGTGAGGTTTGCGCGATCCTCATCGTAGCTCATAACGATGGTTGCGCCCGTTGCCGACTTGGGGTTCTCAATGAGGTATTCGGTGCCAACCTTTTTTGCTTCGAGCGACTCCTTCACGAGGGTGCCGAAAGAGTCCTTGCCAATCATACCGACAAAGCACACCTTCGAGCCGAGCGATGAGGCGTTGGCAGCAAAGATTGCGGTGCTGCTACCGAGAGTGAGGAGCATATCGCCCGCAAATTTCTCTTTGCCCATTTCGGGAAAACCATCAATCTGGTTGAGGATTACATCTACGTTGAGTTCGCCAATGGCGGCAATGTCATATTTGTTCATTTTTTCGTGTGTTTTAGTTGTAGAATTCACTTTCAAGATACAATTATATAAAAAAAGAAAAAAATCTCTATCGAAACGAAACCTTTTTGTAAGAAGCCTTTGAAACCATTCGGTCGCTAAAATGTGCTAATGGTCGGATTTTTAGCGCAATAGTTCTCTGTTTTTGGCAAATAAAAAATATTTCGTATCGTTTCGATTTGTGTTTCATTTTTTTATTCCTACCTTTGCATAACCTAATTCATAAACCACAACTACTAACACAATTTTCTGACAAACTTACTATGGATGTTTACGGCTCGACAAAGGGGCGCCGCTCAATGATTTTGCAGAAACTCAAAAGCAATTCGACCGTTTCGGTTGCAGAGTTGAGCAGGGAGTTTGGTGTCTCGGAAGTTACAATTCGTAAGGACCTTAATATTCTCTATGAACGCAATCTGGTGATTCGCACACACGGTGGTGCCATCCTTGGTGCCAATCCTGTGACCACCTACGAGGAGGTGCATATCAACTCCAAAAGACTCATTCACTATCGCGAAAAAAAGGCTATCGGCAAGGCGGCTGCCTCCATCATTAAAGAGGGTGATACGATTATGCTCGACTCGGGTACGACGACAATCGAAATTGCCCGAAATCTACACAAATTTCAGCACTTGACAATCATCACCAACGCCATTAATGTGGCAGTGGAATTGCTTGCATATAAGCGTTTTAATGTGATTATGCTGGGAGGTAATTTGCGCGAAACAAGCCAGTCGACCGTTGGCCCCGTTTCGGAGTCGGTGCTCAAAATGTTCTACTGCGATAAACTCTTCCTCGGAGTGGATAGTTTCAATCTCGAAAGCGGCCTTTCGACACCCAATATCGAAGAGGCAAATATCAACCAGGTTATGATGTCGCGTGCCAAGGAGGTTATTGCCGTTTTCGATTCGAGCAAAATCAATAAACGAGCACTCGCTTTTATCGCTCCAATCAACAAAATTGACACCATTGTTACGGACGAGGGTATGTCGATGAAATTGCGCTCGCAAATCAAGTCTGCAAATATCAATCTGGTGGTTGTTTCCCCTGTCTGATTTCTGGGTGTAACACCTTAAAATATAGTGTTTTGGGCCGATTTTTTCTCGGCCCTTTTTTATTGCTTGATATGTTGATTTTTCGGTGGTTTCAAAGGTGATTTTTTCTGCGTTTTTTTAAGCCCTTTCGGGCCTCTTTTATCTGCGATGATTACAGATTGTAAGCAGGGCTTAATGTCGGGTGTTTTTGACCTCCGATGGCCCGATTTGCCGCTCTTGTGTTTCGGATAGTTTCGATTTTGCGCTCAAATGGCGAGATAAAAGCGATAAAAGCGACTCTGTCACCTCTTATTATGGGCAAATTGGAAAAACGAAAGTTTCGAAACGAAACATAGCGAAATGTTTTTTGTTGGAGTTGGTTGGTGGTTAATGTGCTGAGAAACAGTAGAATAAGGGCGCAATGTACGCGCATCCGCGAGATTTTGTGCAAAATAGTTTTGCGAGTGGAGTGGCGTTTTGAGCGATTTTATTATTTTTGCATTAACGGATATTGTGTAAAAACCTAACGAATGCCGGATAAAAATAACAGAAAACCGTAATCAAAATTATAAACACAACGAAATGATGAACTTGAATTTTCACACTTACAAAGAGATTCGCCAACAGCCCGAAATGTGGTTGAAAGCATACGAGTTGGTGCTCTCCCGCAAAGCAGAAATTAAGGAGTTTGTGGACCGCTATGTGAAGGCCGGTTACAGCATTGTTCTGACAGGTGCGGGCACCTCGGCTTACATTGGCGATGCACTCCAAAATGCACTCTACAACACAACCTTCGCAGGTTGCCGTAGTATTGCAACTACCGACATCATCACCTCGGCTGAGATGTACTTCAACAAACAGAGCAAGGTGCTTTTGGTTTCGTTTGCTCGCTCGGGTAATAGCCCCGAGAGTGTTGGTACCATCAACTTGGTGAACAAAACCGCGGGTGAGGTTGCACACATCTTCATCACCTGCAACGAGAATGGTGAGTTGGCTAAGATGGCTGCCGCAAGCCCCGAGAATACTCTCTTGATGCTCCTTCCCAAGGAGACCAACGACCTCTCGCTTGCAATGACCAGCAGCTACTCGACAATGCTCTTGACCTGCTCGATGATTGCCAATATCGACAAAATCGAGACTCACGCAGAGTATCTCCGCACAATGGCAGATGCTACTGCAAAGGCTCTTGACAAATACGAGGAGGGTATCCGCGAAATCGCATCGCGCCCCTTCAAACGTGCCGTATTCCTCGGCTCGGGTGAGTTGCAGGGTATCGCAGAGGAGTCGCGCCTGAAATTGCAGGAGCTCACCGACGGTGCAGTTATGTGTGCCTTCGATTCGTTCCTCGGCTTCCGTCACGGCCCCAAGGCAGTTATCGACAAAGATACCTTGCTCGTCTATCTCCTCTCGGAGGAGCCCAGCGTTCAGCGTTATGAGTACGACCTGATTCGTCAGATTCGTGCCAATAACGACATTGTGGGTTATGTGGCAATCTCGCAGACCGAGCCCAAGATTGAGGGCGACTACTTCGATTTGAGCGTGGTTATCGGTGCGCCCACCAAAGAGCACCGCTACTACTCCTGCGTAAGTTATGTTGTTGCTTCGCAGTTGCTGGGTATGTTCAAGTCGATTGATATGGGCTTGAGCCCCGATGCTCCTTCGGTTTCGGGTAACATTTCGAGGGTTGTAGAGGGTGTAATCATCTACGAAGATTAAGTTTTTAGGAAATTAGGGGCGGGAAGAGAAAATTTTTTTCTCTTTTCCGAGAAAAAAAGGTGGAAAACCGAGCGGTTTTCCACACGAAACCCTAAGAACCGTTGAAAAACAGAAGCAAATATTCAAACAATAAAACAAAACAAAATGGCAAAGACAGAAGATCTTTTGAGGCGAATTGGCGAATTGGAGCAGGAGACCGGTGTTAAACGCACCATCTTCGCAGTGTGCCCCAACTCGACCGCGGTAATCCGCGCCTCGTATCGCGCTGCAAAGCGTAACAATGCCCCCATCTATTTCGCTGCCACTCTTAACCAGATTGACAACGATGGTGGCTACACCGGTATGACTCAGGCTCAATTTACCAAGCTTCTCCGCTTTGAGGAGGAGAGGGTGAACTACACCGGTTGCTCGATTGTGGCTATTGACCACGGCGGTCCCTGGCTCAAAGACAAGCAGAGGGTTGAGAAATGGTCTACCGAGGATGCAATGCAGGGTGTGAAGGAGTCGTTTGAGGCTGCTGTGGCTGCCGGCTACGACCTCATCCACGTTGATCCCACCGTTGATATCAATGTCCCCAAAGGCGAGACTATTGATATTCACGTTGTTGCAGCCCGCACCGTAGAACTCATCAAGCACGTTGAGGACTATCGCAAGGCTAACGGTTTTGCCCCCATCTCCTATGAGGTAGGTACCGAGGAGGTTCACGGTGGCTTGGCAGACGACACCACCTTCGACACCTTCATCGTTGAGCTCAAAAAAGGCTTGGAGGCTGTTGGTTTGGCAGATGTATGGCCCTGCTTTATCGTAGGTAAAGTGGGTACCGACCTCCACACTACCGTATTCGATCCCGAGGTTGCTCGCAAACTCACCGCAAAGGTTCGCCCCTATGGTAGCTACATCAAAGGTCACTACACCGATGGCGTAAGCAACCCCGAGGAGTACCCCTTGACCGGTATGGGTGCAGCAAACGTAGGCCCCGAGTTCACCATCGCCGAGTATGAGGCTTTGGCTGAGTTGGAGGAGGTTGAGAATAGACTCGATGCAGAAGGTAAGGTGGCAGTTCGCTCCGAGATGATTGCTGTTTTGACTCGCCTTGTACGCGACTCGGGCCGTTGGCTCAAATGGTTGCAGGACGATGAGCAGGGTTTGGCTTTCGAGCAGCTCGCAGCAGATCGCCGCTTGTGGCTCGTGCAGACAGGTTGCCGCTATATCTGGCAGCACCCCGAGGCTCTCGCAGCTCGTGCACAACTCTTCGCAAACCTCGCGCGCGTGGGTATTAATGCAGAAGAGGTGGTGCTCGGTCGCATCGAGAGGGATATGGACAAATATTTTGTCGCTTTCAACCTCGTGAACTTGAACGACCTCTTGTAGTAGAGAAATCACAATTAACTTAAATATTCACTAATAATTAAAACTTTAATCAGATGAAACACAATTCACGCATTTTGACAGCTCTTCGTGGCAGTCTGATGGCTTTGGCTCTGATGGTGTTGGCAGTTCCCGCCTTTGCACAGAAAGCCGAGGTTAAAGGTACTGTTACCGATGCCGAGAGTGGTCAGCCTCTGGTTGGCGTAACCGTTATCGCCGATAGTGGCGCAGGTACCGCTACCGATGCAGCAGGTCACTACGCTCTCTATGTAGATGCTAATGACGCTCTTTCGTTTGACTATTTGGGCTACACCCCCGCAAATGAGAAAGTTGCAGGTCGCACTACCATTAACGTAGCTCTCTCGCCTGACGCAAAGGCAATCGACGAGGTTGTCGTTCTGGGTTACACTTCGCAGAAAAAGGCTGAGATTTCGAGCTCTATCGTGTCGCTCGACAGCGAGGCTCTCAACGACCTTACCACCAGCGATGTTGGTAGTATGTTGCAGGGTAAAGCAGCCGGTGTGCTTGTAATGAGCTCGTCGGGTCAGCCCGGTGAGGCGGCTACTATTCGTATCCGTGGTACAGGTTCGATTACCGCAGGCGCAGGTCCTCTCTATGTTGTAGATGGCGTTGCTGGTGGTTCGTTCAACCCCAACGACGTTGAGTCGCTCACCATCTTGAAAGACGCTGCTGCTACTGCACTCTATGGTGCTTCGGCATCGGGTGGTGTAATCGTTGTTACCACCAAGTCGGCAAAGAGTGGCAAGACTACCATCAACTTCAAGGCTACTGCAGGTATTAAGAAGGTGAACACAGGTCGCTTCTCGCCTATGACAGGTGCCGAGATTTATGACACCCAGAAATTGTTCTACAAGAAAGCTCTCTTCCAGTCGACTCGTCCCGCAGAGTTGAGGGAGACCAACTTTGACTGGATGGATGCAATGTTCAAACTTGGCGTTGTTCAGGACTACTATGTATCGGCTGCTGGTAAGAGTGGTAAGACCAACTACTTCGTGAGTGTTGACCACTATGATGAGGAGGGTACTCTTATCAACACCAACTTTGTACGCAATTCGGCTCGTTTGAACCTTTCGACCGCTTTGAGCGACAAGGTTCACTTGGATGTTCGTTTGAGCTATGACCGCACTCAGGATCAAGGTACTTCGACATATATTACCTTGGAGACTGCTTACCGTTGTATGCCTTGGGATATCCCCTATGTTCAGAAACAGGACGAGAATGGCAACTGGTATGTTACCGACGAGATTCTCTATGTTGATGACAAGGTTCGTCGCGATAACGACAAACCTTGGTATAGCGCAAACTCTGTCAATGCACTCTACAATGAGTTGTACAACTACTCTCGTAGCACAGGTGAGAGCACTGTTGCAGACGTTGCCCTCACTTGGAATATCACCGATTGGTTGATGTTCTCTTCGACCAACCGTTTGAGCACCAGCAACTCTCTCTATGAGACCTACTCCGATGCGAGAACCTATGCATCTGCCGCAGCGGTCAAAGGTGCTATCTATGAGTCGACTTGGGGTGGTAGTGGTTTTGGTACCACTAACCTTTTGAAAGCTCACAAAGAGTTTGGCGACCACAGCATTGACGGTATCGTAGGTTGGGAGTTTGGTAGGAGTTTTTCGAGGAGTTCGTGGCTTGGTGGCGAGGGCCTTCCCAATGGTCAGAAATCGTTGTCCAATGTTTCGACCGTTACCGATTACGGTGGTTACTCCTATCCCTCGACTTCGTGGGCTTGGTTGGCACAGGCACAGTACTCCTATCAGGGTAAATATGTTGCTACTGCTTCGGTTCGCTACGATGAGATTTCGAAATTTGCTCCCAAGGCACGCGGTGGTTACTTCCCCGGTGTATCGGCAGCTTGGTTGGTATCGAAAGAGGACTTCCTCTATGGTAACGACGCTATCACCTTCTTGAAAGTTCGTGGTGGTTACGGTAAGACCGGTAACGACAATATCGAGGCCTTCCTCTATCAGGACTCCTATGCTTTGAGCGCAAAATATGCAGGTAAAGTTGTTGCAATGTTGGAGCGTCAGGCAAACCCCAACCTTACTTGGGAGGAGGCTTATATGGCAAGTTTTGGTATTGATGCAACCTTGTACAACAATGTTAATGTAACCTTGGAGCTCTATAACACACTCAACACAAACCTCTTGCTTGCAGTTCCTACTGCTCCCAGCTCGGGTTTCTTTGAGTTTATGGACAACGTAGGTTCGGTACGCAACCGTGGTATTGAGTTGGCTGTTGATGGCAACATCATCAATACTCGCGACTTTACTTGGAATGTAGGTTTCAACTTCGGTCTTAACCGAAATGTTGTTGAGCACTTGCCCAATGGTGAGTTCTTGCAGACCAACTCCAACAAGATGAACCAGTTGGTACGCGAGGGTGAGGCTCTTGGTACTTGGTACTTGCCCAAGTGGGCTGGTGTGGATCCTGCAAATGGTGATCCTCTGTGGTACACTGGTGCTACGGATAAGGATGGTGCATTGATTCTCGATGAGAATGGCAATCCCGAGACCACCGATAAGTTTGAGAACGCAGCAAACCAGATTGTAGGTTCTGCTACTCCTAAGTTCAGTGGTGGTATCAGCACTTCGCTCTCGTACAAGAACTTTACTTTGAGTATGAACGGTTCGTTTGTATATGGCAACAGCATCTACAACTACACCCGTGTAACTATGGACTCGGATGGTGCATATAGCAATCAGAATATGATGTCGCACGACAATGGTCTTGGTTGGGTACGTTGGACTTACGAGGGTCAGACCGATGCAACTCACCCCAAACTTGTAAACGGTGCACCTAAGAAACCCAATAGTGTTTCGTCCCGTTACTTGGAGGATGGTAGCTTCTTCCGTCTCCGCAACGTAACCTTGGCATACGATGTTCCTGCATCGGTTTGCAAGAAGGTAGGTATGTCGGGTGCTCGCGTATTCTTGTCGGCAGACAACCTCTTGACTCTCTCGAAGTTCTCGGGTATGGACCCCGAGGTTAACTTGGAGACAAGTGGTTCGACTTTGGCAGGTACCTATGCAGAGAACTATCCTGTTCCTATGACTGTTAGTATGGGTGTTGATATTAAATTCTAATGTTGCATCTTGGACAGATATTTCAGTAAAAATCTAAAACGAAACAAACAATGAAAAAGATATTATTTATTCTCAGTTTGGCTACGTTGGGCTTGGTATCGTGCGAGATGGATCACTTCCGTACCGATACTATGACTTCGGAGCAGCTCAAAGCGGATCCCGGTGCTGCTGTATATACCACCGATGGTAACTACGCTGCATTTAAAGACGAGTTGGAGTATAAAGGCAACTGGTCAGGTGGTAACACCTATGTTCGTCACTTCTTCCAGATGGCAGAGTATCGTGGTGACAACGTTGTGCTGTCGGGTAAATCTACCGACCCCTTCTTTGGTGCTTTCCAGTACAATGATGACGGTACTATGAAGAACAATATGGGCTTCTGGTGGATTGCATATAAGATTATCTATGGTGCAAACTCCAACATTGAGGCTCTCGATGAGAACGCTTCGGCAGAGGCAAAGCATATGAAGGGTGAGAACTACTTTATGAGGGCAATCGCACACTTCCACTTGGTTAACTTGTTTGCTAAACCTCTCTCGTGTGGTGAGGGTAACCCCGGTGTTGTTCTCCGCACCTCGACCGACTGTTCGAAAACCGAGCGTGCAACCGTAGGTCAGGTTTATGCACAGGTTGTTGAGGACCTCAAAGAGGCTGCTCGCTTGATGAAGGGTGGTACTCGTCGTGGTAACAATGGCTACATTGGCTATGAGGCTGCTATGGGCCTTCTCTCGCGCGTATATCTCTATATGGGTGAGAATGATTTGGTAATCTCGACTATCAACGAGATGCTTACTGGCGATCCCACAAACAAGGGTAACATTGCTTCCAAACTTGACAAAGGTGATGATTATGCCAATATGTTTGCCAATGCTCTCGAGTCCTCCGAGGTACTCTGGTGTGTAGCACACACTATTGAGGATGACAGGGATAGGGCATCCATTGGTGGTATGTACTATTCGCCCAACGGTGAGGGTGGTATTGGCTGGTGCCAGCACTACTACTCCGATCCTCTCTTGGAGCTCTTCCAGCGCTATCCCTCGGATCTTCGCCACAAAAACATCTTCGTACACTACGACACACTCAATGATGACAAGGCTATTGTATATTGGTCGATTGGTGTCGAGGGTGGTCAGTGGGACTTCTCTGTTGCGAAGGGTGTTGAGAAGAACGCTGCTGGTAAATGGGCTTTCAAATATGGTGGTAAAGACTATGTTGTAGAGCAGAAAGACAAGAACAACGACGGCTATATGGAGAACTATATTGCAGGTCGCCCCGAAGAGGCTGTTGTTTATGAGGATGGCGAGACTCTCGTTCATGTTGCACAGAACTGTGGCGCAAAAGGCTTGCGCGAAGGTATTTACCCCGTATATATGAACAAGAAGTTCTCCAACCAGGACGGTATCTCCAACCTTAGCTCGCCCATTATGCTTCGTTGGGGTGAGATCGTTCTCAACCGTGCAGAGGCTTATGCTAAGACCGGTGCTACTGCCGATGCTTTGGCAGACATCAACGTAATCCGCGAGCGTGCCGGCATCCCCGTATGGAACGCTACCGACCACAAATGGCAGGATCACGGCTACAAGGATCTTGTAGACTTGGTACTCACCGAGCGTCGTATGGAGCTCTGCTTCGAGGGTCACCGCGCATTTGACGTATGGCGCAATCAGATGTCGATGGACCGTCGTTTCAGCGGCTACCATACTGCTGAGATTGTTGAATATACCGACAATCGCATCCCCTTCCAGATTCCCGAGGATGAGATTAACGCAAGCGGTATTGCACAGAACCCCCGATAGAGGATTCCGACTCAAATTGATAACAATGGGGGAGAGCTTTAACCCCTCCCCCATAAGTTAAAAGAGAGAAGATATGAAAAAGTTTTTTGCAATCGTAGCAATGGCGGCTGTGTTGCTGGCTTGTGGTGATAAGCCCGACAATGGTGGCAACAACGGCGGCAACAATCACCCTGTGCCCGATGTGGAGTGTGAGATTGCCATTGATGGTAGTTTTGCCGATTGGGATGCTATTGACAGCAAGATTCAGAAAGCAATCCTCCCTACCGAGGGCGCTGTGACTTTCTCGCAGCTCAAAACTCTCAAACTCTATGCAGATGAGGTTTTCATCTACATCTTCTGCGAGTTTGATCCCACCGAAACTTTGGTGATGGTTCCATACTTCGATACCGACAGTGATGGTTTGACCGGCAACGATTCCAAGTGGAGTGGTGCGGGCTACGAGGGTAAGGCCGAGGGCGACATCTGGAATTGGAGCCTCGACGCTGATGGTAACCCCTTGGAGCAGTTGGAGCCCAAGTCTTGGGATCCCTCGTTCTATGTCTACATCGATAATGGTACCGAGTGTGTCTATGAGTCGGGTAATGGTGCGGTTATTTCGAGCGTACCTTGTGCAACCAAAGATGGCTTGTATGCATTCGAGGCGGCGATTGTTCGAGATATTCTCTTTGCCTATGAGCTTGGCGACACCTTCACTATGGGTATGTACCAGTACAACCAAAACTGGGCTTGCATTGGTCAGTTGCCCTGCATTACCGACGAGGAGAAGAGCGCGGGCAACTTGGAGTATATGCTCACAGTTGCTCTGCCCTAATCTTTATTTTGAGAAACAAAAACAGAAGAATAAAACCCTTTTATTAACTTAACAAAACTAAAAAACTATGAAAAAGATTTTTGCAATTGCAGCTATGGCTGCTATGTTGATCGCTTGTGGTGACGAGAAACCCGAGAACAAACCCGGCAACGGTGGTGGCACCACCCCCGAGCCCGAAGTCCCCGAGTATGTAGATGCTATCACCATCGACGGTGACTTCGCTGACTGGGATGCTCTTGATGCAAGCAAGGTGCTTGTTGCAACTTGCGCAGAGAATCCTTACTATGGCGCTTTGAAGACCGTTAAGGTTTACGCTGACGAGCTCTATATCAACATCTACTTCGAGGCTGAGTACTTGGCAGAGGGTGATGATGCTAACGACTTCCACATTGACGTTTGCCTCAACTGCGATGGCAGCGAGGATACTGGTGGTTATGCAGCAAACTGGACCGACGCTGGTATTGACTTCCTCTTGGAGGGTTGCGTAAGGACTGCTGGTGCTTTCGTTGATTACGATGCAGACGCATTTGCTTGGGATTTGGATGCAGCTACTGCTGCTGGCACTCCTTACGAGGGCTGGTACTGGAATGCTGATAACGGTGTAGCTGCTGGTGCTGGTCTTACCGCAGGTAAAGGTACTTTCGAAGGCTATGAGATCAAGATTACCAAAGACCTCATTCCTATGGACTTCGCAGCTGAGTACTACGTTGGCGTAGGTCTTTCGATGAGCTGGAACCGCTACGGTCTTCTTCCTAACGCTGATATTACCGAAGAGGATGCTAAGGGTCTTGCACCTATGTTCGTTGTTAAATAATTTTAACAGTCTGAATCTAAAAAATTTCACTTTGCCGAGGAGTTTGGGATTTAATTGATTCAAAAGGGTTTTTTCTGAATCCCAAAATACTCTGACGCAAAAACCTTTTCCACCGCGGGGGTGATTCCCCGCGGTGGAGCAAGAGGGGTGGTGGTGCGCAGTATGCGAAACGATTTTGCAAACGTGCAGAAAACAATCCTCAAGAGAGTTGATTTTTTTATAAGTCCTATAAGAAAAACAACACACCCTCGTCGCTTTGCGACACACCCTCTAACATCAGGGGGGATAGATGAAACCGAAAAAACTAAACAATAAACCTAAAAAAAACACAAAATGAACAAACAATTCTACACCTCACCCACACTGGGTATTGAGGAAATCCAAGTTGAAAGCGGCATTGCTGTGAGCACACAGGTGTTCGAAACATCTCTTTTTAACGATATCTATCTCACCGAGGAAGAGGTTGATTGGTAAAATTCCAAAGTAATAACAACGCAAATTAAAAAATGAACACGACTATGAAAAAGATATTCAACATTTTGATGATTGCTGCTGTTGCTTTGGGCGCAGTGGCTTGTGACAACGCTATTGACGATAACCTCACCCCCGAGCAGAACGGTGAGAGCCTCTCAATTGAGGTCGAAATCAGCGATGCAACCAAAGTGGCACTCGGCGATTTCGTGGAGGATAAAGGTTATAAACTCGATTTTGAGGATGGCGACCAACTATTGGTTACGACTGTGTGGGGTGGTGACACCACGAATGCCGAGAACAACTTTTGGTTTACCTATTCGAGCGAAACAGGACTCTTTACTTGTACAACTACGGGTGTAAGTGCAATTAAGGGACAGACGCGACACGTGTTCCATCTTGCTACTCATCCCGAGATAGGTCTGATTGGCGGCGGCGTGCTTTGCGATTCCGAAGCTGGCTTGAATGGTGTGAAAATGGTAGGTTATACGAGCGCTCTGGGCGAGGAGAAAATCACCCTCGATGTATATCCCATTTTGAAATACACCTCCGAAAGTCCCGTGACCTTTACAGCAAACAAAGGTATCTTTGGTGCAATCAAGAGTTGGGGTATTGGTCAGTATGCAGAGTATACATTCCCCGCAGGTACTAATGTATACGTTCCTATCTACGAGTCGGGCGAAATAACACTCTCGGCAACAATCAAAGGTGAGGTAGTGAAAGAGGCAACAAAACTCACCTTTGCAACAAACAAGATTTACAATCTTGGCACTTTGGAGGCAAATCCAGTTACTATTACACCTGATGAAGCAGAAATTACCATTAATGGCGAATATGATGATTGGGATGCTGTCGTTAATTGTGTAGCAACATTACCCGAAGATGAGACAACAGATGTAAAACTTAAAACTTTGAAAGCATTTGCAGATCAAAACAACATATATTTCTATGTGGAGTTTGATCATATTGACGTAAGTCACCTTGAATTATATTTTGATCTGGATAATAATGCAACAACAGGTAGCAGCAAGAGTATGTGGTCGCAGAATGCTTACGAGTGGTTTACACAGGGACGTTTGTGTAAATGGGAAGGTGATACTTGCACCGCACGCACATATAGTTCTACCTTCTATTCAAAAGTGTCGGGTGTAGACAATACGAGCATTGCGATTAATTCTACAGCATCTGATATTAATTCTTCTCCTGCAAGAGCAGAGCTGTCTTTCCCTCGTGAAACTTTGAACCAATACATTGGTGAAGATGGTTATATCAGCGTTGCGGCTCTTACTCTTTATGACAATAATGCTTGGGGACAAAATGGTTATTTGCCCCGTGACGGCAAATTCCTGAAAATTGCAGTTCCCGCGGCAGAGTAATTCGCAAAACCTTTATTAACTAACAATAACAAAAAACAAAAACTATGATTAAGAAATTTTTGACACTTGCAGTTGTGGCTGCATTGTTTGTAGCTTGTGGTGAGGAGAAACCTACACCCACACCCAACCCCGGTGGCGACCCCGGTAACACCGAAACCCCCGAAGAGCCCGAGGAACCCGAATTTGTGGGCAAAATCAACATCGATGGCGATTTCGCCGATTGGGATGCTCTTGCAGAGAGCGACTATGTAGTTTCGACCCTTCCCGAGGGCGAGTGCCTCTATCCCGTGCTCAAAACCTTCAAGATGTGCGCAGATGAGCTCTACCTCTACATCTTCTTGGAGTTCAACCCCAAAGGTGTTTACACCGATGTTACCGATGAGTGGTCGGGTGTTCGTTACTTGGATCTCTTCATCGACGAGGACAACGATCCCGCAACCGGTCGTTACTACGCTTGGAGCAACTGCGCAAGCTATATGTTGCAGGGCGGCTTCCACGGTGTAACAACCCCCTACAACCCCAGCGTAGATCTCTACACTGGTGTGGATGGTGAGCCCGATTGGCTTTGGGAGGACCTTGGTGTTTATGGTTTGATGACTTCGTGTCTCCCCGTAACTGTTAGCGAGGAGGTTGCACGCTTCGAGTGCTCGCTTCTCCGTCCCTTGTTCCCCGTTGAGATGGCCGAGACCATTGGTGTAGGTGTTATCGTTGAGACCGAGGGTTGGTCGACAATTGGTCAGCTGCCCCAGAATGCAGTAGAGGATGCTCCCGCTACCGAGGAGGGCACTGAGGAGGGCACCGAGGAGGATACCGCAGCTCGTCCCGCTATGCTCTACATCACTTTGCCCCCTATGGCAGAGTAATTAGCTAACAATCATTTGTGGGCCACCCTCGGGGTGGGAAACCTTCGGGTGGCTCACAACTTTTTTACCAATCCCAACTAAAACCACAACCGCGAAAGAGTCGTACAGAGATATTGGTCGCCCAGATTGCAGGGTGGCCCACCAAAATTGAAACAAAGAGAGAAAAACAATATATAAAACCTATAATACTATGAAAATCAAATCATTACTTTTTGCAGCTCTCGCAGCATCTATGTTGGTTGCTTGCGAAACAACTCCCGAGGGTCCCGAGGGTAACAACTATGACGGCCTCACAGAGGTGACCTATGTCGGCAGCGATAAACGAATCACCAACCCTGAGCGTGGTCTTTACTCCCAGAAGTCTTACCACTCGGTGGGTGATGGTTCGCTTACCTCGTCGGCTGTCAAGGCTGCACGCACCGCAGGTCGCTCGCTCTTCCTCACCCTTTTCTATCTCACAGACTACATCCAGAGTGACATTGAGCAGGCATACCTCGACAATATGCAGACTACCTTCGACAACCTCCGCGCAGGTGGTGGCAAGGCTATCGTTAGGTTTGCATATAAGAACAACGAGGCAGACTCCAACAGACCCTGGGATGCAACACAGGAGCAGGTGGCTCGCCACATTGAGCAGGTAGCACCTATCTTGAAGAAAAATGCAGATGTGATTCTTACCGTTCAGGCTGGTTTCATCGGCGTTTGGGGTGAGTGGTACTACACCTCCAACTTTCACTATCCCATCTCGACCGCTGAGCAGTATGCCGACCGTCGTAAAGTGGTTGATGCACTTCTTAAAGCACTCCCCACCGACCGTCAGGTAGAGCTCCGTACCCCTGAGTTCAAGATGAAGATGTACAATGTGGCTTTGGCAGACACCCTCACCGTTGCTACTGCACATAATGGTAGCGATTTGGCTCGTCTTGCAGGTCACAACGACTGCTTCCTTGCTTCGAGCAGCGATACGGGTACCTTCAATAGCGGTCGCGGTAAGGGCGACTGGTTGTTCTGGGATGCAGAGACACGATACACCATTATGGGTGGCGAGACTTGCGGTACCTCGAAATATAGCGAGTGTGAGAACTCCATCAAGCGTATGGAGGAGCAGCATTGGACTTATCTAAATATCGGCTACCACCAAGGTGTAATCAGTGGTTGGCAGTCCAACGGTTGTTTCACTGAGATTGAGAACCGCCTCGGCTACCGCTTGGCTCTCACCAACGCATACTTCACCACCACCGCTACTGCCGGTGGCGACTATCGCGTAGTGCTCAACATTGAGAACAGCGGTTTTGCAGCTCCTATGAACCCCCGTGGCGTAGAGCTCGTGCTCGTGGGTAACGGCACCAAAGAGGTCTTCAAGCTCAATGCCGATCCCCGCTTCTGGTTCGAGAAGAGCGTGAATACTATTGATACCACCATCACCCTCCCCGCAGGTTTGGCAGCAGGCGAGTACAAACTCTACCTCAACTTGCCCGATGGTTACGCAAGCCTTGCAAAGGATCCCAAATACTCCATCCGCTTGGCTAATAACGATGTTTGGGATGAGAAGACCGGCTACAACTTCCTCACTAACGTAACAGTTCAATAGTGATGACCCCGCAAAATACAAAGAAAGGGTGGTTGATGTATGCCATCATCACCCTTGTAACTTGGGGTATTTGGGGAGCATTCAGCGAGGTTCCCGGATGTCCTTCGACAATGGTCTATGTCATCTGGGCACTCTCGATGGTACCCTGTATGATTGTTGCACTCTGGCTTGGTGGCTGGAAGGTCGCCCACGATAGGAAGAGTGTTATTTCGGCTGCACTTGTGGGCTTGCTTGGCTCGGGTGGTCAGCTGTTGCTCTTCGCCGCACTCAAAGAGGGCCCCGCATACATCGTATTTCCCTTCATCTCGATGTCGCCCATTGTGACTATCGTGATGAGTATGATATTCCTCAAAGAGAAGGCAAATAGAACTCAGTGGTTTGGTATTGCCGTGGCTCTGGTGGCAATCTTCTTCCTCTCGTGGCAGGATCCCACCGACACTAATATCAAAAGCTATGGTTGGCTCATTCTGGCAACCCTCGTATTTTTGATGTGGGGTGTGCAGGGCTACTTCTTCAAGTTTGCCAACGACTCGATGCCTTCGGAGAGTGTATTTTTCTACCAGACCGCTTGGTCACTTGTGCTCATTCCTGTGGCACTGCTGATGACCGAGGGTGGCTGGGATGGAATTATGGTGCCCACGGGCGTGTTCTGGTCTGTATTCGGCATCCAGATTCTCAACGCCATTGGTGCGCTTACGATTAACTATGCCTACCGCTATGGAAAGGCAATCATCGTGTCGCCTATGCAGGGCTTGGCACCCGTGGTTACTATCATCATCTCGCTTGTGCTCTACGGCAAGATTCCCGGCCCTATGCTTTCGATAGGCCTTGTGCTTGCCACCATCGCTATTGTGGCACTCTCGTTGGAGCCTAAGCCCGAGAAGGAGGAGAAATAGTTGGATAATAAGACAAAAAGGAAAGAGATGAATAAATCGTGGTTGATAGTTGCTCTTGCGGCCCTGATGGTTGGTTGCGCAGAGAAGAACGAAGAGAAGGGTGTGACCTCCTATACCGCAGGTGAGCCCTATAAGACCGTTGAGGTGGCGCAGCCCGCCAGGACAAAGGCACCCAAGAATATCATCTTTATGATTGGCGATGGTATGGGCTTGGAGCAGATTGGTACCGCTTGGGTTGCCAATAGGGGTGCTTTGAATATGGAGAAGATGCCCTATGTTGGTTTGCAGCGCACCTACTGCCTTGATTGGCTCGTTACCGACTCGGCAGCGGCAGGCACTGCTCTGGCAACGGGTAGTAAGACCAATAAGGGTATGGTTGCCACTCTGCCCGATGGCACCGAACTTAGTAGTATGCTGGTGAAGGCACGAGAGGTGGGTAAGCGTACCGGTGTGGTTGTTGTTTGTCGCCTGAATGACGCAACTCCCGCAACATTCTGTTGCCACGATGCCGACCGCGACAATGCAGAGGGTATCACTGCCGACTACCTCAACTGCGGTGTAGATTACATTGCGGGTGGTGGTATGGACTATTGGCGCGATAAACGTACCGATGGTCGCGACATCTTTGCCGAGATTGGCGCAAAGGGGTATAATACCTACGAGAAGGTGGATGAGCTGATGGATGCAACCTCCCTTCCCGTAGCGGCTGTTTTGGCACCTCTGGAACTGCCCTCGGCACTCAGTGGCGAGAGGGGCGATATGTTCCGCAATATGACCAAAAAGGCTCTCGAAATGCTCGATAAGGAGAACAAAGAGGGCTTTGTGATGATGGTTGAGGGCTCGTGTATCGACGATTGGCTGCACGCCAATAGGGCCGACGCTGCTGTGGAGGAGATTTTGGACTTCGACAGGGTTGTTGGCGACGTTTTGGAGTGGGCCGAGAAGGATGGCGAAACATTGGTTGTTGTCACTGCCGACCACTGCACAGGTGCTATGACTCTTCTTTGGGGTGATATCGCAAGCGGTACCGTGGAGGTGAACTTCGCAAATGAGGGCCACAACGGTGTGATGGTACCATTCTTTGCCTACGGCGCAGGTGCCGAGAAGTTCGATGGCGTGGTGGAGAATGCCGAGCTTTCGAAGATGATTTCGGACTATATCAAATAGAGTAAAAACGGAGTAATATGGAGCGTATAGCGAAGATGTTGTTTCCCTTGATGGCGGCATTGCTGTCGGTGGGTTGTATGATGGAAGAGGCTACCGATTTTCACGACTATGAGCGCAAAGAGCTCCACAGTGAGATTACGGGTGTGCAGCCTATGACGGGCATCGTGGTGTGGAATACGTCGAGTTCCAACAGGCAGGAGTATGTGCAGTTGGAGTTCTCCTATATGCTCTACAACGATGTGTGCAAACAGAAGGATGTCTTCGATTGGACTCCAATGGATAGGCTCTTGGAGCAGGTGGCAGCAAGGGGAAATCAGGCGATTGTTCGTTTCCGCTATACCTATCCAGGCTATGAGTCGGCAGTGCCCGACTACATCAAGGCTCTGCCCGACTATGAGCAGAGAACGGCCAAGAGTGAGGGACGCGATACAGAGTTTCCCGATTGGCGTCACCCTGAGCTCCAAAGGTTCCACAAGGAGTTCCACCGCAGGTTTGCCGAGCGTTACGATAGGGACCCCCGATTGGCATTTGTCCAGACAGGCTATGGCCTCTGGGCAGAGTACCACATCTACGATGGTTTGCGCATTATGGGACAAACATTCCCCAGCAAGGAGTTCCAAAAGGAGTTCTTCCTCGGTATGGACGAGTGGTTTGAGGATTGCTCGTGGAGCATTTCGATTGATGCGGGCGATTCGACCTATGGCCCCTTCCAGATGGATTCCGCGCTGCTCGATTTGCACTTTGGCAACTTCGACGACTCGTTTATGAGCGAGGATCACGATGACTATAACACAAGTATGTGGAAGGTCTTTGGCGAGGAGAGGTATAAACACTCACCTTTCGGTGGAGAGTTCAACTACTACACCACCGACGACCAGCGTCACTGCCTCGATAGGGAGGGTTGGCACGGCCGTTTGTTCGAGGATGAGGTTGCCAAGTTCCATATGACCTACATCATCGGCAACGACCAGCCCCGCTACCAGAAGGCCGAGAGGATTAAGGAGGCAGCAATGGCGATGGGCTATGAATATACCATCCTCGACTACCGCGTGAAGGGTACTTCGGCTGTGGTGGAGATTAAGAATACGGGTGTGGCTCCCATCTACCGCGATGCTTGGGTGGCCGTTGGTGGCGTGAGGGGTGAGTACAACCTGCGCCAGCTCCAGCCCGGCGAGCATCTGTGGGTGGAGATTGCAGATTGCTACACCGAGGGCGCAGTGCCCACTATTGAGTGCGACCACTTGGTTAAGGGCCAGAAAATTGAGTACGCTGCCAATGTTGTGGCAGAGGTTGAGTAGGTAGAGTATGACTTTGGGCCGATATAAATCCATATTTGTTGCGCTGTTGGTCACGCTTTGTGTGGCTTGTGGCGGGAGGGTGCCTTCGCCCCTTGGTTGGTGGGATGATTTCAACCCCGAGGTGGTGATGGAGGATGTAACGAAGGCCGAAAAGGAGTTCTCGGAGTGGGCGGAGGCCCTGCTTGTGGCTGATACCGCTACCCAACAGCTTGCCATAGGAGAGTTTGTGGAGGCACTTGCCCAAGATGAGGTATGCTACTACATCTACAACGAGTGGGCAGGCAATTACCTCTATGGCTTGGGCTCTTCGGTGCGTAATGAGTACGCCTTTGGGCTGATTTTGCGTAGGATTGATGCCGATGAGAGGTTCGCAGAGGCCGATAGGCGTTTTATCTCTCGCTTGCTGGGGATTCTGAGCCACAATAGAGTGGGGAAGAGGGCCGAGGAGCTCGATATGGTTGATGAGAATGGAGAGTTTGTGAAACTCTCCGACTTTGAGGGCCAAAGGGTACTGCTTCTTGTGGTAGATACCACCTGCCCCTCGTGCATAGATATGATGCAGAGTGTGGAGCACAACAATACAGTAATGAGGGCGGCCCAATATCAGGAACTCACGCTGGCGGTTGTGGCTATGGGACAGAGGCCTGAGAGTATTGCAGAGTTTGCAAAGAGTAATGCCGAGCGTGGCTGGCGAACATTCTGCACAGGAAGAGGCAATCTGGAAGAGGCATACTATGATTTGGATGCCTCACCAATGCTCTTGCTTATTGGCGCAGATGGCACTGTTGAGGTGGAAATGACCCGCAATGTTGAAGCAATAGGAGAGATATTGAAAGAGAATATTTAGGTAAAAATTCAAGGTAGTAAACCAATTTGAATTTTGGTTAGTTAATGAAGGGAGAGGCGGAGTGTTGCATCAGTGACACTCCGTTTCGTTTTTAGGCCTGTTGGGGAGGAGGTAATCCTCAATGCCTACTCTTGCAGAGTGCAAAGGAGAGAGAGGGAGGGGATGAGAGGTTTTAATTATTTCCACCGAAAGTAGAATTTTTTGTTGCGAATTGGCTCAAAGTTGTGAATAATGTTTAACTTTGTGCCCGAAAAATCCGAAATCGACATCGGACAAGGGTGCCGAAATAGCTCAGGTGGTAGAGCGTTTCACTCGTAATGAAAAGGTCGCGGGTTCGAGTCCCGCTTTCGGCTCAAAAGGGCAAGCTAAGAGATTCTTCCTCTTAGCTTGCTCTTTTTTCTGTAAGCAGGAAACGAGAACCCGCGACCTTTGAAGTCCCCCTTTGCCAAAGGGGGATTTAGGGAGAATGTAAATATAACCCACTCGTGGGCGCATCAGCGCACGCGAGTTTCGAGTCCCGCTTTCGGCTCAAAAGGGAAGATTTTGTCTTCCCTTTTTTTGTGCCTCAGCGGGAGTCCCGCGTTACTTCCTCACTCTTTTCCACGCCTGCCTGCGGCAGACAAGTGGGAGTTCGTCAGTGAGGCTCGCCACTCGTTGCGTGGCTCGGTTCGGCTCACGACACAAGGGATGGCATTTGCCGTCCCTTGTGTCGTAAATGGAGGTGCCACTCGAACCCGCGACCTTTGAAGTCCCCCTTTATCAAAGGATTGCAAAAAACTCAACGACCCATTTTCAATTCTCAAATCCTTTTCGTACTTTCGCGGTAGCAAAAAAACTCATAAACTACTATGATTACCTTTATCATTTGCCTTGTGGCGCTCGTGGTGGCATACTTCCTCTATGGCCGCTATCTCGACCGCGTGGCCGATATACGCAATACCACCGAGGTCCCCTCGAAAACTATGTTCGATGGAGTGGATTACATCCCTATGCCTCGCTGGAAAACCTTTCTTATTCAGCTACTTAACATCGCAGGCCTCGGTCCAATTTTTGGTGCTCTCTTGGGTGCTGCCTATGGTCCTGTGGCCTTTGTGTGGATTACCGTGGGCGGTATCTTCTTTGGCGCAATGCACGACTACTTCTCGGGTGTTATCTCCCTGCGCAATGGCGGACTTTCGCTCCCCGAGATTGTGGGTAAATACTTGGGTGGGGGCACCAAGACCGTTATGCGTTGGTTCTCGGTACTGCTGATGATTCTTGTGGGTGCGGTCTTTATGTCGCAGCCCGCCGAGCTCATCGCCGAGCGCATCAATGCCCCCGAACTCGCCAATGTGGCCTTCCACAGCCCCGCGGGACACACATTCTCAACACTCCTAATCATCATTCTGGCAGTGATTTTGGTCTACTATCTGGTGGCTACACTCCTCCCCATCGACAAGGTAATAGGCAAAATCTACCCCATCTTTGGAGGACTACTCATCTTTATGGCTGTGGGTATCCTCTGGGCTCTCTTCACTGAGTACGGTGGCCAAATACCAGAGTTTACGGGCTTCAAGAATATGAAAGCAAATGCCGAGCGATTCCCGCTTGTGCCAATGCTCTTTACAACCATTGCGTGTGGCGCAATCTCGGGCTTCCACGCCACCCAATCGCCACTTATGGCTCGCTGTATGAGAAACGAGAATGAGAGTCGCGTGGTGTTCTATGGCGCAATGATTTCCGAGAGCGTCATCGCCCTCATTTGGGCCGCCATCGGTATGGCCTTTTGGGGTGGTGTTGAGGGACTCAACGGAGCCATTGCAGAGTTTGGTGGCAAGGCTGCCATCTTGGTCGATAAGATTGCCACAGCCACCCTCGGAGAGGTGCTCGCCTTGTTTGTAATCTTTGGCGTTGTGGCGTGTGCTATCACCTCGGGCGACACCGCCTTCCGTAGCGCAAGGCTCATTGCGGCCGATATGTTCGGCATTGAGCAGAAGAGCCTGTCGAAACGCTTGCTGGTCTGCTTCCCCATCTTCGCCATCGGCTTGGCGATTATCCTGCTCCTCCCCTTTGGCACCATTTGGAGCTACTTCGCGTGGGCCAATCAAACCCTCGCAGTATTCACCCTCTGGACCATAACCGTATGGCTCCACAGTAAGGGTAAAAATATCTGGCTGTCACTCGTGCCCGCCGTTGTAATGACCTATGTTTGTTCGAGTTACATCTTTGTGTCGCCACTGATGTTCGGTATGGAAAACCGCCTTGTGGCCTATCTCTTGGGCGGTCTGCTCACCGCCGCAATCTCGGCATTTATGCTCAAAAAAGTATATACCTATGGCAAGTAACACGCTCACCCCCACACTCAACCAGAACTTCCGCATCGAGCGAAACGATAGTGCCCGAGGTGGTGCTATGGACTTCACATCTGCCCTCTCACGCTCACGCAAAGCAGAGCAGGAGGGACGCTACGAGGAGGCCTGTGAGATTCGTTTCGAGGCTATGCAGGCACTCGTTGAGTTGCTCCCCGAAGATGAACCCATAGAGTTGGATTGGGAGGATAGATACACACGCGATGCGATACTTTCGACCTACTATTCGGCCGTAGACCACTTCCTTATTGGCGATTGGGAGATGGCGGCTGCGGGCTTCGAGATGGTGCTCGATGTGGATGGCGACGACCACTTGGAGGCCACAACCCTCCTCGCGTTCACATACGTTGCCCTCGGTGAGTGGGAGTGTTTCGACGACATCCTACCCGACATCTCCGACAAGAGCCCCGAAAGGTCGCTGTTGGTACTTTGGAGCGACTTCGTGCGCACGGGCTCTCTCAACCACAAGGAACTCGCAACCTTTGGGCGTTATCACTCCGCCTATCTCAATGAGTGGCGTGCCGAGCAGCACCCTGCCGATGAGGCCTACCTCGCCGACATAGACTCCGACCGCCCCTCCAAAGGTGCACAAGCTCGTGAGCTGTGGCTCCAAACCGAACACCTATGGGCTACACAGGGTGGTTTTATTGAGGCTCTCAAAGCACAACGCGGTTAGTCCCACACCCACTTATAAAAACAATGCCCCTGCCTAAATGGCGGGGGCACTGTTGTGTTTTTTGTGATTTTACCTCAGACGCTTAATCTTCTTATCCTCGGGTGTGGATTCGCGGATTGAGGGGATTTCAAGGCGCACGAAAATTTTTGATACGGAGATTTTTGATGGTGTAGTGTGAGGCGAGTACAAGGCGCACAAGAAAGCAGGCTCCGCAGTTTACTTGAAGTAAATGAGGAAGCCTGCTTATCGCAGTGCAACGAAGTAATCGCCCACAATATGCCATCAAATAAAAGTTTGGGATACCTCACGGTATCCCAAACCCCCCAACTTAAAATACTGATTATGAAAGAATCACTAAAACAACTATTTGCGCATATTGCGCCAACTATTGCTTTGTGGAACAAAAGTAATAAAAAAAACCGACTTTCCAAACTTTTTCCCGAAAAAGAACGTATATTTGTGTGAAACTTCTCCTTATTTATAGGCAAAAGGGGGTGGTAAATTGTAAAAATAGAGCAAAACGATATGGAAAAGAGAGAGTATAATCCCTCCGATGTAGGGTGTAATAATGGTAATTATTTTGGTATGCCTTTCGGCCCCGAGGAGTCGGAGTTGGTGTTGGTGTCGGTGCCTTGGGGTGTTACGGCATCCTATGGTGGCGGTCAGAGCTACGCGCCCGATGCGATTATTGGAGCCTCGGTGCAGCTTGATTTCTACGATCCTGTGAGCCCCGATGAGTGGAAGAAGGGCATTGCCACGGCCCCTATTGATTACTCCATTCAAGATATGGATTCGTTGCTGAGGGGTGATGCCAAGAAGGTTATAAAGTATTTGGAGGAGGGAGGTACGATTTTCGAGTCTTCGATGGTGCCAACCCGTAGGGCGAGGGTAAATAGTGGCTCTGCGGAGATGAACTGCAAGGTTTATGAGCAGACCTCCGAGTGGCTCAAAAAGGGCAAGAAGGTGGGCCTTGTGGGTGGTGACCACAGTACTCCTCTGGGTTTCATCAAGGCTTTGGGAGAGAAACACTCCAAGTTTGGCATTCTGCACATTGATGCTCACGCCGATTTGAGGGAGGCTTATGAGGGCTTCCGCTACTCGCACGCTTCGATTATGTACAATGTGTTGCAGGAGGTCGAGCAGGTTGAGAAGATTGTGCAGGTGGGCATCCGTGACTACTGCGACGACGAGGTGGCTTTGGCGAGGAATTCAGAGGGTAGGGTTGTTCAGTTCGACGATTGGAGGCTCACTTCGGAGCGATTCGAGGGGACTTTGTGGTCGGAGCAGTGCCGTAGGATTGTTGCGGAGCTGCCCGAGGATGTATATGTGAGCTTCGATATTGACGGCCTTTCGGCGGAGTTGTGCCCCGGTACGGGTACACCTGTGGCGGGAGGCTTGTCGTTCCATCAGGCGGTCTATCTGATGGATTCGGTGTTGAAGAGTGGCAGGAGGATTATCGGTTTCGACCTTGTGGAGGTTGCTCCCCGTAGTGAGGAGGATGAGTGGGATGCCAATGTCGGCGCACGAATGCTATATAAATTGTGTGGATTGATACTAAAATCCAATTAATTGAGTTATATTTGCGGGCGCAAAGCAAGAAAAACATTCAATAAATAATAATCAAAACAAAACTATGAAAAAAATTCTTACTATCGCAGTTGCCGCTTTGGCGGTTGTTTCGATGACTTCGTGTGGCGGTAGCCGTGCAATGAAGAACGACGTAGACACTCTTTCGTATGCACTTGGTACCGACTTTGGTGCTTCGCTTGTTCGCCTTATCAACTCTTTGGAGGACGAGATGAATATGGATCTCTTCTATCAGGGTGTTGAGGATACCATCAATGAGGAGGTAGCCATCGAGCAGCAGGAGGCATACGCATTCCTTCGCAACTATATGAACGTGGTTAATCCCCAGAAGGCTCTTGCAAACTCCAATGCTTACCTTGCAGAGATTGAGAAGATGGAGGGTGTGCAGAAGACTGAGAGCGGTCTGTTGTATCAGATTGTGAAAGAGGGTAACCTCGATAAGAAGGCAACTCTCGACACCGACAAGGTGAGGGTTATGTATGAGGGTAAAACTCGCAAAGGCAAAGTATTCGACTCTTCGTATGAGCGTGGCGACACTGCACAGTTTGCACTCAATCAGGTTATCAAAGGCTGGACCGAGGGTATGAAACTCGTAGGCGAGGGTGGTGAGATTAAGCTCTGGATTCCCTCGAACTTGGCATACGGTCCTCGCGGCACCCGCGATGGTGCCATCGGTCCCAACACCGCTATCACTTTCACTGTGGAGCTCGTTGAGGTTATCCCCACCGAGGAGGCAAAATAGTCTGCTCCGAGAGAGATGATTTTGGGAGGGTGTTCTTCGGGACACCCTCTCTTTTTTCCAAGAAAAGTATTACCTTTGTGGAAAATAAGAGTATCCGTATTATGAGCCTACCACCACTTGCAGAACGCCTGCGCCCACAAACCCTCGAAGAGTATATCGGTCAGCGACATTTAGTCGGTGAGGATGGTGTTATCCGCCGCTTTGTGGAGAGTGGCAATATCCCCTCGTTTATACTTTGGGGCCCTCCTGGTGTGGGCAAAACCACCC
Source organism: Tidjanibacter sp. (assembly GCA_045657545.1). GTDB lineage: Bacteria > Bacteroidota > Bacteroidia > Bacteroidales > Rikenellaceae > Tidjanibacter. The sequence goes on from JAZOTH010000006.1 coordinate 64,539, forward strand.
TTGCGAAACTTGTGGCCCTTGCTTTGGGCCGCCAGATGTTCACCCTCTCGGCCATTGCGAGTGGCGTGAAGGAGGTAAGGGAGGTTATTGAGGCCGCGAGGAAGAGTAGGTTTTTCAATTCGGGCGCACCTATATTATTTATAGATGAGATTCACCGCTTCAATAAGGCACAGCAGGATTCGCTGTTGGGAGCTGTGGAGCAGGGGGTATTCACCCTCATAGGTGCCACTACGGAGAACCCCTCGTTTGAGGTCATCACGCCTCTTTTGTCGCGCTGTCAGGTCTATGTGCTCAAAGCAATGGACGAGAGCGAACTACAAACCCTCCTCGATAGGGCCATCAGTAAGGATAAGGTACTTGCCGAAAGGGGAGTAAAGGTGGAGCAAACCCACGCACTGTTTGAGTTCTCGGGTGGCGATGCGAGGAAACTGCTCAACATTTTGGATATTATGGCAGGTGCAAGTGAGGGCGAGATTGTCATCAACGACCAGAGAGTTACCGACTGCCTGCAACAAAATATTGCACTCTACGACAAGGGGGGCGAGCAACACTACGACGTAATCAGCGCATTCATCAAGAGTATCCGCGGTAGCGACCCCGATGCGGCATTATATTATCTGGCAAGGATGTTGGCCGGTGGCGAGGATGTGAAGTTCATCGCTCGCAGGCTTGTTATCTCCGCCTCGGAGGATGTGGGGTTGGCAAATCCCAATGCACTGCTGCTGGCCAACGCCTGCTTCGATGCGGTACATAAACTCGGAATGCCCGAGGCTCGGATTCCGCTGGCAGAGGCCACCGTCTATCTCGCCACAAGTCCCAAGAGCAACTCGGCATATATGGCCATTAATGAGGCCCTGAGAGTGGTTGAGAGGGATACCACCAACCGCCCCGTACCTCTTCATCTGCGCAATGCCCCCACCAAACTGATGGATCAACTCGGCTATGGCAAGGGTTATAAGTATGCCCACGACTATGAGGGCAATTGGGTGGAGCAGGAGTTTATGCCCGAGGGATTGGAGGGTAGGAAGTTCTACACTCCGCAACACAAACGCGAGTGGGACGCAATGGCTTGGAAAGAGGCACTAAAAAAAGGTTGAGATTCTAAATCTCAACCTTTTTTTCAAAGTCGACCGACGCGGAGAACTCCCGCCAAAATCAGCCACACTACATTCTTTCGGGAACTTCAATACCCATCAGGGCCATACCGCGGGCGATGATGTCGGCAACCGTTGCACTCAGTGCTACACGGAATGCACGCACATCCTCCCTCTCCTCGCGGAGAATCGAGTGGTCGTGGTAGTAGCCGTTGTACATCTTCGCAAGGTCATAGACGTATGCACCGATGACGCTGGGCGAGTAGGTCGCAGCGGCCTGCAATACTACCTGTGGGTAGTCGGCAAGATATTTCACAATCTCCACTTCCTCGGGGATGAGTGCAAGGCCCTCGGCTACTTTGCCCTCAACACCTGCCTCGGCAGCCTTACGCAGTACGGAGCGGATGCGGGCGTAGGTGTACTGAATGAAGGGGCCTGTGTTGCCATTGAAGTCGATACTCTCGCGGGGATTGAAGAGCATAGTCTTCTTGGGATCTACTTTGAGGATGAAGTATTTGAGTGCGCCAAGGCCCACAATGCGGGCGATTTCGTTCTGCTCCTCGGCACTCATACCATCGAGCTTGCCAAGCTCTTCACTCATCTCGCGGGCGGTCGAAATCATATCTTCCACCAAGTCGTCGGCATCGACAACCGTACCCTCACGCGACTTCATCTTGCCCTCGGGCAACTCCACCATACCATAGGAGAGGTGGTAGATATTGTCGCTCCACTCGTAGCCCATCTTCTTCAAGACGAGTTTCAGAACCTGGAAGTGGTAGTTCTGCTCGTTGCCCACAACGTAGATGATACCATCGAGGCTCTCATCCCTCTGACGCGAGAGGGCGGTGCCCAAATCCTGTGTCATATAGACGCTGGTGCCATCGCCACGAAGGAGGAGCTTTTCGTCTAAGCCATCGGCTGTGAGGTCAATCCATACGCTGCCATCCTCGCGACGGTAGAATACACCCTTCTGCAAACCATCGGCCACAATATCCTTACCCAAAAGGTAGGTCTGCGACTCATAATATACCTTGTCGAAGCCCACGCCCAGAGCCTTGTAGGTTGCATCGAAGCCCTCATATACCCAGCCATTCATACGCTCCCAAAGGCCATAGACCTCGGGGTCGTGTGCCTCCCATTTTTGGAGCATTGTGCGTGCCTGCTGCATAATGGGAGCCTCCTTCTTGGCCTGCTCCTCATCCATACCACCTGCTACAAGCTCCTTAATCTCGGCCTTGTAGTGTTTGTCGAACTCAACATAGTATTTGCCCACCAAGTGGTCACCCTTCATACCGCTCGACTCGGGGGTTTCGCCACCGCCATAGAGCTGCCAAGCAAGCATACTCTTGCAGATGTGGATACCGCGGTCATTCACCAAGTTGGCCTTGATGACCTTGTAACCGGCCGCTTCGAGAATCTGCGCAACGGAGTAACCGAGAAGGTTGTTGCGGATGTGACCGAGGTGGAGAGGTTTGTTTGTGTTGGGCGAGGAGTACTCCACCATCAAGGTTTTACCATTGCGGGGAGCGGTGCCAAACTCCTTATCGGAGGCAATCTTGCAGAACTCGTCACGCCAGAAGTCCGCCTTCAAGGCGATATTCAAAAAGCCCTTGATGGTGTTGGTGCTCTCCACAAGGGGGCACTCTGCAACCAAAGCCTCGCCAATCTCGGCAGCGGTTGCATCGGGCGATTTGCGACTGCGCTTCAAGAGGGGGAAGACCACAAGTGTGTAGTCACCCGTAAACTCTTTGCGGGTTTTTTGGAGTTGGAGTGTGAGTCCATCGAGGGGGCCATAGAGCCTCTCAACGGTAGCCGTAACGGCGGCAAGAAGTGTCTGTTCGATAGTCATTGTATTATCTATTTTTTGTCATTCGCATTGTTTAGAGCGCAAATATAACTATTTTTGGGGCAAAATTAGCACACAGTGAAGATTGGCAGTATAGATTTTGGCGAAAAGCCACTTTTTTTGGCACCAATGGAGGATGTTACCGACCCTTCATTCCGCCAATTATGCAAAGAGTTTGGGGCCGATATGGTCACCACCGAGTTTGTATCTTCGGATGGTTTGTTCCACGGTGCGGAAAAGACCTTCCGCAAACTCAACGTGTCAGACGGTGAGCGCCCCGTAGCCATCCAAATCTACGGCCACCTGATTGAACCTATGGTAGAGGCGGCAAAGTTGGCCGAGAGAGCCAACCCCGATGTTATAGATATCAACTTCGGTTGCCCGATGAAGAAGATTGCGGGCCGAGGTGCAGGTAGCGGTATGATGAAGGATGTACCCCTGATGGTGGAGATGACTCGCCAAATAGTCAATGCCGTGAGCCTCCCCGTGACGGTCAAAACAAGGCTCGGTTGGGACGATGAGAACAAAAACATCGAGGAGATTGCCGAAAGGTTGCAAGATGTTGGCATCCAAGCCCTCACCATCCACGGTCGCACACGCTCGCAGATGTATCGTGGCGAGGCCGATTGGAGCCTCATCGGCAAGGTGAAGAACAACCCACGAATCCACATCCCCATCATTGGCAATGGCGATGTGACCACGGCCGAGAGGGCTGCCGAGTGCTTCGAGAAGTATGGCGTGGATGCGGTTATGATAGGCCGTGCGACCTACGGCCGTCCCTGGATTTTCCGCGAGTGCAAACACTTCATCGCCACAGGCGAGAAGATGCCACAGCCATCGGTGCCTGAGAGGGTGGCGATTGCCAAGCACCACCTCGACCTCTCGCTGGCAGCCAAAGGCGACTTCGTGGGCATCATCGAGATGCGTCGCCACTTCTCCAACTACTTCAAGGGGTTGCCCGACTTCAAGCAGACGAGGATGAAGCTCGTGACGAGCTACGACCCCGAGGAGATACGCGCCCTGTTGGACTACACCGCTGAGCGTTGGGCCGACTACGACTTCTCGCAGGTTGTTCCCGCCCCACTATCGCACGATATTTAGGTCTAATGTCTTGTCTAACGTCAAAGGTCTAACGTCTAACGTCAAAGGTCTTATATATAGGGTAAAGCAAAGTCTACACTAAAAGCTTCGAATAAAAAAGCAAAAAAAGATGAAAGGTTTAGTTACAATTGGAATGTTGGTGCTCTCGAATGTCTTTATGACCTTCGCGTGGTACGGCAACCTGAAATTGCGTGATATGAATGGAGGTAAGGACCCCTTTCCGCTGATTATCATTATTTTGCTGAGTTGGGGCATAGCCTTTTTCGAGTACTGCCTGACGATTCCCGCCAACCGTATCGGCTTTGTGGGTGGCGGTGGCCCATTTTCACTCTTCCAGCTGAAAATCATTCAGGAGTGTATCTCGTTGGTGGTCTTTACGGTGCTGGCTCTGGCACTCTTCAAGACCGAGACTTTCCGTTGGAACTACATCGTGTCGTTTGTGCTCATCCTGCTTGCAGTCTATTTTGCCTTCAAGAAGTAGCACTCAATCACACATTGAGAATAAAAATGCGGGGCAAACCAATCGTTGGTTTGCCCCGCATTGTTTTTTGGCCCTAAGACCTATTTGGTGTAGGCAGCGTTGAGGCTGCTAATAATCTCTGCGGTGATGTTGAGGGCGGGGTTGGCATTGATGATGGGGCCACCGGTGGTCGAACTCGACAATACGATGTCGTAGCGCAAGTCGGCGTTGAGTTTTGCCACATACTCATAGATGCTGTTTACAATCTGGTTGTTGATAACCATCTCCTCCTCGGCCAACTCATTGCTAACCTTCTGTGCCTCCTGCTGGTGTTTTGCAATCCTCTCTTGGATTTTCACCTCCTCGGCTTGGAGTTTCTGCATCTCGGCCTCGGCATTTGCGCGGGTGATGAGCACCTTATTTACTTTGTCTTGGAGCTCTACGACCTTGTTTTGGAGTTTGGTGTAGTCTTTCTCAATCGCGCTCTCGGTAGCGGTGAGTTTCTTGGTGGCCTTTTCGTATTTAGCCTGGAACTCAGCCTGTTTGTCTTTGGCGAACTGATACTCTGCTACAACTTGGTCGATGTAGAAGTAGGCGATTTTACCGGTGGTTACGGTAGCCTCAGAGCCCTCGGCTGTGTTTTGGTTGTTGGTGTTGTTGCAAGCGGTCATACCCAATGCGAGGGCTGCAACCGCAATCAAAAGTTTTTTCATAGGAATTTGCTTATTTTTTTGTTTTTGTTTCTTGTCGAATCGCTAACGAGTGGCAAATATAATAAATTTCTTGGGAAAGGTTAGTTTCTCACCTCTTTTTATTAACTTTGTACGATTAAACTTTCACAAAGAGGAACTATGTTTGACTATTTAAGGGGCCTTTTGGCCGAACTAACGCCCACCTATGCAGTTATTGAGTGCGGAGGTGTTGGCTATATTGTCACCATTTCGCTCCAAACCTACACCCAATTGGAGGGACGTGAGGAGGCTATGGTCTATGTCCACCACGTTGTCCGCGAGGATGCCGAGATTCTCTACGGCTTTGCCGAGCGTAGCGAGAGGGATATTTTCCGTCTGCTGATTGGTGTGTCGGGTGTGGGTGGTGGCACCGCGAGGATGATTCTCTCGACCTACACTCCCTCGGAGTTGGCGAATATCATCTCCTCCGAGAATGCCGTATTGCTCAAAAATGTCAAGGGCTTGGGACTCAAAACCGCCCAGAAGATTATTGTGGAGATTAAGGACAAGGTGCTCGGCATTGATGGTGGCTCGAAGAGTCAGCAGAAGGAGCTGTTGGGCAATATGTCGGCAGGTGGTGAGGCCTATTCGGAGGCCCTCCAAGCTCTCTCGATGCTCGGCTTTGGCAAGGCGGCCTCCGAGAAGGTGCTGCGCAAGGTGCTCAAAGATAATCCTTCGGCAGATGTAGAGGTGCTCATACGTCTGTCGCTCAAACAGTTGTAGAATTTAACGACAAAAATCATAAGATGACTAAGAAGATTTTAGATAAAGGCAAAGAGGTATATAGCAGTGTGAAAAGACGCATAACCCCCGCATTTTTGGTGATGGTGGCTCTGTCGTTCATATTCTGGTATAGTGGTAAGTTGCAATACACCTACACGGCCGAACTGCCCGTGACTGTGCAGATTGAGGGCGAGAGGGTGCGTACCACTTGTGTTGTGGAGGGTACGGGACACAATATCCTCTCGGCACGCTACTTCAAGCGCAAAACCATTAAGTTGCAACGCTCGGAGGTGGAGTTGCTGCCCATTGATGGGGTGTCGAACACCTACGAAATCTCGCCCACCTCATTGCAGAATATTATTTCGGTGCGTAATTCGAGCCTCAAAGTGTTGTCGGTTAGCCGAATGCCTTTTGTGATACTCGAAGATTTTTAGCCATAATCACTATTATCGGCCTATGAAACGTGTTGCCATAACGGGGGGTATTGGTAGTGGAAAGAGTACGGTTTGCAAGGCTCTTTCGGCACTCTCGGGCGCACCCATCTACGACTCCGACAGGAGGGCAAAGGAGATTATGGCCGAGAATTGTGATGTGCGAGAGGAACTTGTGGCCCATTTTGGCGAAGAGGTCTTTGTGGAGGGGGTGCTCAATAGAGCCTACCTTGCCTCGCAGGTCTTTGGTTGTGAAGAGAGGCTGCAAATGCTCAATCGGATTGTCCATCCGAGGGTTGTGGCCGACTTCGAGGAGTGGGCCGAGAGTGCCGAGGGCGACTATGTGATATTGGAGAGTGCGCTGCTCTTCACCTCGCCACTTGTGGGACACTACGACTTGGCTGTTGTGGTGGATGCCCCTTTGGAGATGCGCATCGAAAGGTGTGTGGTGCGCGATGGAGTAGCCCGCCAGCAGGTGGTGGGTAGGATTGAGAGCCAGATGCCCGCCGAGAAGATGCGAGAGAGAGCCGACCTTGTGGTGGAGGCCGATGGTCGCCCATTGGGCCCCGAGGTCGAAAAGATAGATAGACTGATAAGAGAGAAGTGAAAATTGTGAGCCCATATCGTAAGGTGATGGCCATTCTCAATGTCACCCCCGATTCGTTCTTTGCCACAAGCAGGGCCGAGAGCGAGGCGGTGGTGCGCACCCGTGTTGCACAGATGGTGGCGGAGGGGGCCGATATTATCGACATTGGTGGCTACTCCACACGCCCGGGGGCCGCAGATGTGTCCACCGAGGAGGAGGTGCGCAGGGTTCTCTCGGGGGTGAATATTGCCCGCGAGGTGGCACCTGCAAAGACGCTCTCCATCGACACTTTCCGCAGTGAGGTGGCCGAGGCGGTGCTCTCCAAGTGGGACAATGTTATAATCAACGACGTGACGGCTGGCGAGAGGGATGTGCGTATGGCCGAGGTGGTGGCACATTGGGATGCCCCGATGGTCATTATGCACTCGCGAGGTACGCCACAGACTATGCAGAGCCTCACCCACTACGACGATGTAGTGGAGGAGGTGAGGGACTACCTTGCAAGGCGTGCCGATGCGCTTGTGGCAAAGGGGGTGAGGGAGATTATTACCGACCCCGGTATTGGCTTCGCAAAGGATGACAACCAAAACTTCGCCCTCATTGCGGGTTTGGAGCGCATCGCTTCGTTGGGGTATGCTGTGTTGGCGGGTATCTCGCGCAAGAGCTTTATGTGTCGCACACTCTCCATCGCTCCCGATGAGGCTTTGGAGGCGACCACCGCACTCCATTGGGCCTGCCTCGAAAGGGGAGCGGCAATCCTGCGTGCCCACGACACTCTGGCTGCCAAGCAGACCATCTCGCTCTACGAAAAACTCTACCGACTATGACAAATCAAGAGATAATCAAGGTCACAGACCTCCATAAATTCTACGGCTCACTCGAAGTCTTGCGTGGCGTGTCGCTCTCCATTACCGAGGGCGAGGTTGTTGCCATTGTGGGGCCGAGTGGCGCGGGTAAAACCACACTTCTTCACGCCATTGGCGCCCTCTCGGAGTTCGATAGTGGCGAGGTGGTGGTTGATGGTGTCGATGTGGGCGCATTGGATAGCGATGGCGCTGCCGACTACCGTAGCCAAACGGTGGGCTTGGTATTCCAATTTCACTACCTGTTGCCCGAATTTACCGCCTTTGAGAATGTCTGCCTACCGGGATTTATTGCAGGGCGTGATAGGGCCGAGGTGGAGCACCGAGCAGGTGAGCTGTTGGCCCTTGTGGGCCTCTCGGAGCGTATGATGCACAAACCCTCGCAACTCTCGGGTGGCGAACAGCAGAGGGTGGCCATTGCACGCGCACTGATTAACTCGCCCCGAATACTCTTGGCCGATGAGCCTTCGGGTAACTTGGATAGCCACAACCGCACCGAGATTCACAACCTCTTCTTCCGCCTGCGCGATGAGTTGGGCCTCACTGTTGTGGTTGTAACCCACGATGAGGGCTTGGCCCGGATGAGCGACCGCAAAATTACTATCATTGACGGTCTAACGTCGCAAATGCGAGTAAGCGAGGGCAGAGGCTGCTTGCAGACTATGCCGAGCGTGAGCATTTTAGAGCAGACGAAGTCTGGTCAAACGTCTAACGTCTAACGTCGCGGGCGATAAATCGCCCGAGGAATTATTAAGGACCTTAATATCCCTAATGGGGTAGAGTATAGGTTACACTAAAAGTTTTTGGTTAAGCTTTTTACAAAAAGCTTCGAAAAAAAAGGAAATTTTGAATTTTGAATTAAAGGAGATACTCGACGAGTTGTGGCTCCGCTACGACACTCCCGACTTTATTGAGGCGGACCCTATCAGTGTGCCCCACTCGTTTGAGGAACAGCTGGATAGGGAAGTGAGTGGCTTTCTGGCCGCCACCATCGCGTGGGGCAACCGTAAGGCCATTGTGAAGAGTGCCCACCGTATGATGGACTACCTCGATAGGGCACCCTATGATTTTGTTGTGGGGGCTTCCGAGAGGGAGATTCAGGGGCTTGCGAGCTACGTTCACCGCACCTTCAATGGCGAGGATTTGAGCTGCTTTGTGAGGGCCTTGGGACGTATGTGCCGTGAGTATGGCTCGCTGGGTGAGTGGTTCCAGAGTGATTGGGAGAGGAGGGGCGATATGCGCCTTGTTCTGCGTGATTTCCGCGAGGAGTTTTTCGCGCTCGACCACCCCGCAAGGAGCGAGAAACACCTCTCGTCAATCGCCAAGGGGGCGGCTTGCAAGAGGCTCAATATGTATCTTCGTTGGATGGTGCGCCCCGATGTGAGGGGTGTCGATTTTGGATATTGGAGGCGTATCCCCGCTTCGGCCCTCTACCTGCCTCTCGACCTCCACTCGGGCAATATGGCCCGCGAGTTGGGCATCTTGGAACGCAAGCAGAACGATTGGAAGGCAGTGGAGGAGGTTACTGCCCACCTCCGCGAGGCCGATGCGGAGGACCCCGTGAAATATGACTTCGCACTCTTCGGCGTAGGTATCAATCACGCACTCAAATAGATAGGTGATATGGCTGGTGGATTTCGATTTAAGAGGTTTGCCATTGAGCAACCACGCTCGGCAATGAAGGTGGGCACCGATGGTGTCCTGCTGGGGGCGTGGGCGTATTTGGATTCAACCCATCGACACATCCTCGATGTTGGGTGCGGAACGGGGCTCATAGCCCTAATGGCGGCGCAGCGCACCGAGGAGTGGGGCGCAAAGGTTGTGGGCGTGGAGATTGATGAGGGTGCCGTGGAGGATGCAATGTGCAATGTTGCCGACTCCGAGTGGAGCGATAGGGTGGAGGTTGTTGGTAGTCCCATTCAGGAGTTTGCTCCCGAGGTGAGATTCGACCACATACTCTCCAATCCCCCCTATTTCGTGGCGTCGCTTCTCTCGCCCGACAAGGCACGCACCACCGCACGACACACCACCTCGCTCACCTTCGACGACTTGGCACTCTCGGCAGAGCGACTGCTCGCCCCCGAGGGGGTGTTGAGCCTTGTACTTCCAACGGATGCGGTGGGCGATATGACACTCGCTGCTGCCCGCAAGGGGCTCTTCCTCGCACGACGAATGGATGTGAGTAGCAAAACAGGTGGCAAGCCCCTGCGCTCACTGCTCGAATATGGCCGCAAACCTTGCCCTACGGCACACACCCACCTCACCATCCATACCCCCGATGGCGACTACACCGAGGAGTACCGTACCCTCACCCGCGATTTCTATTTGAAATTTTAGGAAAGGTAAATTTGTATTATTAATAATAAGGTGTACCTTTGTGCTCTCACAATGTGAGTTTTACGTTTTTGGAAAGAGAGTAATAATAACTACAAAATAACACTATGAGCAAACCAACACTTCTTGTTCTCGCCGCAGGTATGGCTTCGCGCTACGGCTCCCTCAAACAGATGGATGGCGTAGGCCCCGCAGGAGAGGCAATCATTGACTACTCGATTTATGATGCTGTGCGTGCAGGCTTCGGCAAGGTCGTTTTCGTTATCCGTAGCACCTTTGCAGAGTCCTTCAAGGCGGCTTTCCCCGCATCGCGCTTTGGTGGAAAGATTGAGGTCGATTTCGTATATCAGGAACTCGACAAACTCCCCGCAGGATTCTCCGTTCCCGCAGAGAGGGTGAAACCTTGGGGTACCAACCACGCAATTATGATGGGTGCAGAGGTTATCAATGAACCCTTTGCGGTTATCAATGCCGATGACTTCTATGGCTACGAGGCTTTCCGCACAATGGCCGATTATCTCAACTCGCCCGAGGCACAGAAGGCCGGCAACTACTGTATGGTGGGCTACAAGTTGCAGAACACTTTGAGCGACTTCGGTACCGTATCGAGGGGTGAGTGTGTTGTGGATGAGAATAGCAACCTTGTGGGTATGACCGAGCGTCTGGCCATCAAACGCCTTGCCGATGGTAGGGTTGTCTATGAGGAGAATGGCGACTTGGTGGAGATTAATCCCGACGCTACCGTTTCGATGAATATGTTTGGCTTCACTCCCGACTATTTCAAGCATAGCGAGCGCATCTTTGTGGAGTTCCTCTCCAAGCCCGAGACTATGGCCAACCTCAAAAGCGAGTATTTTATTGCCCTCGCAGTAAATACACTTCTCGCTTCGGGTGATGCTACAATGAAGGTGCTCACCTGTGATGCTCAATGGTTTGGCGTGACCTACAAGGAGGATAAGCCCGAGGTTGAGGCCAAAATCCGTGCTTTGATTCGCGCAGGGCATTATCCTGCAAAATTATGGTAAAAGAAAAGGTCGCAATTAAGCGACCTTTTCTTTTACCATCAGCTGACTTCATATAGGCCCTATGGGGCTTAGAGGTCTTATGGGGGGCGTCAATATCCCCTCTGTTTCTCCCAAACTTCAAGGTCTTTTGGGGTGCCGTTGTCGATGGTAAGGCGCACAGCGGTGCGTACCCTATGAAAGCCGTTGCAACCAGCGGCCCCGGGGTTGATATTGAGGACTCCGAGTCGTTTGTCGTAGCCCACACGCAGGATGTGGCTATGGCCGCAGACAAAAATCGTGGGCCGTAGGGAGCATATTTTGGCATAGACCTCCTTCAAGTATCGCCCGCCATAGAAGCCTATGTGAGTCATAAGGATGCGGGCACCCTCCCTCTCGAAGCACTGCCACTCGGGGTAGGTGAGCCTCATTGTGTGGTCGTCTATGTTGCCATAGACAGCCACCACCCTCTTGCCAAAGGCGGCCATCTTTCGGGCACACTCATCACTGCCAATATCCCCTGCACACCAAATCTCATCCACCTCGGAGAGAAAGTCGCAAAGCGATTGGTCGAAGGTGCCGTGAAGGTCGGATATGATACCTACTCGTACCAATTTTTTTGTCTAACGTCTAATGTCTAACGTCTAACGACTCCAATACCCTAAAATATTAAAGTCCTTAACTTCCGATTTTAGAAGGGCATATCGTCGATGGGCATCGAGGAGAATGCTGGCTCCTCGGTAGCCATAGGGGGCATTTCGGCCATAGGTGCGGGGGCCTCGGGCTGTTTGCGGGCGAGTTTCCAAGCCCTTGCCTCGGTGTACCAACGGCCATTGTACTCCCTCGATTCGAGGTTAATCGAAACCTCTACCTGCTCACCTGGTTTGAGAGCAGCAGCCTCGGCGGCCTTGTCGCCCCAGAAGCCTACGCAGAGTTTGCGGTTGAAATCGCCGGGGATTTCAAACACCACCTCCTGTTTTGTCCATTCGCCACGGGCACTTGTGCCCTTTACCGCAGGGAGAACCCTGTATACCAATCCTTCAAATTCCATAATGTTTCCTTATCGTTTATTTAGTTATTCTTAAAATAGTTGTCGAAAAATAGCAGTTGGTGCTCAATGGAGCCAACCCAATAGTGCCAATTGTGAGCTCCGGGGCGCACATAGAAGTCGTGGGGAATTTTGCGCTCCAATAGTTTGGTGTGCAACTCGCAATTCACCTCATAGAAAAAATCCTCCGTACCGCAGTCAATGATGAGTGCAAGGGAGCCCTCAGACGATAGTCTGTCGAGCATATTGGTAACGGTGTAGGCCTCCCAATTCTCAGGGTGCTCCTCCTTCGAGCCGAGCCTTGTGGCAATCTCCCAATCGTTGAATGGGCGGATATCGACACCTCCCGAGGTGCTACCCGCAGCACCAAAAACCTCTTGATGGCGCAAGGCGAGGTAGAGCGCACCGTGACCACCCATCGAAAGGCCCGTAATGGCGCGACCTGTGCGGGTGGCATTGGTCGAGTAGTTGGCATCAATCCACTCCACAAGCTCCTTTGCCACAAAGGTTTCGTAGCGGAATGTGGGGTCGATTGGGCTGTCCCAATACCAGCTATTGTTACCATTGGGGCACACGAATATGAGATTGTAGCGGTCGGCGTGGGGGCCAACTTTGCCACGCGCGGGCCACGACTCGTGGTTGTCGCTATATCCGTGGAGCAGATAGACCACATCATACCTCTGCGTGGGGTCGTAGTCATCGGGGGTGATGATCGTAACGGGCACATATTTGTCCATTGCGGGGCTGGGTACATTCACCACTTTGAGCTCATAAGCCTGCATTGTGGTCGCCACCACAAGGAGTGATAAGAGTGTCAAAACAAGTCGTTTCATACGCTTATGCATTGTGTAAGTTCTCTTTCTCGTGTAGGAGGTGTTTCTTCTCCACACCTGCGTTGTAGTTACCTATTGTACCATCGGCGTGAATCACCCTATGGCAGGGGATGACTATTGCTATTGGGTTGGCACCCACTGCATTACCTACTGCTCGGAAGGCCTTCGAAAAGCCCGTTGCAGCGGCAATGTCGGCATAGGATACGCTGATGCCGTAGGGTACTTTGAGCACCTCGCGCCACACTTTGCGCTCAAATGGTGTGCCCTCCAAGTAGAGGGTGAGGTTGGCAGAGCTCTTGCCGTCAATCACCTTTATCATTTCTCGGTGGCAAGGCTCGGTGCGCTCTGTGAGCAGTGCTCCCCTCATCTCGGCACGCAACTCATCGAGGGCCTCCTCTCTGTCGTCGGCAAAGGCTACGCGACAAACACCCTTGGTGGTGGAGGCGATGAGCATCTTGCCATAGGTTGTGGTGTAGATACCGTAGGAGATGGACTTGTTCTTCATTTTGGCAAACCCCAGAGGGCGGATTGTTACCTCCGTAGTGCGCTTGGGCAGCGAGTTGCCATAGGCCCAAAGGTAGAGCGATGCAACCGACGAGTAGGGCGAAAAGAGTCTGCGGTAGTGCTCCATACGCTTGATGGTCAGTCGCCTCTCGCCATAGAGCGCAGCGATGGCTCGGCGCAGTATTAGGTCGCCGTAGGAGAGTACGTTCTCTCTGCCGAGCGAGAACATCAGGAGCATTTCGGCACTCCACACACCCACACCATCGAGCCCCACAAGTTTGCGGATGGCCTCCTTGTCGGAGAGGGTGGCGAGCACCTCCTCGCTGAACTCACCTGCGGCAAACCTCTTGGCTGCCGAGAGTATCCACCTTGCCTTGCGTGCGGGGAGCCCCACGCTGCTCAAACCCTCCAATCCCAGAGCTATAACCGCCTCGGGGGTAACCTCACCACACCTTTGGGTTAGTTTGTCGTAGGTGCGCTCGGCAACCGAGGTGGCAACCTGCTGGCTTGCAATGTTTCTCACAAGGGTGGGGAAGAGGGGCGCATCGGTAGGACGCTCCAAATAGCCGAAGCGTTCGATGATTTGCGCCATCCTCGGGTCGGCACATCGTAGGTGCTCAACCTTATCGATGAATGGGAATAGTGAGTTCATAGCACGGGCAAAGAGTTAGTAACCATACAAAGGTAGTGTTTTTCGATGGAAATTCCATCAAAAGTGCTACCTTTGTTGGACTAAAACAGTAGAATTATGAGTAACGGAAACATTAGATATATGCTCCGCAATCTGGGCAAGCGTCACCGCATAAGTATCACCGACGAGGGCGGCAAGGAGGTGTGGTACTCTTTTACCACCGTTCTGCGCACTCTGCTCTATGGTTTGGGGGTGGTTGTGGTGCTCTTTGTGGCCTCGCTTTTGGTGGCGGCCTACACAAAGGTGCTTGATATTGTCCCCGGGTATGACGGTATCACCTCGCGAGAGAAGATGATTGAGAACATCATTCGCCTCGACTCGCTCGAAAGAGAGCTCGGATATATGCAGGTCTATGCCGAGAATGTGGCGCAGATTATGGAGGGAAGTGCCCCCGTAGTGCGCACCCTCGCCCCCACCGAGGAGGAGAAGATTACCTCCGAAAAGGAGGTGGTGGCACCCTCGGCGATGGACTCTCTGTTGCGTAGAGAGTTGGAGGGTTCGGGCCGCTATGGGCTTGTTACACGCCCCGAGAAGCAACGCATCACCAATGCCGAGATTCTTCGCCCCGTGGAGGGTGAGGTCGTGGAGAGATTCTCCCCCGCATCGGGACTCTATGGAGTAAGGCTCTCTACGGGAGCCATTCAGCAGGTGAGCGCGGTGCAGGATGGTACGGTGGTGCTCTCCACACTCGAACCCGAAGGTTACACCGTGCAGATTCAACACTCGGCCAACTTCCTCTCCACCTATCGTGGCTTGGGACAATCGCACAAGAGTGTGGGTGTGAGGGTGAAGGCCGGAGAGGCTATTGGCACCACTTGGAACGATGAAACCGCCTCGGGTGGCAAGGCAGAGTTGGAGATTCAGTTTTGGTTTGACGGTTCGGCCGTAAATCCCGAAAATTATATAACTTTTTAGGTTAGTAGCAGGATATGAAACAGAGGATTGCACTTCTCGGCTCTACGGGGTCGATTGGTACCCAGACACTCGATATTGTACATCGTCGCCCCGACGAATTTGAGGTTACGACTCTCACTGCGGGAAGCCGTTGGGAGAAACTCGTGGAGCAGGCCAAAGAGTTTCAGCCCGACAGCGTTGTGATTGCCGATGAGCGTCACTATGCGGCCGTCAAGGAGGCCCTCGCCTCGGAGCCCATAAAGGTTTATGCTGGTAGTGAGGCACTCTCACAGGTGGTTACGGGCAGCGAGGTTGATACGGTTGTCAATGCTCTGGTGGGCTATGCGGGTATGTTGCCCTCGCTCGCGGCGGTGAAGGCCTCCAAACGCTTGGCTCTGGCCAACAAGGAGAGCCTTGTGGTTGCTGGTGAGCATATTATGCGCGAGGCTGCGGCCCGAAATATCCCTATTCTTCCCATTGACTCCGAGCATTCGGCTATCTTCCAATGTTTGGCAGGTGAGGTGTCGGCACCTCGCAGGGTGATTGTCACCGCAAGTGGTGGCCCATTTCTGCGCACCCCTGCCGAGGAACTGAAAAATGTGACCGTTGAGCAGGCACTCGCACACCCCAATTGGTCGATGGGTGCGAAGATTACCATCGACTCCTCGACGCTCGTTAATAAGGGTTTTGAGGTTATTGAGGCACGTTGGCTCTTTGGTTTGAAGCCCGAGCAGATAGATGTGTTGGTGCATCCACAGAGCATTGTCCATTCGATGGTGGAGTTTGAGGATGGTGCGGTGAAGGCACAGCTCGGCACCCCCGATATGCACCTCCCCATCCAGTATGCACTCCGCTTCCCCGACAGGGGCGAGTTGGGTGAGGATAGGCTCGACTTTGCCAAGTGTGCAACCCTCACCTTCGAGGCTCCCGACTTGGTGCGTTTCCCATTGTTGCAGACCGCCTACGACTGCTTGCGTAAGGGGGGTAATAGTTGCTGTGTGATGAATGGTGCCAATGAGGTGGCCGTGGCAGCATTTTTGCGCGGGGAGATAAAATATATCGACATCCAGCGCGTTATTATGGGGACACTCGAAAGGGCACAGTTTGTCGCTGCCCCCACGATTGAGGACTACGCAGCTTCCAATGAGGAGTCGCGCAGAATAGCAAGAGAGATAATTCAAAATTCATAATTGAGCAGATGGTAGCGATACGCAGTATCGCCCAAAAATTTTTGGGCGACTTTTTATAAAAAGTCGCGAAGAAAAGAAAAGTCGCGAAAAGAATGGAAATAGCAATCAAAATACTACAATTTATATGCTCGTTTACCTTGCTGGTCTTGGTGCACGAGTTGGGACACTTGATGTTTGGCAAACTCTTTGGCGTGAGGGTTGAGGAGTTCCGCATATTCTTTGGCAAGCCGTGGGTGAAGTGGCGTTGGGGCGAGACGATCTATGGTATCGGTTGGTTGCCCTTTGGTGGCTTTGCCAAACTCTCGGGTATGATTGACGAGAGTATGGATACCGAGAACCTCAAAAGCGAGCCACAACCCTGGGAATTCCGCTCGAAACCCGCGTGGCAAAGGCTTATTATCATCCTCGGAGGTGTGATGATGAACGTGTTGTTGGCCTTTGTGGTCTATGTGGGCATCAGTATGGCGTGGGGCGATAGGTATATCTCCAACAAGGATATGCCCTACGGCTATGTATATAGCGACTATGCCAAAGAGCTCGGATTTGAGGATGGCGACAAGATTATCTCCATTGGCGACAAGGAGATTGAGGATTTCTCCGATATTATGACCTCCCTGCTCATTGAGAACGACAAAACTACCGTTGTGGAGCGTGGTGGAGAGAGGATTACTATCGAGATACCCGTTCAGAGCGTTATGGAGCTCTCCGAGCAGACCGACTTCCTTGCGCCTCGCGTACCCTTTGTGGTGGCAAGTGTGGTTGAGGGCTCGGGTGCCCAGAGGGGCGGAATGGCTTCGGGCGACAGGGTGGTGGCTGTTGGTAACACCCCCTTGTGCTACTACGACCAGATTGCACCCGCATTGAAGGCCAATGCGGGTAAAAGTGTCGTGCTTTCGGTTGTGAATGATGGCGTTGAGCGCAATTGCGAGGTGGCAGTTAGTGCCGAGGGGCAGATTGGCGTGGGACTCTCCACCGAGGAGTTTATCCCCATCCAGACGCGCACCTACAACTTCTGGCAGGCACTGCCTCGCGGTGGTGAGAGAGTTGTGGAGGAGATGAGCGACTATTGGAAACAACTCAAAATGATTGTGCAACCCAAGACGGAGATGTATAAGGCTCTGGGTGGCCCCATCTCCATTGGCGGAATCTTCCCCAGCGAGTGGAATTGGTTCTATTTCTGGAAAATTACAGCTCTGTTATCGGTGGTGTTGGCGATTATGAACGTACTACCCATACCCGCCCTCGATGGCGGTCACGCGCTCTTCATACTTGTTGAGATGCTATCGGGCCGTCGTCCAAGCGACAAGGTGGTTATGGTGGCGCAGGCTATTGGTATGGTGCTATTGTTGTTGTTGATGGCCTATGCAACATTCAACGATGTTTTAAGGCTATTCTAACGGGCTTCTTTTGCACCAGAGTTCAGAGAGCGAGTTCCTCATTTGCGCAAAGCAAACTGCGGACTCGCTCCTTTGTTTGGCACAAAATCTTCTCCGTTATAAGATAGCCTTACTGATTTGTTGAGGTGTGCCTTGCAAGCCCAAAACAGGACTATTCCAAGCCTCCCTAAATAATAAGTTTTCGGGCTCGGCAATTCTGCCGACCCGGCGACTTTTGACATTAGACGTTAGACAAAACAAGAGAGGGCAATCGCCCTCTCTTGTTTTACTTCTCGTAGTTGCTGATTTTCTCGATGCGGCCGACGTGTCTTCCGCCCTCAAACTCCGCCTCGAACCAAGCATCCACAATCGCCTTACCCATCTCCAAGCCGATGAGCCTTGCGCCCATAGCCAAGACGTTGGCATCGTTGTGGTTGCGTGACAGACGTGCCGAGAGAGGCTCCGAGCAGAGTGCACAGCGAATACCTTTAACCTTATTGGCAGCAATCGAAATGCCGATACCGCTACCACAAATCACCACTCCGCGCTCACACTCGCCATTTGCCACAGCCTCGCCCACAGCAATGCCGTGGTCGGGGTAGTCGGCCCTCTCGGGCGAGTAGCAACCCTTGTCTACAACTTCGTGGCCCTTCTCTGTGAGGTAGGCTTTAATCTCCTCCTTGAATGAAAATGCTGCGTGGTCGCAGCCAATTGCAACTTTCATATTTTTTTTGTTATGGTTTAATCTATAATTTCTCCAAAATTTCAACAAAGGCTGTGAAGTCGGTGTGCTCCGTAACGAATCGCTCGAAAGAGTCGGCATCGCATCCCAACTCGGGGGTGTCGCTCACCATCTTCATAACCACAACGGGCACACCTCTCTGGGCCGCTATCTGGCAAACGGCCGTAGCCTCCATATCGAAGAGTGCTCGGGGGGTGCCAAACCTCGCCTTTATCTCCTCAATCATCTCCTTGCCCACAAAGCTGTCGCCTGTGTAGATGGTGGCATCGTCGGTACCCACCAAGGGGTAGGGATTCGTAAGGAAACTCACGCCATCCAACCCTTCGGGCACACGCGCATCGTGGTAGCGAGCCTCGCGGGGGCAGACAACATCGCCGGTGGAGAACTCCTTTGAGGCGGCAGCGTAGCCAATAACTGCCACGAGGTCGAATCGCTCCTCGTCCATTGCAAGGGCTGTGGCGGCTGCGGCATAGACCTTACCAACATAGCCTCTGCGGATGGTGTAGCTATTCAAAAGTGGGTTGGGGTAGGCATTCAGGGCTGCGAGCATATTCTCCTGCTCCGAAGCCATAGGGGTTATTATGAGTATATTTTTCATTATTTCTGCTCTTTGAGTAATCTTTCCAACAAGTCGCCATACTCTGCAAGGGCGGCGTTGCTCTCCTCAATATTGTAGAGTTCGGGGTTGCCGCACTGCACAACGGTGAGTCCGGGAACATCCTCTTGGGTTTTGAGGTTGGACTGGGTGCGGCACACCTCCAACACAGCCTCCATAACTTTGCGCTGCGAAGTCCAGCCCTTCACCACAAGATAGAAACCTGTTTTGCAGCCCATAGGTGCAAACGACACAACCTTATTGCCAAGCCTTTCGCGTAGGTAGTGTGCCATAAGGTGCTCAATAGTGTGGATGGCTTCGGGCGAGAGGTAACTCTTCTCGCGGGGGGCGCGGAAACGCATATCGTAGGAGTTGATGGGGTAGAAGCCGAGGGCAGGATACTGTGAGCGGAGGTAGAAACCCCTATCAAGGGTGGTGTGATCCACCGAGAAAGATGCTACTTTGCTTTTCATATTATTTTTGTAATAAGTTTTTTCGACACTTCAAAGGTACGAAATATTTCCGTATATTTGTCAAAACATTAATAGACCTTTAACAATATTAAATTTGGTATATCTTATGGCAAAGCACACACTTCGCGAGTGGTATCTCGCAACTCGCCCCTGGTCATTCCCCGTTTCGGCTATGCCCGTAGTGGTAACAACCGCATTTTTGTTCTGGTATTCGCGCTCCACGGGTGCCTTTGAGGTCAATTGGGTGGCCGCAGTTTTGGCACTCATTGGCATCGTAGCCTTCCACGCCGCGGGCAACCTTTTGAGTGATTACAACGACCATCGCACGGGTGTTGATGAGGGTGTTGTGATGTTGCCCCTTGTGAATGGCTCATTCCAACCCCGCGAATTTGTGCGCTTTGGTGTCTTGATGTTGCTCCTTGGCATTGCCGTGGGTTTCACCCTTATAAACCTCACGGGGTTTGATGTCTTGTGGGTGGGCTTGGCAGGTGCACTCCTTACTGTGGGCTACTCGTGGCTCAAATATCACGCACTCGGCGACTTGGATATCTTCCTGAATTTCGGACTCCTGCCTGTTGTGGGAACCTCGTTGGTTGTAGCTGGTGAGATTTGCCTTCCCGCATTGGTTTTGGCACTCCCCGTAGGACTTATTACCGTTGGTGTGCTCCACGTCAACAATTCTCGCGACGCAGTGACCGACAAGAAGGCAGGCATCAAGACCTTTGCAATGCTTATTGGCGCGAAGGGCTCGGTGGTAGTCTATCAGTTGGAGATTTTGTTACCCTTCGTGTTGGTGGCCTTGGCTGTAGCCTTTGGTCTTCTGCCTTGGATGTCGATTATCTGCTTTGTGGTATTCCCCAGAGGCTACAAACTTGCACGCCGTATGACCTCGCTGCTGACTGTGGGTTCGGAGGGTATTGCCGATGTGGATGTTGCAACCTCCCAGCAGCAGCTCTTTTTCAGCCTTCTTCTGTCGCTCTCGTTGGTTGCTTCGGCACTCATCTTCTAACATTGAACTATGTTGCGTAAGACACTCATACCCATAGGTGTGGCCCTTGTGCTGTGGTTTGTGATGTTCAGCCCTTGGACTGCGCCCCACCTTAACTTTTGGCTCACAATGGCCCTCTCGGGGGTGATTCTCACCTCTATGAGTTTGGCGTTCAGTCCCGAATTGCGTAGCGCACTCAAAGAGAATTTCCGTGTGAGCGATATACCACTCGGTGTGGCTATTGGCGCACTGCTATGGGGCGTATTCTGGGTGGGTGATAAGGTTGCTGTGTGGATGTTCCCCTTTGCCGATGGCGAGATAGGCTCCATCTATGCAATGAGAGATGGTATGGACTACCTCACTATTGGGCTTTTGTTGCTCTTTGTGGTGGGCCCTGCCGAGGAGATTTTCTGGCGCGGATTTGTGCAGGAGAGGCTCGGTCAGAGGTGGTCGCCAACGCTCGGTTTCATCATCACAACCGCCATCTATGCTTTGGCTCACATCTGGTCGCTCAACTTTATGCTCATTGTAGCTGCCGGTGTTGCAGGCGGTGTGTGGGGCTTGCTGTATAGGCTCTTCCCCAAGCGTCTGTGGGCACTTGTCATCTCCCACGCGGTGTGGGACGTAGCGGTATTTCTTGTATTTCCCATTTAGCGACCTATGGCGCGACTTGAAATTAAAGGCTCTTTCGGTCGGCTCACCCGCTTTGAGTGGGGGTTGTGGCTCACCTCCCTTGCGGTGGTGGCCGCCTCGTTCCTGCTCGCACCCGAGGGCGACCTGCTCAACCTCACAACCTCACTCATTGGCGTTACGGCACTTATCTTCCTTGCCAAAGGGATGCTCCTGGGGCAGATTCTCTCGGTTGTATTCTCGCTGCTCTATGGCATCGTGGCGTTTTTGTTTGAGTATTGGGGAGAGGTGATAACCTATTGCCTGATGACCTTGCCAATGTCGGTGGTGTCGATGGTGGAGTGGGCAAAGAATCCCTATGGCGACGGGGCTGAGGTTGCTATTGCGCGTGTAAAGGGACGACAGGTGGCACTTGTAGCTGTGAGTGCAGTGGCAGTAACCACCCTATTCTATTTTATTCTCCGTGCGCTGAATACTCCCAATCTTTTAGTTAGTGTCTTTTCGGTGACAACAAGTTTTGTGGCCGTAAGTCTTACCGCTCTGCGTAGCCCCTACTACGCTCTCGGATATGCACTCAACGATGTGGTGCTTATTGTATTGTGGGTTATGGCGACCATTGCCGAGCCCGCCTATGCACCGATGATTGCTTGCTTTGTGATGTTCCTCGTCAATGACCTCTATGGTTTTATCAATTGGCGGAGGATGCAGGAGAGGCAAAAAAAGGAGAGTTGACAAAAACTCTCCTTTTTTATTGTCGCCCGTAAATTGTCAGTCGCAGGCCGACTATGGTTACTGATGCGCCTGATAGTATTTCAATTTGAGGGGCTCAGAGACATTCTTAAACCCCTTAAACACCCTTGAACGTATATGCTTCAAAGGATTTCCGCTCCCTCTGAAATTGCACAAAAAAAGAGTGCCATCCCTTGTGGGTGGCACTCTGTGTGTTCGCCTCTTGGTTTGATTAGAACTTGTAGCAAACCGAAACGTTAGCGCGAGCGGTAGGAACGAAAGACCAACCACGGCCCTCAGCGTGACCAAGACCGCCACCGATACCTACGTTGGTGTCGATACCCCAATAGGTGTTGAGCTTGAAGTAGTAACCGTAGCTTACACCAAGAGCAGCAACTTTAACGTTGTTCCAAACGCTCTCAACAAAGATAGGCATACCGCCACCCTTGCCATAACGAGCAACCTGACCGAAAGCACCGAAGTGGTGACCATTGAAAGCACGGCAGAGGTAGTAACGACCCTCAGCAACTGCGCTCCAACCATTGAGGTAGAGGCCATTGCCTACATTTTTCCAGGGCGAGAAGAGGGTTGCCATACCCGACAACTCAACAGTCCACTGGGGAGCTACCGAAAACTCAGCAGCGAGGTTAACGCTACCAATACCCAAAGCGAGTGCATTCGATTTGAGAGTACAAACCTGTGCGTTCGACACGGTTACAGCCGCTACGAGCGAAAGAACCAAAAGTGCAATTTTTTTCATCTTTTTAAAGTTATTTGTTATTAATTTTAAATTTCTCTCAACCTTTTGTGGTTCGCATAATCGAAACAAAGGTAATACTTTTTTTAATACGATAGCACAAATTTAATATTTTTTTTAATCATTTAGCACAATAACCATTCAAAATAGTCATAACGGGGAAAATCAACCTGATATATTGGGCAATAATCGTGCATCTTGTGGTGGTTTGTGAGTGGAATTTTTGTTTTTGAAAAAAATATTTTGCCCAAAGGTTTGCAGATACGCAAAAACTGCTTATCTTTGCCCTGCTTTAATCAGTCAAGCACGGAGAGATGGGTGAGTGGCTGAAACCAACAGTTTGCTAAACTGTCGTACGGGTAACCGTACCGGGGGTTCGAATCCCCCTTTCTCCGCCACAAAGAAAATTTTTCGATAGCGACTACCTCAGGTAGTCGCTTTTTTGTTTCATACCGCCCGGGAGCTTGCTCACAGGGGCGGTATGAAACAAAAAAAGTGGAGCCACAAAGTGGCCTATCGAAAAATTTTCTTTGAGCATTAAGGAGTGCAGGGGATCACGGAGCGAAGCGACGTAATCCCCTCACACCCCATCTTTTTCGCTTGCTCACAGGGGCGGTATAAAACAAAAAAAGTAGAGCCACAAAGTGTTCTATCGAAAAATTTTCTTTGAGCATTAAGGAGAGCCGGGGATCACGGAGCGTAGCGACGTAATCCCCCAAATCAAAAAGTCCGTTTTGCAAGCGCAAACCGCACTTTCTTGTAATATTTAAACAATTTTTTAGCTATCTGCCTTTGTACATCTCCTCGTAGTACTTTTCGTACTCGCCCGAGGTGATGTTGTCCATCCACTCCTCATTCTCCAAGTACCAGCGGACGGTCTTTTCGATGCCCTCCTCGAATTGGAGCGAGGGCTCCCAACCAAGCTCTCTTTGGAGTTTCGTAGAGTCGATAGCATACCTCGCATCGTGGCCCAGACGGTCGGTAACGTAGGTAATCAAGCCCAGCGAGTGGCCTTCGGGGTTACCCAGAATGCGGTCCACGGTCTTAATCATAACCTTGATGAGGTCGATGTTTTTCCACTCATTGAAGCCACCGATGTTGTAAGTCTCGGCCACTTTGCCCTTGTGGAAAATAAGGTCAATTGCGCGGGCGTGGTCCTCAACATAGAGCCAATCGCGCACATTCTCGCCCTTGCCATAGACGGGCAGGGGTTTGCCCTTGCGGATATTGTTGATAAACAGCGGGATGAGTTTCTCGGGGAACTGATAGGGGCCGTAGTTATTCGAGCAGTTGGTAACGATTGTGGGCAGACCGTAGGTGTCGTGGTAGGCACGCACGAAGTGGTCGCTCGACGCCTTGCTCGCACTATATGGACTATGGGGCGCATAGGGTGTTTGCTCGGTAAATAGCTCACTATCAAAATCTAATGTACCATAAACCTCGTCGGTTGAGATGTGGTAGAACAGTTTGCCCTCCCACCTGCCGTTCCAATGGTTGCGAGCTGCTTGCAGGAGCGTAAGGGTACCCATCACATTGGTCTTGGCAAAGATAAAGGGCTCCTTAATACTCCTATCAACGTGACTTTCAGCGGCCAAGTGGATAACGCCATCAATGTCGTACTCCCTAAAAAGCGACTCCACCAACTCGTAGTCGCAGATGTCGCCACGCACAAAGGTGTAGTTCTCGCTCGCCTCCAAGTCCCTGAGGTTGGCGAGGTTACCCGCATAGGTTAGCTTGTCGAGGCAGACGATGCGGTACTCGGGGTACTTCGTCACAAAGAGCCTGACAACGTGCGAGCCGATGAAGCCCACACCACCCGTTATGAGTATGTTACGCTTGAAGTTCATTGATGCATTTTTTGAGCGACTCGCGCCACTCGGGTATCTCAATTCCGAAGGTTTTGAGGAACTTTGTCTTATTCAAAACGGCACTCATTGGTCGGCGTGCCTTGGTGGGATATTCTTCTGTTGTACAGGGCGTTACCTTGCAGTTGTTGTGCCCCGCAAGCCTTGCAATCTCGCACGCAAACTGCCACCAGCTGCACTCTCCGAGGTTGGTGTAGTGGTAGGTGCCCTCGTGGAAGTTGCGCTCGGAGATGATAGCCACAATCGCTCTCGCCAAATCAACTGCATAGGTGGGCGAGCCAAGTTGGTCGCTCACGACTTTCACCTCCTCGCGCTCCAAGGTCAGGCGCATCATTGTCTTCACGAAGTTGTGGCCATACTCGGAGTAGAGCCACGCTGTGCGGAGGATTATATGGTGACAGCCGCTTGCCCTAACAGCCTCTTCGCCAGCGAGTTTTGTGCGACCATAGGCGTTGATGGGTTGTGGATGGCTCTCCTCGGTCAGCACCCCACAGCAACCACCCATAAAGACATAATCGGTGGAGATGTGAATCAGTAGAGCGTTGTTGGCCCTCGCTGCCTCCGCCAAGTAGCCGGCGGCTGTGGCGTTCAGAAGATGCGCCCTCGGCTCATCCTCCTCGGCTCGTTCCACATCCGTATAAGCGGCACAGTTGATAATTATATCTATATCATTGTCAGCAACATAACCACACACAGCCTCACGGTCGGTAATATCCAGCTCGGCGACATCCGTGAAGATATACTTATCCTCGGAGCCCATCGCTACACGCCTCAGCGAGCACCCAAGCTGTCCATTGCCACCGGTGACTAATACTCGCATAACTCTTTCAATGTGGGGCGGTTGCGGTCCTTATCGGAGAGTATGAGTTCGCTCTCCGAAAGGGGCCACTCGATGCCAATTTGAGGGTCGTTCCAAGCAATGCCACCCTCCGACTCGGGGTGGTAAAATTCGTCGCACTTATATTGGAACACAGTGTCGTCATCCAACACTACATAGCCGTGCGCAAAGCCCTTAGGAATAAACATTTGGCGGTGGTTGTCGCCACTGAGTTCAGTGGCCACATATCTGCCAAAAGTGGGGCTCTCGGGCCTAATATCAACCGCCACATCGAGCACCCTGCCACTCACCACGCGCACCAATTTTGCCTGCACATAGGGTGCCCTCTGGAAGTGTAGACCACGCAATACGCCCCTCTTGGAGCGGCTCTCGTTGTCCTGCACAAAGGTTACATCAATGCCCGTTTGGGCAAGGAACCGCTCGGCATTGAACGACTCGAAAAAGTATCCTCTCTCATCGCCAAATACTTGTGGCTCAATGATATATATTCCCTCTATTTCGGTCTTTATGATATTCATCTCTGTTCCGAAAGTTTTAGCATATACTTGCCATACTCGCTCGAAAGCATAGGCTCGGCGAGTTCTCTGAGTCGCTCGCTCGTAATCCATCCCTTGCGCCAAGCAATCTCCTCCAAGCAGGCTATCTGCACGCCCTGGCGGCTCTCCACAACCTCCACAAACCTTGCAGCGTCGAAGAGGCTCTCGTGGGTACCCGTATCGAGCCACGCAAAGCCCCTGCCAAGAGGCTGCATATAGAGTTTGCCATCGGCCAGAAAAGCCCTATTCACATCGGTGATTTCCAGCTCGCCACGAGCCGAAGGTTGCAGAGCCTCGGCAATTGCAACCACCTCATTAGTATAGAAATAGAGCCCTGTGATTGCTGTGTTACTCTTGGGTTCGGCGGGTTTCTCCTCGATGTTTACAACCTTACCCTCGGCATCCACTTCTGCCACACCGAAACGCTCGGGGTGGGGTACTGAATAGCCGAAAATGGTCGCCAAGTGTTGCTCTTCGGCACGCCTTACCGCTGACTCCAACATTCCCGTGAAGCCCTGACCGTAGAAGATATTGTCGCCCAGAACGAGGCAGACTGAGTCGTTGGCGATGAACTCCTTGCCGATAATGAATGCCTCGGCAAGACCATTGGGCTGGGGCTGCGCAGCATAGTAAAACCTCACGCCATAGTCGCTGCCATTGCCCAGAAGTCGCTGAAAAGCAGGCATATCGTGCGGAGTGGAGATGATGAGAATCTCGCGTATGCCCGCCAACATCAATACCGAAATGGGGTAATATATCATCGGCTTATCATAGACGGGCAACAACTGCTTGCTCACCCCCTTCGTAATCGGATAGAGCCTCGTGCCACTCCCACCTGCCAATACAATGCCTTTCATAGTTTGTTATAGTTTAGGATTTTTCTCAAACAAGAACGCAAAAGCACTCCTCGTTAGTTCAACGAGGACACTTTTTTGGTAGATTTTATGATATTTCCAAGTGTAGGAGAATTTATTGCGCACCTGCACAAAGCGCGACTTCCAAGCCGAATAGTCCTTGTTGAAGAGTCCCTCGCTCTTGAAGAGTGTGTCCTCTAAGATGCGGTCGGCATAGGGTGATGTGGTGTGAATCTCGGGGTTGGAAATCTCTAACCCAAAGTGTTTTACAGAAATAGCAGTTAACGCATCGGCAAAGCGTGTCATATGCATCTTATCTGCCCAATGGTAGAACTCCTCCCAATTTATATTGTTCTGCTCGGCCTTCAATAGTAACGCCCAATCCAAGATATGGCGCAACTTGATACCCTCCGAGAGGAAGTGATTTAAGCCGTGCATCGTAAGGAACAAAGCGTTGAAATCGGGCGAAGGTACAATGAGTTTGGTATCAGCCACAAAAGAAGTCTTACCTCGGAGTGCAACTTTCTCCAAGTGTTGCTCCAACTCCTTTATCTTGCGACCACCGCGTACCGGGAGATAAAAGCGGTGATTTTCAACCAATAACCCCCTATATTTTATGTGGGAATTTTTGTAGTAATCACGCTCAACTTTGGCACTAATCTGCTCGCAAATTTTATTTCCTATTTCGTAGCCGTCACTTGTAGTGCTGCCATTCATCACCAAGAAGCAGTCCAAGTCGCCACATTCACGATGTTGGGTTTTGGGATAGTAGGTGCCTACCGCCAGCCCCTTCATCACAATGGTTTTAATACCCTGTTCACCCCAAAGTTCTGCCAAAAGTGCGGATGTTTTGCGCTGCATCTCGTGGCGGTTTTCTATTGCTTCTGCACTCAACGCCCACTGCAAACGGATATTGCGAGGGGGTTGACACTCTTCGGGCAGTTGCGACACCACATCGTAGACAATCGCAACAACTCCTTGCTGTGCCGCCATACGAAACAACTGCTGCCACTCCTCGGTCGTAAGGTTCTGAAACCTTTCAGCCTCAACCTCACCACCAAATAGCGCACAACGCAACAAGGTAAACAGTAATTCGCCAACCCTATTATTTATCATCAGATAAGAAATACCTTATTTATCTTACACTATGGCAGCTTTGATTTGATCCACTATATAGTGGATGTCATCATCCGTAACACAAGGGCCACTGGGCAAGCACAAACCAACCTTGAACAAGGCCTCACTCACGCCATTAACATAGGCGGGGGCATCCTTATAAACGGGTTGTTTATGCATAGGTTTCCACAATGGGCGAGACTCGATACCGGCTGCATCCAAAGCTATACGCATAGCTTCGACATTGTGGTTTGGCTCACAATCTGTGTGGAGCGACTCAGCAGCGTGGGTTACACCTGCAGCACCACCTACAGCACCACTTACGGCAACCTCATAGGCTTTGTCCTGATCCTTAACCTTCAATGCGGGGTCAAGAGTTATGGTGTTAAGCCAGAAGTTGCTATCGTAGCGTTCCGAAGGATTGCCGTGCAGAGTAATACCCTCAACATCAGCCAACAACTTCTTGTAGAGTTCGTAGGTGTGTTTGTGGTGGGCAATATGGTCTGCCAAGACGGTCATCTGACCACGACCGATACCCGCACAGATGTTTGACATACGGTAGTTGTAGCCAATCTTCTCGTGTTGATAGTACGGGTAGTTCTCTCGAGCCTGAGTAGCGTAAAACATAATTTCTTTCTTCGACTCTGCATTATCACAAATAAGAGCTCCGCCACCGCTAGTGGTAATCATCTTGTTTCCATTAAACGAAAGCACTCCATATTTGCCAAAAGTACCACAGACACGACCATCGTACTTGGAGCCAAGACCCTCGGCTGCGTCCTCAATAATAGGGATGTCGTACTTTGCTGCAATAGCCATAATCTCCTCCAACTTGGCAGGCATACCATAGAGGTAAACAGGTATAATGGCTTTGGGCTTCTTGCCAGTCTTGGCGATGCGATCCTTTATAGCCTCTTCAAGTAGCTCTGGGTCCATATTCCATGTGTCGGCCTCGGAGTCAACAAACACGGGGGTGGCACCCAAATAGGTAATGGGGTGCGAAGATGCACAGAAAGTAAAACTCTGTACCAACACTTCATCGCCATGGTCTACACCACACGCTAGCAGAGCAAGATGTACGGCAGCAGTACCGGCCGAAAGAGCTACAACGTCTTTGTTCTCTCCTACAAATTCTTTGAGGTCCTGTTCAAAACCATTTACATTAGGTCCCAAAGGTACTACCCAATTGGTGTCAAATGCCTCCTGTATAAATTTTTGTTCTTGGCCACTCATATGAGCCAAACAAAGGTAAATTCTCTTCTGCATAATCGTCAGTATATTTTATTTCTCTGGTTGTGGTATTTCTGCCAATTCATATGACCTAAATACCGTTTGAAAAATCAATTTTATATCTCCAATGAAGGTGTGATTGTAGTAATAATCCAAATTTATCTTGACCTTGTCGGGGAAAATAACTTCGTCGTTATAACGTATAGGGTCGGGGACTTGTGCCAAAATCTCCTCCTCATTTGCATACTTGAGTGACGCAGGCCCTGTAATACCAGGGCGTAGTTTCAGGATAAGCCTATCCTCACCTTGGAGTTTGTCGGCATAACCAGGTACATCCGGGCGAGGACCGACAAAACTCATATCACCAATAAATACATTCCATAACTCTGGGAGTTCATCGAGTTTATATTTGCGCAAAACTGCGCCCAATGGTGTAATGCGACTCTCGCCTGCTACCGATATGGACGAGCCGGAGTGAGCAACAGTCATCGAACGGAACTTATACATAGTAAATAACTTACCGTTACGACCAACTCGTTTTTGAGTAAAAATAACTGGACCACCAGGCATCTTGAACTTTATCAAAATTGCCACGACTAACAATACTGGCGATAGAAAAACTAGCCCAAACAACGACACAAGTCTATCAAAGATGAATTTCATTATTTATTGAGTAGGATTGATTGTTAAGTATGACTACTAAGATATATCTATTATTTTTTTACGAAACACAGTTTCTTAATTATTCCGCAGCACAGATTTCCCATTGTAAGGAGACACGATGCGATAACACTCTTGTGTTCTGCTTGGCGGAATAATTTATAGTGCCATTTGATAAGTGCCGAATAACTATGAGTGCTAATGGAACCTACTCTACCTCGGCGATATTTTGCCAAATTCTCTGGCAGTAGATGGCAGTTTGTCTTATGTATGACTTTTAGCCACATAGCATAGTCATTATTTTTCTTAATGTCGGCAATTTGAACCAAACCTACAACATTTGCATCATACATGACGGTAAGGCAACCAGGCCAGCAGTATGCATACATTCCCATTTTGGAAATACTTTTTGGTCCAGATACTACAATGCCCAATGGTTGTGATGCTTCGTCAATTTCCGTATATGGATGATATGAAAAGGAAAAATGGTTAGTTTCCATAAAAGCGATTTGCCTTTCTAGTTTCTCTGGTAACCACAAATCATCACTATCCAAGAAAGCAATCCATCGACCTTTTGCCTGACGAAGAGCATTGTTGCGAGTTATGGCTGCACCACTATTCTTCTCGTTGCAGATGTATTTAATACGCTTGTCGCTCTCCAAATATGGCGCAATAACCTCACGAGTATTGTCCGTAGAACAATCATCTGAGATAATCATCTCCCAATTCAGATACGTCTGAGCCTGCACCGAACGAATGGTCTCCTCAATAAATTTGGCACAGTTATAAGTGGGAGTAATTATGGATACTAAAGTGTTTTGCATATAGTTATAATACGATTTACAACAATCCTATTTTTTTCAATCTACTTTCAGACAGGACAGACCTATAATCAAATTGTAAAGCTTTAACATGGCAATCCCTTGACATTAAAATCAATAAATCGGGGTGTTCTATTGCTGTTTGCATAGCCTTGGTTAAAGCCTCAACATTGTGAACAGGGATAATCCAGCCATCTCTACCATCTTCAATAACATCTCTATTGAGATTCCAGTCGGTAGCAATGATAGGCAATGAAGCAATATATGAATCTATTACGATGCCAGGGAATCCTTCGCTAGGCCAATAGGTCGGAAACAACATTACATCATATTTAGCCAATTCATCATACGCTCTATTGTTAGACATTAAGTCTAATACTCCTTTATATGAAACATTTTGAAACTCATGAATGGAACTCAAGAATGAATCATACTCCTTTTCAATACGTCCATAAAAAGTTACATCGAACCGACCGTAATACTTTTTGTTTAATGCTCTAACACTTTCGAAAATATATTCACATCCTTTGAATTTTGATATGCGCGATAAAAAAACGAAATGAGTTTTATTATCAACTCGCTTGGGTTTACTTGGAACATATGTGACGTCTTTTGAATTGGGTATGTATACAACATTATCAAGACCATATTTCCTCAATTCATCACACATACCAAGACCTTGTACAATGACGGATTTTAGATAGTGCATATGGTCTATTCTAACTTTCCCCTCTGCTACCATCTTGTGTAAAGAACCTCCAACTACCCAATAAAAAACATTATTATTCAGGCGAACATAATACAAGAATTTAATTATTTTATCTGCACTTTCCCAGCTTGTGGAAATTACAAGTTTTGCGGTTCTATGGAATATTAGTTTAATAATAAATTCTAATAACACCCATGGCCTTCTTGTCCAATTATGAGTGTCTACGGTGACCACTTTGTCGAATACCTCTTCAAATCGTTTGACAAAAAGTTGATTTTTAAATGTCGCTCCACATGTTGGGATATTACCATGGTTGATGGCACCAACTAAAATAACCTTATTTTTTGCCATAGATCGTTGAATTATAAAATGTTGTCAAATACTGTTGTAAAACCTCATAATGGGCTTCGCATTGGGTGAAATTTAGAAGCTCCATATGTCGCATTGAAGACAGAAAAGATGGGAATAGATTCCTAATGTACAAAGACCTTAAAATTCTATTCTTGTATGGGGTAAAAAATATTAATGGCTTTCGTGTTTCAGTATAAATCTTGAATTCATGATAAAGCCGTTCTGGAGATGATATAATATTATTTAGTTCATCTAGTCGGGCATCAAATTCGGTCCGGTCAACCATTAGAGAAACACCTGCTTTTTCTTTGTTTTGTGTATAAGGCAGTAATGTGGGAGTAATGACTCCATTTTCCAAGTTTAAGGTCAGCGCATATCCTTCATACCAAGTCTTGGAGGCCTTTAATATGTCGAAACAGAAATTCCCCAAACCATAAAATATATATTTGTCATTATATATCTCGTAACCCGAATAGCAATGTTGATGATGATTTATAATAATATCTGCGCCACAATCAATAAAGAATCGATATTTTTTTTGCATTTCGGGTGTGGGTAGTTGCCAATGTTCTACTCCGCCATGCAAGATAACTATTACATAATCCGATTTCGACTTCGCTATATTGATGGTTTTGCTTAATTCTATTATGTCCATCGGATTACATCCACCATGTAGTTCGTTCGCAATGGAAAACTCATGTTCACACGCATTGATGATTGCAACTTTACCTTGATCAATAAAGTCTTTATAAAGAACTGCGGATGCCTCATGACGAGTCTTTCCTGCTCCGACATAATCAAGGCCATATTTTTCAAAAGTCGCAAAACTTTGCTCTATGCCTTGTTGTCCTAAATCAAAAAAATGATTATTTGCGAGGGTTACTGCGTCAAAGCCAATATGTTTTAGGAAACGAACAACATTCTCTTCGCAAGATAGAGTTGAACCAATTTTGGGAATTGCCCAAGCTTGTTGTCCTACGGCACATTCGAAATTAACAATGGAGTAGTCTGATGCGGATAATATAGGCTGAAAATCTTGCAATAGAAGATTTTCGTTATGACTATCAATGCATTGCTTTGTTCTCAATCTGGGACTAAAGTCTCCCGCTATAAATATTTTCATTGACTACTTATTTTTATTGCTGAGATAACTCTATCATTTGCCCTAATTTATAATTCCATTGAGGAGGATTGAGTTTACCAAATCCAGAAGCCGGATAAAAAGTTAGCTCTCCAAAATATATTTTACCATTAATATTATATAGATCAACCCGTAGAAAGGGAATACTCGAAGATAGCTTATTTGCTATTTCAATCATTTCCTCATATGCTTTGGGTTTTGGAATCGGTGTGATCGAATGTTCTACTAATGGGTTTAATCCAATAAATTCCTGATGATTCCAATTGCAATCATAAAAATCAATTGTTTCTTTTGTTCCACGATCTTTAATTACCTGACAATATTCAGCACGACCATGGAAACAAAAAAACTTATAATCAACAAGATCACATTCTTTATCCATTTCTATATATTGCTCGGCTATAATTCTACGCGGAACATTCTTATATGGAAATTCTCGCAATTGTTTATATATGTCTTGTTGGTAGTTTTTTTGAAGTATTGTTTTACAACGATTGATATCCAGAGTGTTTTTGTCTTTGCAGACAAAAACATATCCCCCACCTCCAAAAGTTGTTTTTAGCACAAACTGCCTAGGTAGAGATTCAAAATCAATATCATCAATACTATTCCATACGCCAATAGTGGGAATAATGTACTTATCTCCAATGATATTTGCAACAAGTTTTTTAACTTCGTATTTATCTACCATTTGGGTATAAATATCTTTTCGGCCATAAAGTTTCAGCCACTGAATTTTTTCAGTAAAGGTTTGTGGTTTGGATAAGTTCAATTTTTTACCCTGCCTAATACGATATAGGCATTGTAGATACAACTTGTCATTTAGAAATGCAAATACCTTTGTAAAGATATGCGCGACTAAAATTCGTGGGTGCCTACGCAAAAAAAAGATGGCTTTATTAATTTTCACCATTGAAAATAAACTTTATTATCTTCTGTGTCTGAGTTAAATATGAGAACTCATTGTAAATCAATAATTTCCCTTTTGCTCCAACTTGTTGTGCAACGTCGTAATTATCTGCTATAAATTCTAGTGTGTTTGCAAACGCCTCAATATTGTCGGGAGGAGATACAAAACCATTTATTCGATCCTTTATAAATAATGAGATTTCCCCGACGTCTGTAACGGCAACGGGATTACCCGTTGCGAGGTATTCCCCAAGTTTTGTGGGGAAACCATTTTGAGACTGGATATTGTTCGGACGGGCCAATGCAAGAATACTTGCATCAAATAATAATTGTGGCATATTCTGTGCTGGGATCTTCCC
The DNA here is from genome assembly GCA_045657545.1 of Tidjanibacter sp. Taxonomy (GTDB): domain Bacteria; phylum Bacteroidota; class Bacteroidia; order Bacteroidales; family Rikenellaceae; genus Tidjanibacter. The sequence continues at coordinate 98,548 of JAZOTH010000006.1, forward strand.
TACGAAAACGACTTTCTCGGATAGTTGCAAGTCTTTGACAAAATCTTTTAACGAGTTAAATTCCTCTACACTCTCACTATCTCCTATAATATACAACAAGTAGTCTGGATGTGATATAGAAAACCGTTTAAAAGCTGCTATTAAATCATCAACTCCATCTTTGTGTTTTGACACGGTTCCGCAATAGGCAATGTATTTTTTCGTGCTATGTTTATTTAAATCCTCAAAACGAGAATGGTCAACAAACATATTTACTGTCAATATTTTGGAGTTATTTATACCATTTGTCAAATAGTAATTGCGTAATGCTTCAGATATAACAAATACTCCATTAGCCTTTTTTGCATAATATAATCTTAACTTTTCGATCAGTCTATTGCCATAAATATTGGGATGCTCATTCGTTTCATAGTAAATTTTGGCCATTTTACGACAAGAGTTGAGAATAATGGCATTGGGCCATTGTGCATTGTATGTAAAAAGAATATCATCTTTCTTTATTGACTTTTTTAATGCTAGAAGATTTTTAATGTAAGAGAAGAGTTTAAATTTTTTAGCAATAACCCCGTCGTGTTCCCACAAATGTTCTATAACAATATTTTTATGAGATAGGTTTAATTTTGTCCCTTTTGCATCTCTTATGAGGAACACAACGCGAACAGAATGCCCAGCATCCGCGAACCCTTTCGCGTATCCAATTAATCTGTTTGTTGATGCCCCTCCATCACCAAATCTTCGGGAAACGATTACAAACTGAGCCATTTTACTTCCTCCAAACCATTTTGTTAACGACGCCGGTGTAGGACTGGATGAGTTTTACAACCTTGGTCGATACGTTTTCATCTACATAGTTGGGCACAGGGATACCGTTGTCCTCATTCTTGACCATCTCAACTGCGGTGTCAACAGCCTGCAACAGCGATTTCTCGTCAATACCAGCCAAAATAAAGCAACCTTTATCCAATGCTTCTGGCCTTTCGGTTGAGGTGCGGATGCACACCGCGGGGAACGAGTGACCAACGCTTGTGAAGAAGGAGCTCTCCTCGGGCAGGGTGCCACTATCGCTCACCACCGCAAAGGCGTTCATCTGAAGGCAGTTGTAGTCGTGGAAACCCAGAGGCTCGTGCTGAATCACGCGGGGGTCAAGTTGGAACCCACTTGCAACCAATCGGTTACGACTCCTCGGGTGGCACGAATAGAGAATGGGCATATCGTACTTCTCTGCCATCTTATTAATTGCTGAGAAGAGACTTGTAAAGTTCTTCTCTGTGTCGATATTTTCCTCTCTATGAGCCGAAAGAAGAATGTAGCGACCCTTCTGCAAGCCGAGGCGCTCGTGGATATTGCTTGCCTCGATATCGGCGAGGTTTTCGTGCAGTACCTCGGCCATAGGTGAGCCGGTGACGTAGGTGCGCTCCTTTGCCACGCTCGATGCGTTTAGGTAGCGACGTGCGTGCTCCGAGTAGCAGAGGTTTACATCAGAAATGATATCCACAATCCTACGATTAGTCTCTTCGGGCAAGCACTCATCGAAGCAACGGTTGCCCGCCTCCATATGGAAGATGGGGATATGGAGCCTCTTTGCACCAATCACCGAAAGGCACGAGTTGGTATCGCCCAGCACGAGAACAGCATCGGGTTTGGTCTGCACCATCAGCTTGTATGAAGCATTGATGATATTGCCCATTGTTGACCCCAAATCGTCACCTACGGCATCCATATACACCTCGGGATCTTTGAGTTTGAGGTCTTTGAAGAATACACCATTGAGGTTGTAGTCGTAGTTCTGACCGGTGTGTGCCAAGATGCAGTCGAAATACTTGCGGCACTTGTTAATTACGGCAGCAAGGCGGATAATCTCGGGCCTTGTTCCCACAATTATGAGGAGTTTGAGTTTGCCATTATCGGCAAATTTCACATCCGAATAGTCGAGTTTTATTTCCATATTTATAATCCCCAATCTTTTTTTAATCTTTCTATCTTTTGCACCCTATTTAAGAATTTTTCTCCATCTCGAACATACCATGGTTCCGTATCCTTAATATACTTTACAGGAGCGCCTGCAATCATTATATTATTCTGGAGAAAAGACTTATTAACCACAGAGTTTGCCCCCACAGAGATATTATCACCCAATGATAATTTTGAAGTTATAATAGCACCTTTGGCAAGATACAAAGCATCACCTATGACTTTCCCATTATCTGTAATGCTAGTTAGAGTGTGGATTACACAATAATTACCGAGCCGATTACTACCTCCTATACCTAAAGAACCATAATGTGTTAAGACTAGTCCATATCCACAGGCATCATATCCAATATTAAACCCAAGTTTAATACCAAGATGGTAATAACGAATTCTATAATATTGTCTTATTAATAATGTCAGTTTATTATGTTTTTTGTGAGTATAATATGACAATTTTCTCATCATATACAAATACTTCATAATGTAATCTGGGAGAACAATATGAATTAATCGATCTTTAATTGAATAATTAAAAGTTCCCCTATTCATCATTCTATCAGCTTGAATGAAAAATTTCAACTGCTTTTTTGTATATATTTCCATAGTCCCTATTTTATTGGTTCAAAAAAAGTGTCGGGGCGGTTAGGGTCAAAGCATTCATTACACCACATTACAGTAACCAAATCCTCGGTTTCGGAGAGGTTGATGATGTTGTGGGTATAGCCGGGGAGCATTTGCACTGCCTCAATCTTACTGCCACTAACACGCCATTCCAAAACCTCTTCTGTCAGCACATTACGTTGCTGAATAAGGCCCTCGCCTGCAACTACAATGAACTGTTCCCACTTGGTATTGTGCCAATGCTGCCCTTTGGTTATGCCAGGTTTGCTGATGTTGATACTCACCTGGCCCACGCCTACCGACTTAACCAACTCGGTAAAGCTACCCCTATCATCTACATTCATCTTCAAGGGGAACGCCACCTTCTCCTTGGGGAGATACGAGAGATAGGTGGAGTATAGCTTCTTGGCGAATGAGCCCGCCGGTATCTCGGGCATAACAAGCGATGTAGGTTGTGCCTTGAACTGCTCCAAGAGGTCTACAATTTCGCCCAAGGTAACTTTGTGTGTTATTGGGGCAGCGCAATATCTGCCATCTTCGGTCAGCACAGTATCCACACCATCGAACTCGCAGTGATGCTCCTCACCTTTTAGGGATGCAATCATTTCATCCACAAGGTCGTCGATATAGAGCAACTCCAACTGCGTAGTGCGGTCATTAACCTGAATAGGTAGGTCGTTTGCAATATTGTTGCAGAATGTTGCCACTGCCGAATTGTAGTTGGGCCTGCACCACTTGCCAAAGAGGTTGGGGAAGCGATAAACCAAAACCTTGGCACCCGTTTCGGCGCCATACTCAAAGAAGAGCTCCTCGCCCGCGAGTTTGCTCTTGCCGTAATCTGACTGTCCGTAGCGACCAATCAGCGTAGCTTGAATGGAGCTCGATAGCATCACAGGAGCAGTATTGCCATACTTTTTGAGCGTATCGAGGAGGGTAGAGGCAAAGCCAAAGTTGCCAGCCATAAACTCGTCGTTGTTCTGGGGGCGGTTTACGCCTGCAAGGTTGAATACGAAGTCCGCCTCACGGCAGTACCTATCGAGTTCCTCGGGAGTGGAGTCGATGTCGTACTCAAAGACCTCATCTACCACCACATTGCCATAGAACTTAGCCTTGCCATCGCGGATGTTGTGGAGTTGTGCTACAAGGTTTTTACCAACAAAGCCCTTCGCACCGGTTACCAAAATCTTCATAGTAAGAATGTTTTACTCCGAGCGAATCTCCCTTGCTTTGCTACGGGGCTGCAAGCCGAGGTCCTCACGGATGAAACGGAGTTTCAACAGCAGCTCCTTCATACCCTCAACATCCAAGCGGCGGGTGTTGTGTGAGTGGTAATCCTCGATAGTTGACATTTCCTCATTGCCGTTGGTGAAGAACTTGTCGTAGTTTAAATCACGAGTATCGCAAGGGATGCGGTAATAGTCGCCCATATCAATAGCCTTGGCCATCTCCTCACGGGTTACGAGTGTTTCATATAACTTCTCACCGTGGCGGGTACCGATAACCCTAACCTCCGTCTGTCCGTATGCGGGATTAACCTTCGAGTAGGTCTGCTTGAGAGCCTCTGCCAGAACATCCAAAGTTGCTGCGGGGGCCTTCTGTACGAATAGGTCTCCGTTCTCACCGTGTGTGAATGCATAGATAACCAAATCCACAGCATCGTCGAGGGTCATCATAAAACGAGTCATATTGGGATCGGTAATGGTGATAGGCTTGCCCTGCTCCATCTGCTCAACCCACAAAGGAATAACCGAACCACGCGAAGCCATCACATTACCATAACGGGTGCAGCAGATAGTGGTCTGTGCATTCTGACCGAGCTCACGACCCTTGGCGATTGCAACTTTCTCCATCAAGGCTTTCGAGATACCCATTGCGTTGATGGGGTATGCTGCCTTGTCGGTGGAGAGTACAACGACATTTTTAACTCCGTGCTCAATAGCCGAGAGAAGTACATTGTTGGTACCGATGACATTTGTCATAGTGGCCTCCATAGGGAAGAACTCGCAGGAAGGTACTTGTTTGAGTGCTGCGGCAGCAAAAACGTAATCTACACCACGCATGGCAACATCTACGGATGTTTTCTCACGCACATTACCGATGTAGAACTTAACCTTTGCGGCTACTTCTGGATACTGTGCTTGGAGGTGGTGACGCATATCATCTTGCTTCTTCTCATCACGCGAGAAGATGCGAATTTCTTTGATGTCGCTTGCGAGGAAACGACGAAGTACAGCGTTGCCAAAACTGCCCGTACCGCCTGTAATCAACAGGACTTTGTCTTTGAATATGGACATATATTAAATGATTTCTATTGTTTTTCTGTAAGTTCTTGATATAAAGTTCCCTCCACAATCCCCCATAAGGCAGTGATAAAAGCAAAGTAAGAATAGAATACAACTAAGTTACTTACCAATCCCAACATTATTGTAATAATAACGGATGCTGCATAAGGCATAAATAACGGATGTTTCTTCTTGAATAAACAAATGGTTCTTTTTAAGATAAGAATAATTAACCAAAAGTATAGAAACAAACCGACAACTCCAAATTCGTATAGCATTTGCAGGGCATCATTGTGGGCATTTGTATGCCCTGTGGCGTAGATACTTCCTTTGCCATTTCCAACCACCCATGCTGGCAGGTCATTCCTATACGTCATATCGCTTATGACGTCTTGATATAAAGGGATACGACCTGTGCCTTGATCCTCACCCATGCTGTCCATACGTCCAATAATGACTTCTGTTGCACTAGACAGATTATTGCTAACTAAATAATATCCTCCACAAATAAACAGTAATAAAAAGATGTATTTACTTGTGCCTATTTGCTGTTTATTCATAAATAGCAAATAGTACGCGTATAAAACAACAATCAAAGCCATCGCAATAAATGCACTTCGTTTTACAGTTGTAATACAAAAGACAACAGAAACTAATAACAAGACATTCTTTAATGTGTTATTTTTTAGCATAAACACGAAGGGTGTAATGCATAACATAAAGAAGTATAAATTATTAGCAGCAATCGCGTCTGCATCGTTTATATCAATTTGACGGAGTGCTGAACTAATCTGAATTATATAGGCAGCAATAACCATTATCGGAATCGCCCAAAGTGATGAAAGGTGTGTTGCTTTCGTTAACTTTGATGAAATACAATATCCGATGAAGTATGTAGCAGGCGCAAAACATACCTGGAAAAAATCAGAAATACCTTTTCCCCTTAGCCCCAAAAGGAAAAATACAATCACATAATAAAGCAACCAACACATCCACATTTTATTCATTTTGCTGTGTAATGGAATATATCCGTACATTACAAGCACAACGATCGCGAGAACAAATACACACAACTGAATAATGCTCACGAATGAGGATTGTGTTAAAAAGGTTAATCCCAACATTGCATAATAGGTATAGCCAGCAAGTAATATAAGCATTGCTATTAGTGGCCACTTTGGTAATTGGGTATAGGTTCTCATAGAATAATGTGGTTGTAAATATACTCTTTGGATTCAAGAGAAATAGTGTCAATATCAACTGTGTATGTACAAGGCGCCAGGTCGTTTTGATTTAGAAACTGTGCCACCATATTATTTGGAATCAACCTATCGTTTAAGTTCAGTGATGATAGCAAAGTTTGTATCCTACTTGCAGTTGATGGTGTTGCTATGTATGAATAAAAGTTACGTTTAAAGATGGTCGAGAAAACAGTTCCATGGAATGAGTCTGTGACGATATATTCAGCATTAGCAATCCATCCAATAAATTCGGCAGGTCCGGCATCGTATATTTGCTTATCAATTCTGTAAAATTTTTGGACTTTGCGAGTCAAACACACAATGGGTAGTTGTGTTTTGGATTGGATTTTTTTTGCTATTGCCACAAGCTTTTCGGCTCCATTTAAATCATAAATAAATATATACTTACTTCTTATTTGTGGTTTAACGGCAATATCTTGCCACTCTTGTTTAGATAGTAACATTGTCGGATCCACTACGGTGGGAACGGCGTCCTTGACAATGGAAGAAATGAATTCAGCACCCACTTGTTCCCGGCAACTCAAGGCATCAAAATCGTAGAGATATTTAGAAATTTTTCCCCGAATTTTATTATCGAACTGTGATATTCCAAAACTTGGCGCATATGCTATTTTTTTACCAACGCCTTTCTCAAACCCCAAGTAATATATAGGATAATATTTACCATTGGGATTAAACACTTGATCACTACCACTAATATAAATGTCTTTTTGTGGAGGATTTGAAAGTAGTTCAGCCATTTCACTGTGGCGATCTGAAAACTTCATATATTGTTTTTTGAAATCAACAATTCTATCAGATCTACGTTTAAGACTTGGATAATAAAATAACTGAAGTAATAGAAATACTACTCTATAAAATATGTTCCCTTTGGGAATTTGTATTACCTTATTCCCCTTTTCGTGTTCTGGTGTCGTAAAATTAATTGTTTCAACATCGTGGTCGGAATGACTTCTTATGTAGTGTTGAAGCGCATACGCTTGCAGAACAGCACCATAATTATTCTGCATATATGTGAATATGCCTATCTTTTTCATATTATTAACTTCTACCTATTATGTTTTTAATAGTTTGTTTCACCCACCCTATTGTATAAAACTCAACAAACTCTTTCTTGTAATAGACACGAATGGCTTTATGATAACCATATCTATTCATTAAAGAGAAGAATAGTGTTCTTTTGTCAAGGATTTTAGTCTTATCAGGTTTCCTGTATATATATTCAACTGCACTATAAGGGAGTGGCTCTGCTACTCTTGCTGCTGGCAAAGTATCCCATAGTGATTTTGCTTTGGGAGTGTGCAATTTAATGATTGAAATACCAGTGTTGTCATCGATTTCGGGTTTATATTTATAAATTCCCCAAAAATCAGCGAATGTCATATCTGCACACGACGTAGATGGGTGTGCGCAAGTATAACAGCAACGACGTAAAATAATGTTGTCCATAAACAACTTACAATATTCGAAATGATATGGTGGCTTGTATGGTATTACTTTGGAAGTTCCATTGCTGAAATCCAAGCGTAAAATATAATTGTGCCATGCGAGTTTTTTGCTTGGTATTTCTTTGTGCCTGGAATCTACGCTAACCACTTTCTTATTATGGGTTTCATGTTTTCTTTTATAATGGGTGAAGCAAAGGTTACTTGGAACTCCATGGCAAATAAAGTCAGCCGTTAAGAGATTTGTGCAATCAACTTTCTTGGTATCCAGATATCTCTTTAAGCCTTTTACTTGACATGGAGTACCACAAAAGAAGACCTTTTTGCTCTGTTTTAAAAATGTTGCGACTTGACTAAAAGAATCACCAGTAAAGGCCTCAATATATTTGCTTTTTCTAAATGTTTCCCAATTAACATTCTGACTGTTGTCAAATTCTAATCGTTCTTTGTCGCCATTATAATAACATCCAAAAACGACTCCGTCATTGTCTATCACATTTTGAGCGAATAGAGTGAATGCCCCCCCCGAAGACGACTTTTCTCGGATCTTCATATCTTTAGACGAGTACATATAGAAGTCTTGATCCGAAACATTATGTTGTGGATTGGGGTTTATGACGTGACATACTTGCTCACACAAATGGCAGTCAATACAATTATCGGCATTGTATGTTGGATAGTAAAACCCCTCGTTATTGGGCTTTATAGAGATACATTTTTTTGGGCAAATGTTTGCACAAGCTCCACATCCAGTGCAAGCATCATCTATTTGAAGTATTTTTAATTCCATTTTTGTTTTGGATTTTTAGACTAATGAAAAGTAGAGAAACATTCAAAACCAGCAATATGATGTTCGATATAACAGTACCCCACGCAGCTCCAATAAATCCGTAGTTCGCAACCATAATATTAAACATCAATATTATGAGTATTGTACAAAGGCTTTTGTTTAGAAGTGTAACGCGGGTTTTGCCCAATGCAATAGTTATTTGTGAAGATGCGAAATAGGCTGTACTCGTAATGTTTGCAATCGCGAGGATGCGACTATAGGTAACGGATTCAATATAGCGTCCAGCGGTCAGAATGTCTACAACCCAAGGGGCTGCTATGTAAAACGCAAAGACAACTCCGGATATTGCTCCCAACATAACCAGAACATATAGTGCTGTTTTGCGCGCATTCTTTTTTGCTATATTTTCATAAATGTCTGGCTGAAATGTCGCTTGAATTGCCGAAGTGAAAATATGTAAATATCCTGCGAATTGGGCTCCAACAACATAGTAACCCAGTTCTTGAATATCACCAAGCTTTTCCAATAGGATTTTATCATAACCAGAAGTAAAAAAGCCCAACATTGCCGCAATTGTGAGCGGCCAACAAAATTTTAGAGTATCGGTTAGAATTGTTGTTTCAAATTTAACTTTGAAACACTCTCGGTTGTACCAAATGCACCATATAAAAAAGCATAGGTTAACTAGAAGTGTTGCTAATAATTTACCTCGAGCCCCATCCTTGAATACAACCACGAACAACAAAGATAATGCTATGCCTAAAATTCCATTGCTTACCGAAATTCGGAAGAACTTTTTGCTGTCGCGTTGTAATTTACATTCGTTTAATGTTAAGGCATAAATACCAGTCAGAGGAATCGCAAAAATGGACAAACCTAAATAGGGGAATATGGGCAGGGATGATTCCGAGTTAAATATTTTTATATACCCCCAAACACCCACGAGTGATACCAATGCAATGATTGCACTAATGTATATCAAGAAACGGACAATGGTTGCTTTGAGCCTAATCCTCTCTTCTGATGAAACTCTAAAATACCTTTGATTGTAAAAATTGACTGTATAGAAAAGGATTAATGGTGTAAGTAGATGTGTAAATGAACCATAGTATCCGGTAATCGCATAATCATCTGGACTCATATTTAAGGCTATTAACGGGTTTGTTAATAGACTTATGAGCATTGGTATTAGCGATGCTGAAAAGTATCTAGATATGTGTTGAAAATAGTTTGTGATTTTTTGATACATACTAATTATTTAACCTTGAACATTTTTTTAATTTTGTTGACCGCATATAGTTTAACTACATCTAATAAATAGAATACATTAAATCCCCTGAGTTCATACAAAATATGCTCAATAGTTTGATGTTTTGTCATCTTGCCTCTCGTCTGTATGGAAGTGTCATATAGCCAAATACCATCACCTTCAATATTCATTATAATGTTTGTTTCTATGGGTCTAGTTTTTAATCCATAGGATTTAATTACTTTATATGGAAGAAGCTCTGTGGTAAGGATATATCGCTTTTTGAAGTCGTTTGGTCTTCCTCCATGTAAATTTACACATAGATCATCATCCTTTACACCGAAATAAGCTCCCAGACCAATAGGATTCATATAGCTGTCATATTTAACAAGTTTTGCTGTAGGACCACATATGAGATTTGGATGTCGCATAACCAAGGGAACTTGTACGGTAGCACTTGCTTTGACATTATGTTCTCCTGGCTCATTAAAATTGGTTGTAAATGATTCGTATGGGGAAACCACATATTTTGACTTTTCAACGATATAAGCGTAAAAGTAGTTTGACCATGCGCGTTTTCTGTTTTTTATCCTTTGAGGGATATCCAACAAATCCCATTGGGGAATATCTGTTTTTTGTATCCACTGTTTAAAACCTTCCCACATACGAGTAGTCCAACACTGCCCCCATGTAATGACTGATTGTGTCGCATAGTAGTCGTACTCTTGCTTTCTTGGAGTAAAAGGCAACATTTGCAATTCATTCAATTGTTTCGCATAAAGTGCAATACAGGCGACATCCTCCTCTTTCTCATAATAATCTACCGCATTAGATGTATATTCATAGAAATATGGGCTGACATAAATGTCATCTTCAAGCAAAATAATACCCTTGAAATATTGTGTTAAGTCGCCACAGCTAAATATGTGATTTCGCAAGCCAAGTCTGGTTGTATGAATGATTACATATTTGGGTCCAAATTTCCACTCAAAATTTTGGACATAGGAGTATAATAGTTCGTCGTTACTACAATCAATGCTGATGACTAATGGGATATCATTATCAGGGTAGATAGCTTTATTTAAAGAATCTAACAATCGTTGCATCGGTTTGAGGCGGTTGTACCCCACTGCTACAACCGCAAGCTTTCCTTTATTGCAATTAATTTTCATGCGTCTTTTTTTTAAGATCAATTTGCATTCCTAATTCATTCAAATAGTCTTTTGAGTAAAATGAAATATAGCCAGCCGCAGGAGTCATTGTAGCTTCTCCAAAATACAGTTTATTGTTGACTATATACCAATCTACTCTAATGCAAGGATGTCCCTGGGCGAGTATTTCACTATAATGTAACATTTCTTCTAGTTTTTCAGGGCGAGGGAAAAGTTTATCCCCCCTAAATGTTGGCGTTACTTTGTCAGGTTGAAATTGCCAATCTGTAGTATAAATCTCAAATTTGGGAGCATGGTGGATTTTTCTGTCATAGCATAATTTTATACAATAAGCTTTGCCGTTGAAACAATGAACTTTGTAATCAATCAATGAAAAGGAATTACTATTAGACTCTTCCAAAAACTCTTCCGCTATGATTACTGGTTTTATTTTTAAATAATGGGGTTCCGCAGTTTCGTATCCATATTGCTTTTTTAGCCAAGTATGGAGCATTTGACGTGTCTCTTGTATATTCAATGCCTTTTTGTTTTCTACCAATAGAACAGTCGCATATCCATTGTTGCTTTTTAGTACAAATTTGTCTGGTAATTTATCAAAATCAATGTCATCTGGATCCTCCCATACTCCATAGAGTTTATTTAATGTATGTTCAAGACCTTTAGTTTTTAGATACTCTCGAACTCGATATTTATCTGCAAGAATTGGCCATAAACTTGTGTCTGAATTGAATTTCAACCAGTTGATTTTCTCGTTGATGTCAATAGGATTTTCCCAGTCTAATGGTTTGCCCATTAATTTAGTGTACCTAATAGAGGCCAGTTTCCGAGGGTTTGTTTTCCCAAGGTATCGGTAATAATGATTTATGCAGTATGAGTATATTTTTATTAGAATATTTAAGTATTTCATAATACAATTATTAGCGTTTAATATGTATTTACTTTCCAAACTTTTCGCACGCCTCATAGTAGGTGTCGAGGCTACCGATGTCGAAGCGGCCGGCGGTCATCTGCCAGGCGTGCATCGTGGTCTGGTCGACCATATAGTGCGCCAAGTTACCGGGTGCGTCCTTGCCGCAGCCGTTTGCGACCGATTCGCGAACCAAGTCAAGGTCTTTCCTCAAATAAATGTAGAACGGAGGCACCGCCCACTCGCTTTTGGGCACTGCGGGTTTCTCCTCCATACCCAGCACCCTCCAATGGGCATCCACCTCAATTACACCCGTGCGTTGCAGTTTCTCAACCGAGGGTTGGTGGTGGCACATAATGCAGCTCGTGCCCTTCTGTTTCGCAAAGTCCACAAACTCCTTGAAGCTGAAAAACAGCAGATTGTCGGCTGCAACCACCAACATATCGTCATCAATCGCAAGTTTCTCCATCGCAAACAGCAGGTCGCACACCGCACCCAAGCGTGTGTCGTTGGTTTCGGTGCCGTCATCCACAATGGTCACAGGCTTGGTGTAGTTGAGCCCTGCCGCCCACTCCTCAAAGATGGGTGCAAACTTGTGGTTGGTGATGATTATGTGTTCGTCAATCTCGGGTATGGTGTCGATATCATCCAACATCCTACCGAGGATTGTACTCTCACCTATTTTTAATAATGGTTTGGGGAAATTTTTGGTCAGTTCTCCCAAACGAGTGGCGTATCCAGCCGCAATTACTATGTTTTTCATTATTAAAGCGTTCAGCATTCAGCACTCAGCTGTCAGCTATTATTATCATTATTAATTTTGGATATTAGAGAAGCCAACATTCTTTTTATCTCCTCCAATGCGTCATTCATTGACAAATATGTATTCTTTTCTATGTAGCCAAGGTCTTTACTTAACAATAGCGCATATTCAACCTCATTTGCAGAGCCGAAAGCTATTTGTAAAAAGTGAGTAAAATCTTTGTCAGTTTTTCTTCCGCAACCTTCTGCTATATTGAGAGCAATGGAAGTGGCAGCTCTGCGCAACTGCGAAGTTAAGCCAAACCTCTCTTCTTGTGGAAAATTTCTACTATGCGTATATACATCAAGCGCCATCTGATGGGCTTTTTGCCATACAACCAAATCTTTGAAATTCTTCATAGGGCAGACTGCTGATTGCTGACTGCCGACTGCTAAACAAACCTTGCTCCGTCGTCTGTTTTGCAGAAGTGTACCTCGAAGGTGCCCTCATATTCGGGGAAGCGGCGGAGGTACTCGGCGGTCAGTTTTTCGCGTATGGAATCCTCTTTGGCGGGGTCCACAAGGGCAATGCAAGCACCCTTGAAGCCTGCGCCCGAGAAGCGACCACCATAGACGCCATCCAAATCGCGCATAATCTCATAGATTGCAATCAACTCGGGCGAGCCGCACTCGTAGTTGTGAATCGAACTCTCGCACGACTCAAACGAGAGTTTGCCGAAGAGTTCGAGGTTGCCCGATTCCCAAGCCGTAACTCCCTTACGCACACGCTTATACTCCGAGTAGAAGTGCTCGGCACGGCGTGCAAACCTTGCGGGCATACGCTCCTTGGTCTGCTCGAAAACCTCGCGAGGCACATCCCTCAGGAAGGTTTTGTCGAGGGTTTTTAGGGGTTGGTCGGTGTAGGCGAGCATATTCCAAGCTGCCGCCTTACACTCGCTCACGCGGAGGTTGTAGTCGCTCGACACAAGTGAGCGGGTGAGCCCCGAGAAGAAGATTCCGAGGTGGAATTCGGGCATTGCGGGGTTCTTGGGGATGACGCGATACTCCTCGGTTTCGGTGTCGAGGAAGAGGAGCGAATCCTTCTCACTGAGCACGATACACGACTGGTCGAGGATACCATTGTTCAGACCGATGTACTCTCTTTCTGCCTGCGATGCGATGCGAATCACCTCCATTTTAGTGAGCTCAATATCGTTTGCCTTTGCGAGAGCCATAACGTAGGCCGTAAGCACCGCAGCACTCGACGAAAGACCGCCAATGGGGAGCGAGCCTTTGATTACGCCGTCAATGCCACGATGGAGCTTAAACCTCTTTGAGAGGGCATACTTAGCACCGCGAGCATAGTCGCTCCAATGGCCCTGCTTGACCCTCACGAGGTCATCAATGGGGAACTCAGCCTCGCCGGGGAAGGTAAGACTTTTGAGCCTAACGATGCCGTCGTCTGTGGGGTTGAACCAGAAATCTACGCCTTTGTCGAAGGCAAAACCGCTCACCAGACCGTGCTGGTGGTCAACGTGCGCACCCAGAGGGCACACGCGGTAGGGGGAGAAAATATGATATTGATAGTCCATACTTTTAGCGTTCAGCATTCAGCACTCAGCTGTCAGCCTTTCTATTATTTATCCGTAAAACTCTTTGTACCACTCGGCAAACTTGCGGAGGCCATCGCGCAGAGGGGTGTGGGGCTTAAAGCCGAAGTCGCGCTCCAATGCCGAGGTGTCGGCAAATGTCACGGGCACATCGCCGGGCTGCATTGCCACGAGCTCCTTGTGCGACTCGAAGTCGTAGTCCTCGGGTAGCACACCCGCACGAATCAACTCCTGTTGCAGAATGTCCACAAAGTCGAGGAGGTTTTCGGGGTTACTGTTACCTATGTTATATACCGCATAGGGAGGCTCGGGTAGTCCGTCTTCGCCTGTGCGACGCTCGGGTGCTTTGTGCATCACCCTCTGCACACCCTCTACGATGTCATCAACGTAGGTAAAGTCACGCTTGCAGTTGCCGTAGTTGAAGATTTTGATGGTTTCGCCCTTGCGGAGCATATTGGTAAAACCAAAGTATGCCATATCGGGACGACCCGCGGGGCCATATACGGTGAAGAACCTCAGACCCGTAGAGGGGATGTTGTAGAGCTTGCTGTATGAGTGCGCCAGAAGCTCGTTGCTCTTCTTGGTTGCCGCATAGAGCGATACGGGGTTATCTACTTTGTCGTCGGTAGAGTAGGGTACCTTCTTGTTGCTGCCATAGACCGAGCTACTCGAAGCATATACCAAGTGCTGGACACCGCGTTTGCCACCATCGTAACTATGCCTACAAGCCTCCAAGATGTTGTAGAAACCAATCAGGTTGCTCTCGATATAGGCATCGGGGTTGGTGATGGAGTAACGCACACCGGCTTGTGCGGCCAAATTCACAACCACCTCAAAGTCGTTCTCCTCGAAGAGCTTGTCAATAAGAGCCTTATCTGCAAGGTTGCCCTTCACAAACTCCCATTTGCTCTCGGGGTGCTCGGTGGCGAGTTTTTCGAGCTTTGCAAGCCTATACTCCTTGATGCTTACATCGTAGTAGTCATTTACGCTATCGAGGCCCACAATCTCGATGGGGCTCTCGGTTGTTAATAGTCGCTCTACCAGATTGGAGCCAATGAAACCTGCGGCTCCCGTAACAAGTACTTTCATATCTTAATCTCTGCGGAAAATATCTCGTGTGTAAACTTTATCTTCGACATCGTTTAGTGTCACATCATAGCGGTTGGCGATGATGGCGTGGCAGCGTTTTTTAAACTCGGCGAGGTCGTTCACTACCTCCGAGCCGAAGAATGTTGAGCCATTCTCCAAGGTGGGCTCATAGATGATAACCTTAGCACCCTTAGCCTTGATGCGCTTCATAACACCCTGAATAGAGGATTGGCGGAAGTTGTCCGAGCCCGCCTTCATTGTGAGCCTATACACGCCCACAACTACATCCTGCTCCTTCGATGCGTCCCACTGACTCGAAGCGGTATAGTATCCCGCCTTGCGCAACACCTGATCGGCAATGTAGTCCTTGCGGGTGCGGTTGCTCTCTACAATGGCGGTCATCATCGTCTGGGGTACATCCTCATAGTTGGCAAGGAGTTGCTTGGTATCTTTGGGCAAGCAGTAACCGCCATAGCCGAACGAGGGGTTGTTGTAATGGGTGCCGATTCGGGGATCCAAACCGATACCGTTGATGATGGCCTGCGAGTCGAGGCCCTTAACCTCGGCATAGGTGTCGAGCTCGTTGAAGTAGCTCACACGCAGAGCTAAGTATGTGTTGGCAAACAACTTAACAGCCTCTGCCTCTTTCATACCCATAAAGAGGGTGTCAATATCGGGTTTTAGGGCACCCTGCTGCAACAGACCTGCAAAGGTGTGTGCAAACTCCTCAGCTTTGGGGTTGGCAATAGCCTTAATTGCAGCGTTCTCCTCGTTGAAGTTCTTCTCGTTGATGTCGATAATCTTGGGGAAGCCAACGATGATGCGCGAAGGGTAGAGGTTGTCGTAGAGTGCCTTGCTCTCGCGCAAAAACTCGGGCGAGAAGAGTAGGTTGAACTTTTTGTCTTTCAACTCGGGCTTGTAGAGGAACTGCAAGGCATACTTTACATAGAGCGAGCGGGTGTAGCCCACGGGGATGGTCGATTTGATAACCATAACCGCATCGGGATTGACCTCCACAACCTTCTCAATAACCGACTCCACGGCCGAGGTATCGAAGAAGTTGCGCTGGGGGTCGTAGTTGGTGGGGGCGGCAATAATCACAAAGTCAGCACCCTTGTATGCCTCCTCAGCGTTGAGCGTCGCCACAAGGTTGAGCTGCTTCTCGGCGAAGTATTTTTCGATGTATTCGTCCTGAATGGGCGAGATGCGATTGTTGATTTTCTCAACTTTTTCGGGCACGATATCCACCGCCACAACCTCATTGTGCTGCGCCAGCAGGGTCGCCATCGACAAACCCACATATCCCGTTCCCGCTACTGCAATTTTCATTGTCTAAGTTGTTATTTAATTGTTATGCAGACTTCTCGGTGGTCTCAATCTCTCTGTCGAGTTCCTCGAATACGGAGTTGTTGCTCTTGAACTCGGGAACGATTTGCTTCATACGGCGTACTGAGCCGATAACATCGCCACCCTTGGCGGTATCAATCAGCTCTTCATACTTGGTGGCCACCACCTCGAAATCATACTCCCTAACCTTGGCGATTTTGATCTTGTTGTGGTTGGTGGGTATGGTATTTTCTTCGTTGGATAACACTTCCTCATAAAGTTTCTCGCCAGGACGAAGACCTGTGAACTTAATCTCAATATCCTCACCTGGACGGTAACCTGCAAGTTTAATCATCTTCTTTGCAAGGTCTATAATCATCACGGGCTCACCCATCTCGAATACAAAAATTTCATTACCATTGCTCATTGTTGCGGCTTCCATCACTAGGCGGCAAGCTTCAGGGATGGTCATAAAGAATCGGTTAATCTTTGGGTGAGTTACGGTTACAGGACCGCCGTGCTCAATTTGCCTGCGGAAGTGAGGTATGACACTACCGTTGCTGCCAAGCACATTGCCAAACCTAGTTGTTACAAACTTAGTGCGACCTTGAGTCTTGCCACTCGCAATGGCCATACCTAAGCTCTGGCAGTAAATTTCGGCCAGACGCTTCGAACAGCCCATCACGTTTGTCGGGTTTACGGCCTTGTCGGTAGAAATCATAACAACCTTCTCAGCGTTGTTTTTTACACATAAATCGGCCACATTTTTTGAACCGAGTACGTTGCTGAGCACTGCCTCACATGGGTTTTCTTCCATCAAAGGCACATGCTTGTAAGCGGCAGCATGGAATACAATTTCGGGGTTATAGCGGTCAAAGGCAACCTGTAAACGCTTAGCCGAACGCACGTCGCCAATAAATGGTACAAAATCGAGTTCAGGAAAAGATTTCTCCAATTCGAGTCTAATCTCGTGGAGAGGGGTTTCGGCCATATCGAAGATGATGAGTTTTTTTACTCCGAGGTCGGCCATTTGGCGACATATTTCGCTACCAATTGAGCCTGCACCACCAGTCACCATTACCACCTTGTCGTGGAATGAGTTGTAAATTTCCTCACGGTTAATCTGTATCTCGTCGCGGCCCAACAGATCCTCAATGCGAATGTCGCGCATCTTCATCTTGATGCTCTCGCCATCGAACTCGTCCACTTGTGGTGCTACGAGAATCTTCACGGGTTTTGTGTTGCGTTCGTTGTTATACTTAATGATGCGCTCCTTTTCGGCATATACATCCTCATCGGTGGCAAAGAGAATAGCATCGGCTGAACTGAGTGATAGGACCGTATCGAACTCCATCTCATTGCGGAAATAGTAGGTGCGATATTCCGACACTTTATAACCGCTCATCTCGGTGCCGTATGTCATAAAGCCCACAATTCTATAATGGGGACTTCGAAACAGACGTGATGTCAGAGCCACACTCTTATCACTCACGCCATAGACCAACACCCTCTTGCGCTTATCATCAGCGTGTTCTACAACCCAGTCGTAGGCTACAATCATCAAAACCCTGATACCAATAAGGCCAACAAGCGATATCATAAGGTCTAGACCAACACCGAGGATGATATTCTTTTCGGCTATGTGAAGCGAAGGCACAATATTGAGCAACAAAAAGAATATTACGGACTTTGTAAGGATGGCCAACCCAAGAGGGAGTAGTCCCTTTAACGACGAATGGCGAATTACATGACGATATGTGTTAAATAGCGCAAAGCAGGCAATATTGATAGCCATAGATGCTACAAATACCCACAATGCTTCGTGCGAGTTAAGAGCTGCTGAGCCACCAAAGTAGCGTACTGCCAGGACCGATACCAACGACGATACGGCGGTAATCACTGTGTCAATTAATAATACCACCCAATACTTTAAGTAACGAGTTTGAAGTAATCTTTTCAGCATAAATCTTGTATTTTGCGGTTTTTATTCTCGTTCAATCCTCTCCACCAGGGCGGCGGGGATGGCGGCGGTGGCTACGGCGGTGATGCCTTCGATTTTGACCACTACGCGCTTTTCGTTTTTGGCAGAAATCTTCATAAACGTACCCTCTACTCCCTCAAATGGGCCCGCAAGGATGCGCACCTTGTCGCCTTTGGTCAGGTCGATGGTCTCGGGGTCAAGGTACTTAATCATCTCACCCTCGCTACCGGTGATAGCTATAAAGTGGCGCATCTGATCCTCTGGCACGCACTGAGGGCACTTGGTACCCCTCTCATCGTGGCCCATCATAAAACGCAGGTAGGGGATGTAGAGCTCCTTTATGTGCTTAATTTGGCCAAGAGTTGCTCTCACAAAGATGTAGTTGTGGAGCGCGGAGACTGTGCGGTAGGAGATTCTTCCTCCTCGAACCACTTTTTTCCTCTGGGTGGGCACATAGGATTCGATGCCCATATCCATCAGTTTGAGGTGCGCCTGCATCTCGCGCTGATAGGTAACCCTGAGGACATACCACGCACTCTGGTCGAGTGTGGGAACTTTTTGATTCTCGGAGTCTGATTTTTGTGTTTTTTCGCTGCCTACCATCACAGTTTTTGGCAATTCTACCTACGGTAGAGGCGTTTTGAAAGATGCTAAAATCCATTTCTACCACCCTTCCCGATGCTCGTTTCCTTGGGTTTGGAGCATACCTTGGGGACATTGTAACCCATATAATACACTGAGCCACAATTAGTTATCCCGCTCGGGGGGGGGTAAAATCGACTTCTGGATTGCCGCCAAAATCTTGCTTAGATAGGCATACAATCACCGCAAATATACAAAACTTTTTTTGTTTCACGCAAAAAAACCGACACTTTTTCACCCAAACTATGGGGGTGATAATCAAACCCTAACGTAGGTTGTACTCTACATTGTTTCCCGGGTGGTTGTTTGGTTCTTAGAATGGTGTGGGTAATAAAGAGGGAAGAGTCACATCCGACGTGTGGCTCTTCCCTCTTTATTGAAATAGGCGAATCCCTCGCTAAAAGCACCAGCCGAGGCGGATGCTGAAAGAGAGTGCTATGTTGTCATTGCGGAGCCCGAAGTAGTCGAGCAGTTGGAATCCGTGGTGATAGCCCGTTTCGGCAGGGGTGCCGAAGGCATAGCCGCCACCCACCCACGCATCGGCAATAAATCGGCCAAAGGTCATCTGGTAGCCTGCGGTGGCGAGGATTGCGCCCATTTGCGCAAGGGTGCGTGCGCCATCCACAGCGCGGTCGTAGTAGTAGTGTGAGTAGATGGCCTCGGGGCGCAGATAGAAGCCGTCGAGGGGCCTTTCAACCGAGTAGCCACCCACGAAGAATTTGTGACCATAACGCAGGGTAAAACCCAGAGGGTTGTTGTGGTACTTGTCGTAGCCGGCACCAATGAGGCTGGCGCAAATTTCGGCACTTTGCTTCCACTCGGGCAGAGCCCTTTCATACGAAATTTTGGTGCTGCCGCTACCCCACGAAAGGAATGTGAATTTCACCGCATTGGGATAGACCTTCTCTTGCGCAGAGAGGGTGGCGGTTGTGATGATTAGAGTTAGTAGAAAAAGACCAATCTTCTTCATAGTGTTGTCTATTAAAAGAGGCACCCCACCATTGGAGTGCCTCCGTGTATTTGTTTTGTTCTGCAAACTATTTTGCAGCCTCTTTCTCGGCTTTGATGAATGCTTCGAGTTCAGCGGCACGAGCCTTTGCGGGTTCGAGTTTGTCACCGGCGGTTACAAGGCGGTAGCTATCAACAGCTGCCTGGTTCTCGTTCTTGCTGTCGTAAGCCACAGCTACGAGGTAGTAAACATCGCTCTGCTGCTCGGGAGTAGCCATAGCGGCACCTGCCAACTCGCTCCAAGCCAATACGTTGTCCCAATCCTGCAACTCGGCAGCCTTCTGCAAACGATACATCTGGTTGGTAGCGTTCATAGGATCTGCACCGATGAGGATTTCGAGGGTTGCGTATGCGGCCTCTTTGTTTGCTGCACCGAACTCCTCCTGTGCTTTCACGAGGAGATAGTTGGAGAGCTCAGCCTTTGCTTTTGCTGCGGGCTCAGCGAATTTGCTGTGACGGTTTTCGAGGGCGATGATGTCGGTATAAACCCTTACGCCATTCTCAAAATCCTTCAACTCGCAGTAGCTCATTGCAAGGTGCAATGCGAGTTCGGTATCCTGAGGGTTAGCCTCATAACCTTTTGCAAACACCTCTACGGCAGCTGCGTAGTCTTTGTTGTTGAACGACTGTGCGCCCAACATTTTGTAGACTTTCGAGATTGCGCTCTTTGCGTTGCGCGAGGTTTTTGCATCGTTGTAGAGCAGAGCCACCTCGTCTGCTTTGTAGAGGTCTGCAAGAGCAGCGTCGTTATCTACATTAACCTTTGCCAAACCCATACGGAAGTAGCAGTTGGGGATATACTTCTGTGCCTTCTCTGCGAGTTCGTAGTTCTCGGCGGTGAAAGCAGCCTCAACGGTTGCTTCGAGGGCAACGACAGCCTCGGCATAATTTTTCGAGTTCAAAAAGCCTGCTGCTTTGTTCCAGAGTACTGCGGGATCTTCCTGTGCGAAGGTTGCGGTAGTTGCCAAAAGCGCAGCAAAGGCAACGATGAGCGATTTGATTTTCATTGTTTCTGTCAGTTTATGTGTTAGTTTCGTTGTTTGTTTCCTATATATAACGGATAAAATCTCACAAAAGTATAAATTCCCTCGGGGAAAACAAATTTACCTACGCAGTTTTTTGAAAAATTCCTCCATAATCTCCCTACATTCGCTCTCCATAAAGCCTCCAACCACCTCTGTTTTTGGGTGGAAAATGGTAGTAGAGTAGGTGGAATAACCCTTCTTGGGGTCGGCAGCTCCATAGACAACTTTCCCAATCTGGCTCCACGCGATTGCTCCTGCGCACATCACACAAGGCTCCACGGTGACATAGAGGGTGCATTCGGGTAGGTACTTGCTACCCAGAGCGTTCATTGCAGCGGTGAGGGCCTGCATCTCGGCGTGGGCTGTCGCATCGCCCAAAGCCTCCACTCGGTTGTGTCCCTTACCCACAATTCTGCCCCCGCAAACGACCACCGCACCGATGGGTACTTCGTCCTCTTCGGCAGCCATACGCGCCTCCGAGAGGGCACTTTGCATAAAAAAATGTTCCAATGTGTACTCTGTTTCCATCTTTTTGTATACCTTTGAAGGATTTTTTGCGTTAGTACGCTTTATTCTGCTTGACAAAAGTAATAAAAATATACGAAATACACACTATGTACAGAACACACACTTGTGGCGAACTTCGCCTTTCGAACCTCTCGGAGGAGGTAACACTTGCCGGTTGGGTACAGAGAGTACGCAACTTGGGCGGTATGACTTTCATTGACCTGCGCGACCGCTATGGTATCACTCAGCTCGTTGTCGATGACGCTTGCTCGGCAGAGGTCAAAGAGGCTGCATCCTCACTCGGTCGTGAATATGTGATTCAGGCCAAAGGTAAAGTCTTGGAGCGTTCCAGCAAGAACTCGAAGATTCCCACAGGAGAGATTGAGATTGCAATCTCGGAGTTGAAGGTGCTCAACGCTGCCGACACCCCTCCTTTTACCATTGAGGACAATACCGACGGTGGCGACGATTTGAGGATGCGCTACCGCTACCTCGATTTGAGGCGTAACCCGCTGAAAAATGCTCTGATGCTCCGCCACCGTATGGCACAGGTTACTCGCAACTTCCTCGACGGTGAGAACTTTATGGAGATTGAAACTCCCTATATGATTAACTCGACTCCCGAGGGTGCTCGTGACTTCCTTGTGCCTTCGAGGCTCAACCCCGGCAAGTTCTATGCACTTCCCCAGAGCCCACAGACCTTCAAGCAGCTCCTGATGGTGGCAGGCTACGACCGCTACTTCCAGATTGTGCGTTGCTTCCGCGATGAGGACTTGCGTGCCGACCGCCAGCCCGAGTTTACACAGATCGACTGCGAGATGTCGTTTGTAGAGCAGGAGGATGTACTGAACATCTTTGAGCGCTTCGCCAAAACCCTCTTCAAAGAGGTTCTCGGTGTGGAGATTAACTACGCCTTCCCCCGTATGTCGTGGCACGAGGCTATGGAGAAATATGGCTCCGACAAGCCCGATATCCGCTTCGGTATGGAGTTTAACAATATTACCGACGAGGTTAAAGGCAAAGATTTTGTGGTCTTTGACTCGGCAGAGTATGTGGGTGCCATCGTTGCAGAGGGCTGCGCAGGCTACACTCGCAAGCAGATTGACTCCCTCACCGACTTTGTAAAACGTCCCCAGGTGGGAGCCAAAGGTCTGGTGTGGATTCGCATAGACGAGAACGGCATCAAGTCGAGCATCGACAAATTCTACACCCCCGAGGAGCTCACCGCCATCGCTGCTAAGTGTGGTGCCAAGAGTGGCGATTTGATCCTCATACTCGCGGGCGAGAAGAAACACACCCTCTCGGCACTCAACGTGTTGCGTTTGGAGATGGGTGACAGGCTCGGTCTGCGCGATCCCAAGAAGTTTGCACCCCTCTGGGTTGTGGATTTCCCCTTGTTGGAATGGGACGAGGAGACACAGCGTTTCTACGCTATGCACCACCCCTTCACTTCGCCCAAGCCCGAGGATGTGCAGTATATGGATAGCGACCCAGGTAGGGTGCGTGCCAATGCCTACGACTTCTGCTGCAACGGCGTAGAGGTGGGCGGTGGCTCGGTGCGTATCTTTGACAGCGCATTGCAACAGAAAATGTTCAAGCTCCTCGGCTTTACCCCCGAGCAGGCAGAAGCACAGTTTGGCTTCCTGATGAACGCCTTTAAGTTCGGTGCACCTCCCCACGCAGGTATCGCCTTCGGTTTCGATAGGTTCTGCTCGCTCTTCGGAGGCTCCGACTCGATTCGTGACTACATCGCCTTCCCCAAGAACAACCAGGGCCGCGACGTGATGGTTGATTCACCCACCACCATCGACCCCGCACAACTTGTGGATTTGAAGATAAAACTCGTAGAGGAGTAATCGAAAAAAAAGAGAGGAGGCTCACCACATCGGTGAGCCTCCTTTTTTTTTGTGTCAATCATCAAGGGATGACATTATGCATTTTTCTGCTGCATTGCGGCCAAGCGTGATGCAACAACCTCTTCGTCGAGTTCCCTTACCAGCATCTGCATCTTCTGCTCGGGCACGGCCTCTATGTCGAGTACCATAAGTGCGTCGAGTGCATCGCAGAAGTCGTGGTCTACATTGAAGCCCACAACCTCGCTGCCGAGTTGCAGATATTTCTTAATAAGTACGGGGATGCAACGCTCGTCCTTCTCAATGTCGCAAATAATCTTATCCACCAGAGCGATACTCTCCACGTCTTTGATGAGCGATGCGTTAAGAGGTGCATCAATACCGTCAAGACCGGTGCGGGGATGAACCTGTGCTGCGATTTCGTTGTTGAAGCACTGCTGGGAGAGGTGATTAACAATAATGGTCTTCGAGGAGCGTTGGAACTCGCCCGAGATGGTCACGGGGCCTACCAAATAGCGGTAGTCGTGGTGCGAGAGCAGAGTGTGGAAAATACCCCTCCACAACATCAAGAGCGAGGTGGGCTTGCGTTGGTAGTCGGTGGTGATGAACGAGCGACCAAGCTCTATGGATTGGCGGAGCATACCACCCAGGCTCTCGTCGTAGCGGAAGAGCGAGTGGGTGTAGAATCCGTCGAGTCCGTAGTGCTCCATAATCTCGCCACCAAAGCCCATACGATAGGCACCAACCAATGCACCTGCCTCCTTGTCCCAAATGAAGAGCTGGCGGTAGTAGGCATCGTATTGGTCGATGTCGGAACTCTTCATTGAGCCCTCACCGATGGAACGGAAAGTAATCTCGCGCAAACGGCCAATCTCCCTCATCATCAGAGGAATCTGCTCGGTTTTAACGAGGTATACGGAGAAGTGGTCACCGTGGTCGAAGAGCTTGCTTTCGGGGCTTAAACCCTCCACCTCGGCACGCAGTGCAGCGCGGTCTACGGGGGCCTCGATGTCGCTCATATCGCCCTGTTGGGCTGCAATGTCGGCAAGTGAACGCACCGGTTTCTCGCGACAGTCGCGCAGGTAATCAACCATAGCTCGCAGATAGTCGGAGTATGTGTTGATGTCGCTGAGCTCCTTCAAACGTGCGGGAGCAATGGGTGCGCCAATGGTGATGGGGAAGGTCTCTCCTTTCTTGTTGAAAATCTCGCGACAGAGCATCAGGGTGCGCAAGCGGGGGTGAATCTTGCCCAAGAGGTGGAATGTAAGGCTGTTGCGAGCCTCAATCCAGCAGGGAACGATTGTTGCACCGCTTTTGCGGAGGAATTTGATGGCCGAAGTGTGCCACTTTCTGTCGCTCACCCACTTCTTGCCCCAACCGCCGTGCCAAGTCGAAACCTCACCTGCGGGGCAGAGCAACAAACAGCCACCCTCGGTGACGTGTTTAAGGCCGAGTTTAAGACCTGCCAAAGAGCCACCCTTTACCTCATCGAAAGGATTGACGGGGAAGAGGTAGGGCTTCATAGGCTCCACACGATCCAAGAGGAAGTTGCCAAGCACCTTCACGTCTTGGCGCACTCGCGTGATGGTCTCAATCATAACGATGCCATCGGGAATACCCGTGGGGTGGTTGCAGATGATAACCACAGGGCCTGTTGAGGGAATGTTTGAGATGCTCTTTTGGTCTACATCAACCTTCACCTGAATCTCACGAAGGATTGTTTTGAAGTCTTGTGTGGGCTGACTCATAATGTTATCATAGGCACGGTTGGCCTTGTAGCCTCCGAAAGCCCACAATATCAATTTCGACACAAGGCGCGCAAAAAGTCCTGTGCGACCAAAAGTAAAATCCTCGGTGTTAAATAGTTTTGTACTCATTTTTAACTTTTCTCCCTTTCAATTCAATGCCTAACCTTAACACATAAAGGTGCAAACTAAGTCACAAAAATAGAATATTTTTTCGTATTCTCAACAAAAAGTCGTTAATTTGTAGTGGAAAGTGCCAAAAGGGAAGTTTTGTAACCCTATTGAATATGGTAATGAATCGCTATATAGACCACCTCAAAGAGCAAGTTTCGCTCCTGCCGACAACCCCCGGAGTCTATCAGTTTTTGGACTCATCGGGGAGGGTGATTTATGTGGGTAAGGCGATCAATCTGCGCCGTCGAGTGGGCTCCTATTTTGTGGACTCCAAGAAGCATAGCGCAAAGGTCAAGGTTTTGGTGTCGAAGGTTGTGGAAATCAAGCATATAGATACACCCTCGGAACACGACGCACTGCTGCTTGAAAACTCCCTTATAAAGACCCTCAAACCGCGCTACAACATCCTCCTGAAAGACGACAAAACCTACCCTTGGATTGTGGTGCGCAATGAGCCATTTCCGAGGGTTGAATCCACGCGCCGAATGGTGCGCGATGGCTCCCAATATTACGGCCCCTACTCGTCGGTGGTTGCCCAGCGGGCGGTGCTCGACAGTCTGAGGGAGATTTACCAAATCCGCACTTGTGCGCTCAACCTCGCCCCCGAGCAGATAGCCAAGCGTAAGTATCGCGTCTGCTTGGAATATCACATTGGTAACTGTGCGGGGTGCTGCGAGGGGCGACAAAGTGCCGAGGAGTATGGCCAGATGGTGGAGTTGGTACGCAAGCATCTAAGGGGCGATTTGAGGCCTGCAAAGGAGTACCTCACCGCACAGATGCAGGCCTCTGCCGAGGTGCTCAACTTCGAGAAGGCGGCACTCTACAAGTCGAGGCTCGATGCACTCACAAAATATGAGGCCAAGAGTGTGATTGTCAGTCCCACGTTGGGAGATGTGGATGTCTTCTACATCCTTACGGAGGAGATTGATGCCTATTGTACTTTCGTGCGCGTGTCGCGCGGTACGGTGGTGGCATCGAGGACTATGCAACTGACCGTGGGTGCCGAGAGTGAGAGGGCAACAATTCTCTCCTATGCCATCCGCCAGATGGTGCCCGCAGTGGCCGATGGCAGGTTGGCAAGGGAGGTGATAGTCCCCGTGGAGCCCGATGAGGAGTTTGAGGGTGTAAAATTCACCGTGCCCCAGAGGGGCGATAAACTCTCCCTGCTGGAATTTGCCCGCAAGGGGGCTGTAATGTTCCGTGCCGAGAGGCTCAAAAATATGGAGATTAAGAATCCCGAAAGGCACACCGAGCGACTGATGGCAGCGATGATGAGGGAACTGCACCTCGACCACGAGCCACGCCACATAGAGTGTTTCGATAACTCCAACTTGCAGGGCACCTACCCTGTGGCGGCGTGTGTGGTCTTTCGAGATGGAAAGCCCTCGCGCAAGGAGTACCGCCACTTCAATGTGAAGACCGTTGTTGGCCCCGATGATTTCGCTACGATGAGGGAGATTATCGGCAGACGCTACACAAGGGTGCTGGCGGAGGGTGGCGAGCTACCAGACCTGATTGTGGTCGATGGTGGCAAGGGGCAACTCTCCTCGGCTGTGGAGGTGCTCACGGAGTTGGGGATTTACGATAGGGTTCCCGTTGTGGGCTTGGCGGAGAGATTGGAGGAGATTTATTTCCCGGGTGACCCTCTGCCCTATAACCTCGATAGGAATGGCGAGCCGCTGAAAGTTGTGCGCCACATCCGCGACGAGGCCCACCGCTTCGGCATCACCTTCCACCGCGACAAACGCTCGGCAGGATTTACGGTGACTTCGCTCACCAACATTGAGGGCATCGGTCGACAGACGAGTGAGGCCCTGCTGAAACGCTTTGGGAGCGTGGCAGGTGTCACTCGTGCGAGCCTCGAAGAGCTCACCGAGGAGGTCGGAAGAGCAAAAGCCGAGAGGGTGTATTCGTTTTTTCACAAATAAATCGTATATTTGTGGGTTGGAACAAGAGAAACTAAAACTATAAACTCTATAAAGACAATGGAAAAAGTAAGATGCCTTATTATTGGTGGTGGCCCTGCGGGTTACACCGCTGCAATTTACGCCTCGCGTGCAAACCTCGCCCCCGTACTCTACGAGGGTTTTGAGCCCGGTGGTCAGCTCACAACAACCACCGAGGTGGAGAACTTCCCCGGCTATCCCGAGGGTGTCAATGGCCCCCAGATGATGGAGGATATTCGCCGTCAGGCACTCCGCTTTGGTGCCGATATTCGTGCGGGTGTTGTGACCAAAATCGACCTCTCGGAGCGTCCCTTCAAGGCGGTTGTGAATGACAGCGACGAGATTGAGGCCGAGGCTGTGATTATTGCAACGGGTGCTACTGCAAAATATTTGGGCCTCCCCAGCGAGGCTAAGTTCCGTGGTATGGGCGTGAGTGCTTGTGCTACCTGCGACGGTTTCTTCTACCGCCGTAAGGATGTGGCTGTTGTGGGTGCGGGTGACACCGCTTGTGAGGAGGCTACCTACCTCGCATCCATCTGCAACAAGGTGCATATGATTATCCGCAAGGACTATATGCGTGCCTCGAAGGTGATGCAGACAAGGGTGGAGAATACCCCCAATATTGAGATTCACTACTTGTGCAACACTCAGGAGATTCTTGGTGACGAGAATGGCGTAACGGGCGTAAGGCTCATCCACGCCGACGGTCACACCGAGGATATCGCCATCGACGGCTTCTTCCTCGGCATCGGTCACGCACCCCAGACCAAACTCTTTGTGGGCCAGTTGGAGCTCAACGAGGAGGGCTACATCGTAACCCAGGGTGCTTCGAGCAAAACATCGGTTGAGGGTGTCTTTGCTGCGGGCGACGTGAAGGATCCCCACTATCGTCAGGGTATCGTAGCGGCTGGTAGCGGTGCTGTGGCAGCTATGGACTGCGAGCGCTTCCTCCTGGCGCAGAAATAGTTGGATATTGCGCTTAAAATAGGTTTTATGCGCTATACTCCCGAAATACTTAGTGGCATACACGCTGTACTCTTTGAGATTATCGAAGAGGTGCAGCGTGTGTGCCGCTTGCTTAATGTAAATGCCTTTGCCATTGGCGGTACGGCTATTGGTGTCCACTTTTGGCAGAATATTTTGCCGTGGGATGACGATGTGGATTTTGGTATGCTCCGCGAGGACTACACCAAATTTCTGCGTGAGGCACCCGCACTGCTTGGCGAGGATTTTGAGTTGCAGGAGTTTTCGACCGAGCCCAACACCCCCTTCTATTGGGCGAAGGTGAGGAAGAAAAACACTCTCTTTTTGGAAGAGGGGGTGGAGTGGTGCGACATTTCGCACGGCTTTTTTGTCGATATCTTCCCCTTCGACCGCATTTCCAATGGCCGACGCTTGGAGCGTTTCCATAGGGCCGAGTGTGCTTGGTTCATAAGTGCTTTCTCGCTCTACCCCTATTGGCAACACAGACGCGAGATTCCCCGAGAGAGGTCGCTCTATTACAAAAAGAGCCTTGTGAGCCGTGCGGTGCTGGGTGTGTTGTATCGCCTTGTGAGCCGCGAGTGGCTCTACGCGAAGATGAATAAGGAGATGGGGTGGTTCAATGGCGACGAGAGTTGTCGTTGGGTTAATGTTGTTCGCCTTGGGGTAGATAGGGCAGAGTACGACTCTGTGCGCCACCCCGTAAAGAGGGCTTTTGGCCACTTGGAGATAGATGTGCCGAGGGACTTGGAGGAGTATTTGCACCACCACTATCCCGTCTTGATTAAGGATATCCCCGACGAGCAGAAGGTCAATCACGCACCCCTGAAACTATCGTTTGACACCCGAAAAGGCGAAATCTATGAGTAATAAACCCACATTCTCTGTCATCATCCCCCTCTACAACAAGGAACGTGAGGTGGAGGCTACGGTGCGTTCCGTATTGTCGCAAACCGTTCAGCCTTTGGAGATTGTTGTGGTTGATGACGGCTCCACCGATGACAGCCGTAGGGTTGTTGAGGGCATTGGCTCGCCCCTTGTGAGGCTCATTTGCCAGAAGAATGCGGGTGAGTGCGCGGCACGCAATAGGGCTATGAGAGAGGCGCGAGGGGAGTGGTTTGCGCTCCTCGATGCGGATGATTGCTGGAAGCCCGAATTCTTGGAGGAGGTGGCTGCGATGATTGCGAAGTGGCCCGATTGTGGCATCTACTCCACCGCCTTTGAGGTTGTGAGCCCTACGGGGCGTGTGAGGGGTGACTGCCCGACCGAGAGGGGCGTTGTGGAGAACTTTTGGAGGGAGAGTATGACTCGCTATGTCACCATTCCTTCGGCTACGGTGCTTTCGCGCAAGGTTGTCGAGGACCTTGGGGGCTTCCCCGAGGGTATGAAGATGGGCGGCGACCAATGGATGTGGATAAAGATTGCGAGTCACTATCGGGTCTGCTTTTCGCCCCGCGCGTTGTGTGACTACTCAATGGTTGCCTCGAATCGCTCGGGTGCAATCTATACCCCCGAGGTTACAAAATATACCCTCGAAGAGTTTCTCGAAAGGCCCTATCCCTCGCCTGCGGAAGATTTCTGGCGTGGGGAGTTTGTGGCCAAATGTGCTATTGGTAAAGCCCTGACACTCACCGCCAAGGGTGATACGGAGTTTGGTAGGAGAGTAGTGCGTAACTTCGGCTACACGCGCCACTATCGTAGGGGCCTTACAAAACTGCGCCTACTGCTTCTTCTGCCTCGTAAGTTGCGCCCTGCAATCCACAATTTCTACAACCGTATGGCGTGGCGCTTGGCGCACAAAGGACTATAAAGGGAGAGACGATTTCGACTCTCCCTTTATAGTCTGTCGACCGTTCTAACTTCTCTAACTTCCCTAAATAATTCCTCGGGGCGCACTATTGGGTGCGCCCCGCGACGTTTGACCAGACTGCGTCTGCTCTAAAATGCTCACGCTCGGCAGAGGCTGCTTGTAGCCTCTGCCCTCGCTTACTCGCATTTGCGACATTAGACGTTGGGCAAGAATTTTTATAAAAATTCTCAACTCTCAATTTTCAATTCTCAATTTTCGATTGTATTTTTGTGGGTTATATTGGCGTAATTTGACCTCACATAAGATGAAAAATATCAAAAATATACCTTCGTGGGTGCCCTATGTGGGTGCCGTACTGCTCTTTTTGGCACTCTCGCTCTTCTACTTTGCTCCCCAAATGGAGGGTAAGGGGTTGGCGATGGGTGATATTACCCAGTATGAGGGTATGAGCCACGATATCAAGCAGATGCAGGCCAATGGCGAGGACCCCCAATGGACGGGTAATGCCTTTGGCGGAATGCCCGCCTATATGATTAACATCGAGTACCCCTCGATGGTCATCAAGAATTGGAGTACCGACCTTGCAAATGCCTTCGGTCGCCCCGCGGTATTGATTTTTCTGGCACTTGTGGGCTTCTGGGCGATGCTCCTGATGTGGGGCGTGAACCCACTTGTGGCAATCGTTCCCGCCATAGCCTACGGCTTTTCGACCTACTCGATACTCATCATCGGTGCAGGACACATCACCAAGATGTTCGCCTTTGCCTATGCCCCCCTGCTTGTGGGTGGCGTGGGCTACACCTTGAAGGGCAAAAGGCTCCTGCTTGGAGGTCTGCTGACGGCACTCTTTGGTGCGCTCCAAATTGGTGCCAACCACCCCCAAATCACCTACTACTTCGCCATCGTCATCCTCGCCCTGTGGATTAACGCCTTTGTGGGTGCGGTGAAGGAGAAAAAAGTACCCCATTTTGTGAAGGCCACGTTGGTGTTGGTGGGCTCGGCGGTGCTGGCCGTGGGTGCCAACCTCTCGTCGCTCTACTATACGGCCCAACACCAGCCCGATACGATGCGTGGCGGTAGTGCGCTGGCGGTGGAGAGTGGCAATTCGGATGAGAAAGACGGCCTCGATATAGCCTACGCAACAGCGTGGAGCTATGGTCGCACCGAGAGCCTCAATATGTTCATTCCCAACCTTATGGGTGGCTCCTCCTCGGGCGGATTTGCCTCAGATGGCATTGTGGCCGACGCTCTGCGCCCCTATGGTGCCCGCTCTTTGGCAACCTCGCTGCCCGCCTATTGGGGTGACCAACCGGGGACGGCAGGCCCCACCTATCTCGGTGCTGTGGCAATTTTCTTGGCGGTGCTCGGCTTGTTCTTGTTGAAGGGCAGGGAGAAGTGGTGGCTTGTGGCTGTGAGCCTCTTTGCCA
Source organism: Tidjanibacter sp. (assembly GCA_045657545.1). Taxonomy (GTDB): domain Bacteria; phylum Bacteroidota; class Bacteroidia; order Bacteroidales; family Rikenellaceae; genus Tidjanibacter. Next base: position 130,112 of record JAZOTH010000006.1, read on the forward strand.
TTCTGCTCGCGTGGGGTAGCAACCTGATGTGGTTTACCGAACTGATGTTCAAATATCTTCCCGCCTACGATAAATTCAGGGCCGTATCGACTGCGCTGGTTGTGGTGCAGTGGAGTGTGCCACTGCTTGCTGCCTTGGTGCTGTGGCGCATCTGGAAGGGAGAGTACGAGAGGGCAACCCTTGTGAGGGGCGTTGCTTGGTCGGCCGGCATTACGGGAGGTGTGGCACTTGTGCTGTGGCTCTTGGGAGGGCAGATGTTCTCTTTCTCGGCTGCCTATGATGCACAGATGGGACTTCCTGCCGATATTGTTCTTGCAATGGAGGCCGAAAGGGCTGCGATGCTCGGTGCGGATGCTCTGCGCTCACTCCTGTTTGTGGCACTCTCGGCAGGCGTTGTGGCACTCTTTGCGTGGAAGAAGATTCAAGGGGGTACGGTCGTTCTGCTCTTGGGCGCACTTGTAACCATTGATATGGTGGGTGTGGATAGTCGCTACCTCTTCTGGGACGACTTTGTGGAGCCCGCCAAGACGGAGATTGTCCCAAGTGAAGCTAACCTCCAAATTATGGAGGATAGGTCGCTCGGCTACCGTGTGGCCAACTTTGCGGTGAGCACCTTTAACGATGCCACCACAAGCTACTTCCACCGCTCGGTGGGTGGCTACCACGGAGCCAAACTCTCGCGTTACCAAGACCTCATAGACCACCAACTCTTGCGTGGTAATCCCGAGGCTTACGATATGCTCAATACCAAATACTTCATCACTCCCGATGAGTCGGGTGCCCCTGCGGTGGTGCTCAATGAGGGAGCCAATGGCCCTGCGTGGTTTGTGGAGGATGTGGTTGTAGCCACCTCGCCCGGGGAGGAGATGAGGTTGCTGGATGAGATTTCGACCAAACATACCGCCATTGTGAGTGCGGAGTATGCGCCAATGTTGGAGGGTGTGACTCTTGGAGCTGGCGAGATAGACCTCGTGAGGTACAAACCCAACAACCTTATCTATCGTTACAACTCACAAGAGGGTGGCTTGTGTATCTTCTCGGAGATATTCTATGACAAGGGTTGGAGTGCCTATGTTGACGGTAGGGAGGCGGAGTACCTGCGTGCCGATTGGCTGTTGAGGGGTATGATACTTCCCTCGGGCAGCCACACCGTAGAGTGGAAGTTTAGGGCTCCCAATTTCGCGCTTGTGGAGGGTGTGACACTCACCTTCTCGTTGGTGATACTCGGTGGTCTGGGACTATTGGCAGTGGTTGAGGTGCTGAAAAGGAGGAAAAATGTAAAATTAGGATAGAATTATGGGTGGTAATAAACAATTGCGCCGTAAGGTGCGTGGCTCCTATGCCATCTCCACAGTGAGTATCGCATTGGTACTCTTCTTGGTGGCGAGTGTGGGCTACATCATTTGGAACCTCTCGAAGGCTACCGATAACATCAAGGAGCGAATGACGCTCTATGTGATGATGGAACCCGCAGCAGCCGATGCTGTTGTGGAGGAGGTGGGCTACAAGTTGCGCCAAATGGAGGGAGTCAGGGATGTGAGATTTATCTCCAAGAGCGAAGCTGCTGCCGACTTCAAGAACTTTGCGGGTGGTAGCTATGAGGAACTGCTCGAATACAACCCCCTGCCTGCATCTTTCGAGGTGGGCTTGGCAGCGAGCGAGAGCCCCAAGGAGTTGGTGCAGAGGATTGAGAGCGTGGCCACCGAGTGGGTGGGCGTTGATGAGATTCTCTACCAGCAGGGTATGGTGGAGAGTATGGATGCCAACCTCGGGAGGTTCAAACTCCTTCTGGTGGTCTTTGGTGCTGTGCTGTTGCTCATTTCGCTCATACTGCTGAAAAATACCATCCGTATGAGTGTCTTTTCGCGCAGGGAGATTATTGCCACAATGAAACTTGTGGGCGCAACCAAGAGTTTTATTAAACGTCCATTTGTGGTCGATAGCCTTTGGATGGGCTTGGCTGCGGGGGCCATTGCTTCGTTGATGTTCTGGGGTATGTTGGTGGCTCTCTCGGAGGGCGTACCCTACCTTGTGCTCATCTCGGGAGGCAGGATTATGGCAATCTTCTTTGGTGGCATAGTGTTGGGCGGAGTGCTGGTGTCGATGCTCTTCACCTCCTTTGCGTTGGGTAGGTTTATTAGGATGAATAGTGCAAAAATACATATCTATTAGTTATGAAAGATAAGGAAAAAAAAGGTGAAGAGATGGTCTTTTCGTGGGCGAACTATAAGTGGATGCTTGCGGGTGTGGGACTTCTCATTTTGGGCTTTGTGTTGATGGCCGGAGGTGGTAGTACCAATCCTGAGGTCTTCGACTATGAGGCGATTTTCTCGTGGCGAAGGATTGTGCTTGCCCCCATTGTGGTGCTTGCGGGCTTTGGTGTGGTCGGATACTCAATCTTCAAGAAACGGTAATGGTATAGCGATTCAGACTATCGCCAAAAAAATTAAAACAAGGAAATTCTCAATTCTCAATTCTCAATTCTCAATTCTCAATTTGAACTATGTCTATTATTGAAGCGTTTATACTCGGATTGGTGCAGGGACTAACGGAATACTTGCCTGTGAGCAGTAGCGGTCACCTCCAAATTGCCAAGGAACTCTTGGGCGTACAACTTACAGATAACATCGCCTTCGATGTGATTCTTCATTTAGCTACGGTGCTGAGTACCATTGTGGTGCTGTGGTCGTCGGTGAAGAGGGTTTTTACGGGCTTTTTCTCCTTCCGCAAGGGGCCCGATATGACCTATGCACTGAAAATTATTGCCTCGATGGTGCCCGTGGGTATTGTGGGCTTCCTGCTGAAAGATAAGTTCAATGCGATGCTTGCCTCGGACTATGTGATGTTGGTTGTGGGCGCGATGTTGCTTGTGACAGCGGCCCTTTTGACCTTTGCGCAGTATGCCAAACCCCGCCAAAAGGAGAGTATCTCGTGGGGTGATGCGATGATTATCGGCACCTCGCAGGCGGTGGCTACAATGCCCGGTTTGAGCCGCTCGGGTACGACGATTGCCACGGGTTTGATTCTGGGCAACAAACGCTCGGTGGTTGCCGAGTTTTCGTTCCTGATGGTGATTTTGCCCATCTTGGGTGAGTCGCTGTTGGATCTCTTAGGTGGCGACTTGGCCAACATTGGCGTGGGCCTACTGCCTTTGGCTGTGGGTTTTGTAACCTCGTTTGTGTCGGGCTGCTTGGCTTGTAAATTTATGCTCAATATTGTCAATAGGGGCAAACTTGTATGGTTTGCAATCTACTGCCTTGTTGTGGGCCTTATCTCCATTGGTAGCTACATTTTCTAAACTATGCGTCAGTCTATTACACACGATATGCCCTTCCCCGAGGGGGTGGTTGCGGTGGTCGATAAACCGCTGGGTTGGACAAGTAGCGATGTTGTCCGCAAACTCAAGTACCTCCTGCGTAAGTTGGGCTTCCCGAAGATTAAGATTGGCCACGCAGGAACGCTCGACCCTCTGGCTACGGGCGTGCTGATTGTCTGCATCGGTAAGGCAACCAAAAGGGTAGTGGAGATTCAGGCGGGCGAGAAGGAGTACATTGCCGATGTGGTGCTGGGTGCAACTACTCCGAGTGGCGACTTGGAACACCCTATTGATGCCACCTTCCCCACCGACCATATTACCCGTGAGAGGGTGGAGGAGGCCTTGCGCTCACTCTTGGGCGAGAGGTTGCAGACTCCCCCTATCTATTCGGCCAAGATGATAGACGGTAAGAGGGCCTATGAATATGCCCGCGAGGGAGAGCAGGTCGAGATGCGTCGTGCGCTGATTAACATCTTCGAGATGGAGATTTTGGAGTTCTCAATGCCTCTTCTTCGCATTAGGGTGCGTTGCAGTAAGGGAACTTACATCCGCTCGTTGGCAATCGAGATTGGCGAGGCTTTGGAGAGCGGAGCCCACTTGTCGGCCCTGCGTCGCACACGCAGTGGCGAGTATCGGGTGGAGGATGCTTGGGTGCTCGACGAGTTGGTGGCGGCTATGACGGCACCAACTGCGGAGTAAAAATTGCATCCGACTGAAACAAAAACAATTCCCAAACGTATATATCTTGTTACCCCCGTTGGTAACGCCACGATTTTCGAAACGAAAACAACGAATAAACATCAAATAATTATGAAGTTATCGCAGTATAATTACAACTTCTCTCCCGAACTGCTCGCACAGTATCCCGTAGAGCACCGCGATGAGTCGCGTATGTTGGTACTCCACCGCAAGACGGGTGAAATTGAGCACAAACTCTTCAAGGACATTATCAATTATTTCGATGAGAAGGATGTCTTCATTCTCAATAATACCAAAGTATTCCCCGCACGCCTCTATGGTAACAAGGAGAAGACCGGTGCCGAGATTGAGATTTTCCTCCTCCGTGAGCTCAATAAAGACCTCCGCTTGTGGGATGTTTTGGTGGAGCCTGCACGCAAAATCCGTATTGGTAACAAACTCTACTTCGGTGAGGATGATGCACTCGTTGCCGAGGTAATCGACAACACTACCTCGCGTGGTCGTACCCTCCGTTTCCTCTACGACGGCTCCTATGAGGAGTTCCGTGAGGTGCTTGCACAGATGGGCGAAACACCCCTGCCTCGCTGGGTGAGGGAGAAGGTGGAGCCTATTGATGAGGAACGCTACCAGACCATCTACGCCAAAGAGGAGGGTGCAGTTGCTGCCCCCACCGCAGGTCTGCACTTCTCGAAACACCTCCTCAAACGTATGGAAATCAAGGGCATCGACACTGCCGAAATTACCCTCCACGTTGGCTTGGGTAACTTCCGCACTGTGGATGTTGAGGATCTTACGAAACATAAGATGGACTCCGAGCAGATTGTTATCCCCGCAGCCACTGCCGAGATTGTCAATCGTGCAAAGGAGAGCGGCCACCGCGTATGTGCCATTGGTACCACCGTGCAACGCACCATTGAGTCCTCGGTTTCGACCAATGGTATGCTCAAACCCTATGAGGGTTGGACAAATAAGTTCATCTTCTCGCCCTATGAGTTCAATGTTGCCGACTCTATGGTCAGCAACTTCCACCTCCCCGGCTCCACTCAGCTGATGATGGTTGCGGCTTTTGGTGGCTACGACAATGTTATGAATGCCTACAAAGTCGCCATCGAAGAGGGTTACCGATTTGGGACTTATGGTGATGCGATGCTCATCCTGTAAAAAACGCATATAATCGGCGTCTTTGGCGTTGTGCTTCGATAAGCGGGCTTCCTCATTTACGTTTAGTAAACTGCGGAGCCCGCTTTCTTGCACGCCTAAAATCCGCTCGATTCTATGCGTTTTTTTGTCCAACGTCGCAAATGCGAGTAAGCGAGGGCAGAGACTGCTTGCAGGCTATGCCGAGCGAGAGCATTTTAGAACAGACGTAGTCTGGTCAAACGTCGCGGGCGCGATGCGCCCGAAAAATCATTAAGGTCATAAAGGTCTTTAAGGTCCTTAAAGTCTTTAACGCCACTACAAAAAAGTTCGCGGGTGTTTTTTTTAATACCTATGCCAAAATACGGACCTCACCCGAGCTTTGCTCACCCTCTCCTAACCTAGGAGAGGGAATAAAAAGGAAAACCCTCCCCTAAGTTAGGGGAGGGTGCCCGTAGG
>JAZOTH010000007.1:0-71946 GCA_045657545.1 Tidjanibacter sp.
TTTCAATTACTCAACGCGGTTTGCGCTACCAAGAACGTTGATGTTCTTGTTATTGTGGAGCCCTGTTGGGCCCACAACCAAGTCCCCCTTTGTCAAAGGGGGATTTAGGGGGAATGTAGAAGTTTGAGCTCTACAAAAACAAGGAAGAACAAAAAATAACAGAGGGCTTTCGGAAAGAAAACCCTCTGTTATTTGTATGGTTGAATATTCAATTACTCAACGCGGTTTGCGCTACCAAGAACGTTGATGTTCTTGTTTTTGTAGAGCTCTTTGAGAGCGTCGCGAGCGGGGCCCAAGTATTTGCGGGGGTCGAACTCTGCGGGATCTTTTGCAAACACCTCGCGGATAGCTGCGGTCATTGCAAGACGACCATCCGAGTCGATGTTGATTTTGCAAACTGCGCTCTCCGAAGCCAAACGCAACTGCTCCTCAGGAATACCTACTGCATCTTTCAATGCGCCACCGTAGGTGTTGATGATAGCAACTTTGTCCTGGGGTACGCTGCTCGTACCGTGGAGTACGATGGGGAAGCCGGGGATGCGAGCCTCAATCTCTTTGAGGATGTCGAAACGCAATGGGGGAGGAAGGAGGATACCCTCAGCGTTGCGGGTGCACTGCTCGGGTTTGAACTTGTTAGCACCGTGCGAGGTACCAATCGAGATTGCGAGCGAATCAACACCGGTCTTCTGTACGAAGTCGATAACATCGTTGGGGTCGGTGTAGGTGTGGTGCTCTGCAACAACGTCATCCTCGATACCTGCCAATACGCCAAGCTCGCCCTCTACGGTTACGTCGAACTGGTGTGCGTAGTCAACAACTTTCTTGGTGAGAGCTACGTTCTCCTCGTAGGGGAGGTGGCTACCGTCAATCATAACGCTCGAAAAGCCCATATCGATGCACGATTTGCAGATCTCGAAGCTGCTACCGTGGTCGAGGTGGAGAGCGATAGGAATGTTTTTGCCGAGCTCTTTTGCGTACTCAACAGCACCCTGTGCCATATAGCGGAGGAGGGTCTGGTTGGCATACTTGCGAGCGCCTGCCGAAACTTGGAGAATTACGGGCGAGGAGGTCTCAACGCAAGCTGCGATGATTGCTTGGAGCTGCTCCATGTTGTTGAAGTTGTATGCGGGAATTGCATAACCACCTTCGATTGCTTTGGCAAACATATCACGGGTGTTTACCAAGCCTAAATCTTTGTAAGATACCATATTAGTTAAATTTATGTGTGTTTGAAAAATTGTTTCTTCTACCCTCTCTTGCCACCTTCGGGGAGGTGTTGGGAGATTAATTATTAAAAATTTTTACAAATATAAATGGTTTTTTTGGAATATCGGGCAAATTTAATGTTATTTTTTTGTGAAAAATAGCTACCTTTGTGTGTTTTAGTTGGAATAACGAAATAACTAATAATAAAACCTTTTGATTTCTTATGAGCGAATTTAAGTATCAGCCTATGTTCGAGCACGGTGTGGATAATACCGAGTACGAACTCGTGAGCAAAGACTATGTGAAGGTTATCGAGTGTGATGGCCGCAAAATTCTGAAAGTTGAGCCCGAGGGCTTGGCAGTTTTGGCAAAGAGGGCCTACGAAGATGTGTCGTTCTACCTCCGCGCTTCGCACCTCGAAAAACTCGCCTCCATCCTTGCAGATCCCGAGGCTACCGACAACGATAAGTTTGTGGCACACACGATGATTGCCAATCAGGTGGTTGCAGCCGAGGGCCAGCTCCCCACCTGCCAGGATACCGGTACCGCTATTGCTATCGGTAAGAAGGGCGAGAATGTTTGGACAGGCGTTGATGATGCAGAGTACATCTCGAAGGGTGTTTATGAGACCTACGCAGAGCGCAACCTTCGCTACTCGCAGGTGGTGCCCATCACTATGACCGATGAGCACAACAGCGGCAACAACCTCCCCGCACAGATTGACATCTACTCCGAGCCCGGTAATGAGTACAAATTCCTCTTCATCACCAAGGGTGGTGGCTCGGCCAATAAGACCTTCCTCTATCAGCAGACCAAGGCCCTTTTGAATGAGAAGTCGCTCACCGCGTTTATCACCGAGCACATCAAAGACCTTGGCACTTCGGCTTGTCCTCCCTACCACTTGGCATTTGTAGTGGGTGGTACCTCGGCAGAGGCAAACCTCACCGCAGTGAAGAAGGCTTCGGCCGGTTACTTCGACAACCTCCCCACCGTTGGTAACGATGGCGGTAGGGCTTTCCGCGACTTGGAGTGGGAGGAGAAGGTTCTGAAAATCTGCCGCGAGAGTGGTATCGGTGCACAGTTTGGTGGCAAATATTTCGTACACGACGTGAGGGTTATCCGTATGCCTCGCCACGCTGCATCGTGCCCCGTAGGCATTGGTGTTAGCTGCTCGGCAGACCGCAATATTAAGGCTAAAATCAACGAGCAGGGCTTGTGGATTGAGAAGTTGGAGAAGAATCCCGCACGCTTTATGCCCGCTTTGGCACCCACAATGGCTCCCGCAGTGGAGATCGACCTCGACGAGGGTATGGACAAAGTGAGGGAGACTCTCTCGAAATATCCCGTTAAGACCCGCTTGAACTTGAAGGGTACTCTTATCGTGGCTCGCGATATCGCCCACGCTCGCATCAAACAGATGCTTGATGAGGGTAAGCCTATGCCCGAGTACTTCAAGAACCACCCCGTATATTATGCCGGTCCTGCAAAGACTCCCGCAGGTATGGCTTCGGGTAGCTTTGGTCCCACCACCGCAGGTCGTATGGACTCCTATGTGGATTTGTTCCAGAGCGTTGGCGGTTCGATGGTGATGGTTGCCAAGGGTAACCGCTCGCAGGAGGTGACCGACGCTTGCCAGAAGCACGGCGGCTTCTACCTCGGCTCGATTGGTGGCCCTGCTGCAATCCTCGCAAAACAGAGCATCAAGAGTGTTGAGGTTGTAGACTTCCCCGAGTTGGGTATGGAGGCTGTGAGGAAGATTTACGTTGAGAACTTCCCCGCATTTATCATCGTTGATGATAAGGGCAACGACTTTTTCGCAGAGTTCAAACACTAAATCATAACGAATTGTCGTTATTGCAGCGTGGCTATCCTTGAAAAAGGGTAGCCCCGTTGCAGTGTAAAGAGATAGATACAAACCAAAAGTTAGATGGTGAGAAAGATTCTTCTGATTCTTGTCGCTTTGTGCGCATTTGTGGTCGGTGTGCGTGGTGAGGAGATCTCCTTTGAGATTAATGCTCCGCGTGTGGTGGCCGTTGGAGAGCCCTTTGGCGTGGAGTTTTCGCTCAATGCCAAACCGAAGGATTTTGTGGCCCCTTCGTTTGAGGGCTTCGATGTGCTTGCGGGCCCTTCGACCTCCACGAGTACGAGTGTGCAGTTTGTGAATGGCAAGATGAGCCAGTCGGTCAATCACACGATGAGCTATGTGCTTGTGGCCGGTGCCGAGGGTGAATTTACCATAGGCGAGGCAAGAGTTAAGGCCGATGGCAAGAGCTACAAAACCACTCCTGTGACCGTGAAGGTCATAAAAGAGGCGACCTCTTCGGGCGGACAGAACGCAGTAGGAGGGGGAGCGCGAGGTGGGGCGCAAACCCCCGCGGTGACGCTTGCTGAGGACGATGTGGTGATTGTGGCAACAATCGACAGGAGTAATGTCTATAAGGGCCAGCCGGTGCTTGTGAGCTACAAACTCTACACACGAGTGGCAATGAATGCCGAGGGACAAAAAATGCCCTCCTTTGCGGGCTTTTGGACACAGAGGCTCAATATTGATGCAAATCGTTGGGTGAGAGAGGAGTACAATGGAAAGTTGTATGATGCCTGCCCCATTGCGGAGTACCTTCTCTTCCCCCAGCAGAGTGGCACGATAAACATCGAGCCTTTGGAGATGTCGGTGGTTGCCCGCTTGCAGGTGAAGAATCCCCGCAGGGGACACGACCCCTTTGCAGACTTCTTCGATGTGCCCCAGATTCAGGAGGTGAGAAGGGTTGTGCGCTCGCGCGATATTACCCTCAATGTCAAACCTCTGCCCGAGGGTGCTCCTGCAAGTTTCAGTGGTGCCGTGGGCGAATTTGAGATGAGTGTCACACCCCCTGCCGATGAGATTAAGGCTAATAGCGCGGTGACTTATGTTGTGAAAATCTCGGGTACGGGCAACCTCTCGATGATTCAGGCTTCCCAGATTGACCTTCCCACCTCGTTTGAGCAGTATAGCGTGAAGAGCTCGGAGAGTATCCAGACCACAGCGAGAGGTGTGAGTGGCTATCGCCAATTTGAGTACCCGATGATTGCAAGGGCCGAGGGTGACTTCTTCATCCCTGCTTTGGAGTTCACCTACTTCAACCCCCGCTTGGCAAAGTATGTAACCCTGACCAATGCCGAGTATGCCATCCACGTTTTGCCCGACGAGAGTGTGGCGGGCGGAATGCCCAATGCGGCTCTGGTGAGTGGCATAGATAAGGAGGATATCAAATTCCTCGGTAGAGATATACGATTCATCAACCTCGGAGAGCACGCACTACGCCCACAGGGAGCGATGTTTATGTTCAGTGGCACCTATTTCATTGTTGTTGTAGGTATGTTGGTGCTCTTTGCGGTGGTGATGATTTGGCTCTCGCGCTACTTGAAGCAGATGCGTAATCAGGCAACCCTCAAAGGTAAGAGGGCAAATAAGGTCGCCCTCGCCCGCTTCCGTGCTGCCGAGAAGTATATGAAGGAGCAGAACACAAGGGGCTTCTATGAGGAGATGTTGCGTGGCTTGTGGGGTTACCTCAGCGATAAACTCAACATCCCCGTTGCCGACCTCACAAAGGAGAGTGTGCGCGAAAGCCTCTCTCGCAAGGGTGCTTCGGTAGAGGATATTGAGTCCTATGTGGGACTTATTACCGACTGCGAGTATGCTCAATATGCCCCCTCGGGAAGTGTGCAGATTGAGGATGCCTACTTGCGTGGTGTGGGTGCTATTTCGCGTCTTGAAGCGGTGATTAACAAGTAAAGGAGGAGAGTTTTGAGTATGAAAAAGATAATTCTGATAGTGGTGCTTGCCTTTGTGGCACTCTCGGCTCGTGGTCAAGAGGGGTGCGATGTTCTCTGGGAGAGGGCCGGCAGACTCTACACCGCCGGTGACTACAACGGTGCGGCTGCAACCTACGACTCGATTGTCAATCAGGGGTGGGAGAGTGCTCCGCTCTACTACAACCTCGGTTGCTCCTACTTCAAGGCGGGCAAGAGTGGCAAGGCGATTCTCAACTACCACCGCGCCCAAAGACTCTCCCCTGCGGATGAGGATGTGGCCTATAACCTCGCATACGCGGAGAGCTTTGTGAAGGATAAGATTGAGAGTGTTCCCGAATTTGTCCTCTCGCGCTGGCACGCGCGCGCGAAAAATATTATGGGTGTCGATGGCTGGGCCGTGTTGTCCATCGTTCTGCTTGGTGTGATGTTGATTTCGGTGGCCTTCTACCTGCTTGCCGAGCGAAGGAAGATTCGAAAAGCGAGCTTTGTGGTGGGCATTGCTTCGGCCCTGCTGATGATTATCTCGGTGGCCTTTGGCGTGGGTTCGCGTAGGGCTCTACTCAGCGATGACGAGGCGATAGTTCTCTCCACCGCGGCTGTTGTGAAGGCCTCCCCCGAGCGTGCGGGCAAAGACCTCTTCATTCTCCACGAGGGTACAAAGGTGGAGGTGTTGGATACCTTTGGCGAGTGGAGCGAGATTCGCATTGCCGACGGCAATGAGGGGTGGATTAGGAGCTCCTCGATAGAGATTATATAGGGCCTATAAGACTTATAGGGAGAAATAGACAATTTTTAGCTGAAAAAAGGTCGGTCGTCGGTTGGCGGCCGTCGGTTGACAAAGTTATGTCGAAACTACTAAATGATGCAGTTGGTGAGCTATCCAAGCTCCCATCGGTGGGGCGTCGTACAGCCTTGCGCCTTGCACTCCACCTGTTGCACGAGGAGCCCGAGGAGGTGGCTGCGCTTGCCGAGGCACTTGTGCGTTTCCGTAGGGATGTGAGGTTTTGTGCCCGCTGCAACAACCTTACCGACAACGAAATATGCCCCATTTGTGCCGATTCGGCAAGGGATAGACACACTGTGTGCGTTGTGGAGCAGGTGGGCGATGTGATGTCCATCGAGAACACCCGTCAATACAATGGTCTTTACCACGTTTTGGGCGGAGTTATCTCTCCAATGCAGGGCATTTCGCCCAGCGACTTGAAGATTGACCTTCTGGTGGAGAATATCGCAAAGGGGGAGATTCGTGAGGTCATCCTCGCCATTGGTGCAACGGTTGAGGGTGAAACAACCCTATTTTATATTATGCGTCGCTTGGCGCAATTCCCCGACCTGAAAATCACGAAGATCGCACGCGGTATCGGAGTGGGCGACGAGATTGAGTATGCCAACGAGCTGACAATCGCCCACGCACTCCATAACAGAATAGAGGTGCAGAGGTAGAATGGAGAATTTTTATAAAAATTCTTGTCCAACGTTGGACACAAAAAAAGGTTGAGAAACTCTCAACCTTTTTTCGTCTATTCTTCACCGGTGATGTTTTTCCAATACTTCACCGAGGCGTCTATGCTCTTTTCGGTGGCCTCGTTGCCGTATTTATCCACATCGGCAATATTCTTGGGGCCGTGGTTGATACACAAGGGGCCATTCAGACAGCCGCCCTCGCAAACCATACCCTCGAAGAAGTTGTACTCGCTTTTGCCCACTTTGAGTTTGGCAAGGTTAAGACGGCACTCGTCAAGACCACTCATATAGACAGGTTTGAGGTCGTCGTAGCCGTTCTCCATCGCAAGGTTCAAAAGGCCCTGAACGATACCGCCGGCCTTTGCAAAGATGCGACCATAGAACGATGCGTTGTTCAGAGGGGTATCCTCCTGCTCGGTGGTCTCAATATCGCGTGCATCGAGGAATGCCTGCAACTCCTCAAACGACATCACGGAGTCGATGGCACCATTTGTCTTTTCGAGAGTGTACTCCATCTTCTTGGCAGCGCAGGGGCCAATGAATACAACCTTCGCATTGGGCTCGCTCTTCTTGATGAGCCTTGCAATCTCAATCATAGGCGAGGGTGTGTGCGAGATGTGCTGTTTGAGAGTGGGGAAGTTAATCTCGATGAACCTCACAAACGAGGGACAGCACGAGGTGGTAAGGAGTTTCTTCTCGTTCCACTCGCGGGCCTCCTTGTAGAGTGTGATGTCGGCACCCATAGCCACCTCCACAACGTCGTGGAAGCCGAGCTTCTTGATGGCTGTTACCACCTGCTCGATGCGACCATAGCGACACTGGCTGATGATTGCGGGGGCCAAAACTGCATATACTTTGTAGTTCTCCTTCTCGGCATTTTGGAGCATACGCACAATGTCCAAAAGGAGCGACTTGTCGGTCATTGCACCAAAGGGGCAGGCGATAACGCACTGACCGCACATAATACACTTATCGTTGTCAATCTTGGCTTTCTGTCCCTCGTCGATGCTGATAGCCTTCACCTTGCACGACTGCATACAGGGACGCGAGAGTTTGATGATTGCGCCATAGGGGCAGGCCTGTGTACATTTGCCACACTCGATACACTTGTCGTGGTCGATGACGGAGCGTTTGCCAACGATACTGATGGCATCCTTGGGACACGCATCCTTACAAGCGTGACTAATACAGCCACGGCAAGCGGGTGTTACAAGAATGCCTTTTGCGGGGCACTCGTCACAAGCGATGTCGATAACCTCTACAACGTTGGGATTGCTCTTGTCGCCACCGCAGGCCATACGCACCCTCTCTTGAAGGATTGCTCGCTCTTTGTAGATGCAGCAACGGAGTTCGGCCTTGGGGCCGGGGGAGATTTTCTTGGGGATGTCGATGTATGCCCTGTCGAGAGTTCCATCGTAAGCACTGCGCACAACCTCTTTGAGTACGTTGTATTTGAGGAGCTGTACGCTGGTATCGAAAACTTTGTTCTGCTTCATAACTCTATGGAGTTTTGCAAAGATATTGTTGTTTCTTCATCTGAATTTTGCCACAAAGGTAATCTTTTTCCCCTCTCGTGCAAAATACAACCTCACTAAAAAGGGGGTATTTTGCCCTCAAAAGGGTGTTTTTTTTGATAAATCGCCTCCATACAGCAAGGATTATTAAGTTTTTTTAATAATTTGTTTACCTTTGTACTATAATTCGAAAATAAAACAGAGATAAAAACATACACTATGGAGAAGAAATTGCACTTCGAAACACTGCAAATTCACGCAGGCCGTCACCGCGACAACACTTGCTCGCGTGGCGTGGCAATCTACCCAACTGCCGCCTATGAATTTCCAACCTGCGACTACGCGGCCGACCTCTTCAATCTGAAAGAGTTTGGCAACATCTACACCCGTCTGCAAAACCCCACCTCCAATGCCTACGAGGAGAAGGTGGCAGCTTTGGAGGGTGGTGTTGGTGCTCTTGCCGTAGCGTCGGGTATGTCGGCGCAGCTTGTGGTTATTACCTCGCTCTGCAAGGCTGGCGATAACATTGTTGCAGCACCTCTGCTCTATGGTGGCACTTTCAACCAATTCAAAATCACCTTCCGCAAGATGGGTATCGACTGCCGCAGGGCCGAGAACGACTCGGTGGCGGCTTTCGAGGCTCTCATTGACGAGAATACCAAAGCCATCTATGTGGAGTCGATGAGTAACCCCGCGTGCTCGGTGCCCGACTTGGAGGCACTCGCAGAGTTGGCTCACAAGTGGGATATCCCCTTTGTGGTTGATAACACTTTTGGTGCGTGTGGCTACCTCTGTCGCCCCATTGAGCACGGTGCCGATATTGTGGTGGAGAGTGCCACAAAGTGGATTAATGGCCACGGTACGGCTATGGGTGGCGTGATTGTCGATGCTGGTACCTACAATTGGGCCAATGGCAAGTTCCCCGAACTTTGTGGCCCATCGGAGGGTTACCACGGCTTGGTCTTCTCGGAGGCTTTCGGCAATATGGCCTTCATTGTGAAGTGCCGCGTGGATGCACTGCGCGACTTGGGATGCTCGCCATCGCCATTTGACAGCTACCTTATGCAGTTGGGCCTCCAAACCCTTGCTCTGCGCACCCGCCACGAGGTGGAGAGCACCGCACGTCTGGCGGAGTATTTCCGCAACCACCCTCTGGTGGAGGATGTGCAGTGGGTAGGCTTCGAGGAGCACCCCTCGCACCGCAATGCGCAGAAATATTTCCGCTTTGGCTCGTCGGCAGTGCTTTCGGTGGTGCTCAAAGGCGATCTCGATACGACGGTGAAATTTGTTGAGGCTCTGCAACTTGTGCTCCATATGACGATGATTGGCGACTCGGTGAGTGTTGTTACCCACCCCGCATCGACCACCCACAAACAGCTCTCCGATGAGGAGCAACGCTCGGCAGGCGTTTCGCCCACCTTGCTGCGCATCTCGGCAGGCTTGGAGAATGTGGAGGATATCATTGCCGACTTTGAGCAGGCATTTGAGGTTGCCTTTGCAGAGTAGGTCGAGTGTGCCTTACAAAATCCACTCGTGGAGTGAAAAATAGATATATATGAAAGAATTTTTTAATGAACCCTTTGAGTTGGAATGTGGCGCAGTACTCCCCTCGTTTGAGGTAGAGTACACCACCTATGGCACTTTGTCCCCCGAGAAGGACAATGTCATCTGGGTGTGCCACGCACTGACAGCCGACAGTAGGGTTGCCGAGTGGTGGCCCCACACCGTTGAGGAGGGGCGTTTTCTGGACCCTGCGAGGTGGTTTGTGGTGTGCGCCAACTTCCTCGGCTCGCCCTATGGTACAACCTCGCCTGTGAGCATCAATCCCGAGAGCGGTGTAAGCTATGGTAGGGATTTCCCGATGATTACGGTGCGCGATATGGTACATTGTCACCAGAGGTTGGCCCGAAAGCTCGGCATTGACCACGTTGAACTCCTCATTGGTAGCTCCATTGGTGGTTTTCAGGCTATGGAGTGGGCCATTATGGAGCCGGATTTTGCACGCCGTGTGGCACTCATTGCCACCTGCACTCGCTCTTCGGCGTGGGCTATTGCCTTCAATGAGTCGCAGAGGATGGCTATTGAGGCCGACGTTACGTTCCACACCGATGCGCTCGATGGTGGCTTGGCGGGTATGGCTGTGGCCAGGAGTATGGCTCTGCTGAGCTACCGAGGAGCCGAGGCCTACAACGCCACCCAGACCGATGCGGATGGTGAGAAGCTCTCGGGATACCGAGCTACGACCTACCAACGACATCAGGGTGAAAAACTGCGCAAAAGATTCAACGCCCACTGCTATTGGCGACTGACGGAGGCCGTTGATTCCCACAATATTGCGCGTGGCAGGGGCTCTGTTGAGGATGTGTTGAAGGGTATCAAGGCAAAGGCTCTGGTGGTGGCCATCACGAGCGACATACTCTTCCCCCCTTCGGACCACGACGTGATGGTGGCCAATATCCCCTCGGTGGAGTATAGGCTCATTGACTCACCCTTTGGCCACGACGGCTTCTTGGTGGAGTACGAGCAGCTCGATACCATAATAAAGGAGTTTATGATGGGTTGAAAACTCCCCCAAGTGAGTGTGTATACTGAATAGCGATACGCAGTATCGCCCAAAAATTTTTGGGGTGTCTTTTTATAAAAATGCGCGAAATAAGATAAAAACATAAATATGAAAAAAGAGATTAAAATAGGTTTGTTTGGCTTTGGCAGCGTTGGTCGTGGATTGTACGACGTGCTGGGTGCTGTGGAGAGCAAGGATATAACCATTAGGCGCATCTGTGTGCGTGATTTATCGAAGGATAGGGGGGTGAAGGCCGATTTTACCGACTCGGCAGATGACATCTTCGAGGATCCCGAGATAAATATGATTGTAGAGCTGATTGACGATGCGGAGGCAGCATACGGTATTGTGCGCCGCTCGTTGGAGCAGAGGTTGCCCGTGGTGAGTGGCAACAAGAAGATGCTTGCCTACCACCTCCCCGAACTCATTGAGCTCGGGAAGCAGACCGCAACACCTTTCCTCTACGACGCCTCGGCGTGTGGCAGTATTCCCGTCATCCGCAACTTGGAGGAGTACTACGACAACGACCTGCTGGTGTCGGTGAAGGGTATTCTCAATGGCTCCTCCAACTTTGTGCTCTCCAAGATTTTCAACGAGAATATGGACTACGCCTCGGCCTTGAAGTTGGCACAGGAGCTGGGCTTTGCCGAGAGCGACCCCTCGCTTGATTTCGATGGCTGGGACTCGATGTTCAAACTTGTGATTCTGACCATCCACGCCTTTGGCCTCTATGTTGCCCCCGAGAAGATTTTCCGCTATGGTATCTCCACGATGAACGATGCCGACATTCGCTTTGCCGAGGAGAAACAGCGACGCATAAAACTCGTTGGCCACGTTGAGAAACTCGAAGATGGCGGAGTATATTTGTGGGTTGTGCCCCAACTTATCTCCCACGACAAATATATTTACAGCGTTGAGGATGAGTTCAATGGCGTGGTTATCAAGGGCCGCTACTACTACAAACAGTTTATGTTTGGTCGCGGTGCGGGTGGTCACCCAACGGGCGCGGCTGTGTTGAGCGACATCACCGCTTGTCGTTACGACTACCGCTATGAGTATAAGCGTATGAATGCCGCCTCCCCCGTGCATCACACCGAGGATGTTACCCACCGCATCTACTACCGCTATCGCACCGAGGAAGATGCCACCCTCATCCACTTCTCGAAGGTTAGGGAGCGTTACACCTCCTCCGAGTGGAACTATATCGTTGGCGATGTAAAGCTCTCCGACTTGGTGGCCATCAAGGAGAAGTTGGTGGGGAAGGATATATTTCTTGCCGCCTACCCCTGGGATTAGAAAGTGCATCTCGTGGGTGCTTTTTGCACCAAACTTCAAAGAGCGAGTTCCTCACCTACGCCAAAGTAGGCTGCGGACTCGCTCTCTTGTTTGGCACAAAAATCCCTCCACGATATACACTTTCTATACTTTTCGTTGGGGCTTGAACTCACCTCGCCAAAATCTCTCTAATCGCAGGGGGTGTAAAAATCCCTCCACGATATACACTTTCTATACTTTTCGTTGGGGCTTGAACTCGCCTCGCCCAAAGGCAGTCAATAGAGGAAATGCGACTCCTTTGTTGGTGGCTGATGTGGGGTGTAAAGTGATTTTCTTTGGAGGGGTGTTGCAAGAAATGCAAAAAATTTTTATTATCTTTGCAGTGTATTATCGGCTTTATGTAAAAGTGCCTTTACGAGAGGGCCGAAATCGTAGTTTAAGGGGCATTTTTCGGTTGTAAACTAAAATTTTAGGAAAAGTGGCAGGAGCAAAAATACTGTGTGTTTGTCAGGAGATTTTCCCATATCTTCCTGAGAGCCCCATTGCGACTACTTGTCGCACACTTTCGCAAGCAATGCAGGAGCGAGGTTTTGAGATTAGGACTTTTATGCCCCGTTTTGGTTGTATCAATGAGCGACGCAACCAGTTGCATGAGGTTATCCGCTTGTCGGGTATGAACCTGATTATCAACGATAACGACCACCAACTTATCATCAAGGTTGCCTCCATTCCTGCGGCTCGTGTTCAGATATATTTCATCGACAACGATGAGTACTTTGCACCTCGCAAGGCGACATTCCGCAATGCCGAGGGCGAGGAGTTTGAGGATAACGACCAGAGGGCAATCTTCTTTGCGCGTGGTGTGTTGGAGACGGTCAAGAAGTTGCGTTGGCAGCCCGATGTGGTACATTGCCACTCGTGGTTCTCGGCGGCAGTGCCCCTCTATCTGCGCAACTGCTACACCGACGAGCCTTTGTTTGCATCCTCGAAAATCGTATTCAGCATCTACGATGACACCTTCAAGGGTGTTTGGGGAGAGGCCTTCCGCTCGACAATGCTGGGCGAGGGTGTTCCTGCCGAAAAAATTGATGGCTACGGAGCTCTTACATACGAAAACCTTATGAGGCTCGTTATTGATAACGCAGACGGCATTGTTGTTGAGGCAAAAGAGTTGCCTGCTGAGGTGGAGGAGTACCTCGCAAAGAGTGGCAAGAGGGTATTGCGCCCCACGGGTGACATTGCCGAAGAAGAGAAACTTACGCAGTATAAGGAATTTTATGACTCTATTCTCTAATGAAATAAATCTCAAAGGTGTCGGCATCGCTTTGGTGTCGGCACTTGTAATTTTCTTCTCCTCGTGTACGGAGGTTAATGACAGTTTGGGTACCAATATCGTACCTCCCGGACAGCGTTTCGAGGTGCAGTTTGCCTCTTTGGAGGAGGGAATTGAGAGCTACCTCTCCTATACCGACTCCATCTCCACGGGCGCGCTCGATTATGCCTACTTTGGTGCAATGACGGACGAACACTATGGTGCCAAGACGAGGGCTTCGGCTTTGGTGCAATTTACCTATGCTGTTCATTCAGATAGTATTGCCCACGAGGGAATGGTGTCGATGCCCGACTCTATGGTATTGGTGGCAGGTATGAAGACTGTGGGCGGAGATACGCTCAAAGAGCAGACCTTCGATGTCTATCGCCTTGTGAAACTATTGGAGAGGGAGAAATCCTATTACAGCAGTTTGGACTACAAGGAGTATATTGATGAACACCCCGTGGCGACCTTCACCTTTGAGGGAAGGCCTCTCGGAGCCAATACTTTCGACACCCTCACGTTGAAACTCACCGATGTGGGCAAGGAGTTTTTGCAGGAGTTGTGGGATGTCGATAAGGAGAAATTCACCAACGATTCGCTCTTTATGGAGCAGTTCAATGGTTTGTGCATCACCCCTTCGGGTAGTTCGCCCGAGGATGCGGCAATCTATGGCATCAACCTCCAATGGGATACCAATGAGGGCCCCGAGAGCTACCTTGTTCTCTATGGTCACGAATATGCCGAGGGTGGTGACCCCTCGATTGTGGAGGATGATGTTATGAGGGCTTTCTACATCTCCAACGACTCCAACAACACCAAGCAGGTTGCCGTTACCGCCATTGAGCACGATTACTCGGCAATGGTGGGTGGTGCGAGTATCAATGTGGATGTTGCAGCCGACAAGCCACTCGAAAACCCCGTTTCGGAGGGATATGTACAAGGCTTCTTGGGTGTGACTACCACTCTCGAATTGACCGACGAGTTTGTGGCTTCGTTGCGTGCGCTCTGCCCCGAGGGTAGGAGTATCTTCATCAATCAGGCAAAGATGTACATCTCTCTGGCGGAGGAGGATTACACCTTCTATGATTACGCACCCGCGCGTGTGGGCACATACACGAACTATGCGAAGCTCTCCGCGGTGCCCGACTATAACTACTACTATGAGTCCAATTATGAGACCGAGTTGCTCTATGGTGGCTACCTGAATCGCACCTTTGGTCGCTACGAAATGGATCTTGCCTTGTACCTCCAAGAGGTGCTCCAAGATGAGAGTGGCGAGGTGAGCTGTAGGATAACTCTGGGTATGGATGCATACGAATATATGCAGTATGCAATGGTGAAACTTTCGCTTATGGGCTCCACCCACCCCGTTAAGTTCGATATAACCTATACACTCATAGGTGAATAGATGTGAAATATTGCCGATAAATGGGGATGCCGAGCAGATGCGGTGTCCCTTTTTTTCGAGAAAACGACAAGGTTTTTTTGAAAAATTCGACAAGTGCTTTATCTTTGTGCGCCAATATATATAGGTATGGCGCATTTTTTGTGGCCATAGTGCTTTCCGAAAGTCCCTTTCGGAGGCGGAAATAATAGGAATAAATATCTGATATATAGAACAATGCAGCAGAAAAATCTGGTAATCGTTGAGTCCCCGGCAAAGGCTAAAACCATCGAGAAATTTTTGGGTAAGGAGTTCAAGGTGTGCTCCTCCTATGGTCATATACGAGATATCGCCAAGAAGGGTATTGGCGTGGATGTGGAGAGGGGCTTTGCTCCCGACTATGAAATCTCTTCCGAGAAGACGAAATTGGTTGCCGACCTGAAACGTATGGCAAGTGAGGCAGAGAGCGTCTGGCTCGCATCCGATGAGGACCGTGAGGGAGAGGCTATCGCTTGGCACCTGACCGAGGTTCTCGGACTGCCCATTGAGCAGACCAAACGTATCGTTTTCCACGAGATTACCAAGAACGCTATTCTCGAAGCTATCGCTTCGCCCCGCAGGGTGGATATGAACCTTGTGAATGCCCAGCAGGCGCGTAGGGTGTTGGATAGGCTTGTGGGCTTTGAGCTCTCGCCTGTGCTGTGGAAGAAGGTGAAACCCGCACTCTCGGCCGGTAGGGTGCAGAGTGTTGCCGTAAGGCTTATTGTGGAGCGAGAGAGGGAGATTATCGACTTCAAGGCTACGCAGTTCTACAAGATTTCTGCTCGCTTTATCGCTTCGGATGGTAAGGTCTTCAAGGCGGAGTTGGATCGCAAGTTCGACACCCGTGAGGAGGCAGTTGCACTGCTTGGCTCATTGGCGGGCGTGGATTTCAAGGTTCTGAGCGTGGAGTCGAAACCCGCGGAGAAATTCCCTGCGCCTCCATTTACCACCTCCACCTTGCAGCAGGAGGCCGGTAGGAAACTCTCGATGACTGTGGCGCAGACTATGAGCGTGGCACAGAAACTCTACGAGAGTGGTTTTATTACCTATATGCGTACCGACTCGGTGAATCTCTCAAAGCAGGCGATGGCTGCGGCTAAGGAGGAGATTCTGGCAATGTTTGGCGAAGAGTACCACTCGTGGAGGGCCTATAAGACCAAGAGCAAAGGCGCGCAGGAGGCTCACGAGGCCATCCGCCCCTCCTATCTCAACCGCCAAAGCATTGAGGGTACCTCGGTAGAGAAGAAACTCTATGAACTCATCTGGAAACGTACTGTGGCTTCGCAGATGAGCCCTGCAAAGATTGACCGCACGGTGGTTACCATTGAGGTGGGTGGTCACACCGAGAGGTTTGTGGCTATGGGCGAGCAGATGCGCTTCGACGGCTTTATGAAACTCTACTCGGAATCTACGGAGGATGAGGGTGAGAGCGAGAATGCTGTATTGCCCAGCGTGGGCGAGGGCGAACTCTTGGCCCTCAAAGATGCCACCGCTACCCAGAAATTCACCCAGCAGCCCTATCGTTACAGCGAGGCTTTGTTGGTGAAGAGGCTCGAAGAGTTGGGCATTGGTCGTCCTTCGACCTATGCACCCACCATCTCGACCATCATCGCGCGTGGTTATGTTGTGAAGCAGAATAAGGAGGGCGTGAAACGCTCCTATGACCAGATAACCCTCTCGAAGGGTAAGCTCACCGAGAAAACCCATCAGGAGGTTGTCGGCAAGGAGAAGGGCAAACTCGCACCTACCGACATCGGTATGCTTGTGAATGACTACCTCAAAGACCAATTCCCCCAGATTCTCGACTACAACTTCACGGCAACCGTGGAGAAGGAGTTCGATGCGATTGCCGAGGGTAAGGAGATGTGGACAAAGATGATTGGCGAGTTCTATGGCGATTTCCACAAGACCGTGGAGAACGCACTTGGCAGCCAGATTAAGCAGAATAGCTCTGTTCGTCAGTTGGGTGTTGATCCCGTGAGCGGACTCCCCGTATCGGCTCGTATTGGTCGCTATGGCCCAATGGTGCAGATTGGCGGTGAGAATGGCGACAAGGCTCGCTTCGCATCGCTCAAAAAAGACCAACTCATCGCAACCATCACCCTCGAAGAGGCCCTTGCACTCTTTGCACTGCCTCGCAATCTGGGTGACTATCAGGAGAAGGAGATTGTTGTTGGCGTGGGTAAGTTTGGCCCCTATGTGCGCTACGATGGTAAGTTTATCTCGCTTGCCAAAGGCGATGACCCCTATACCATTACCTTCGAGCGAGCAGTAGAGCTTATTGGCCAGAAGAAGGAGCAGGATAAGGCTGCTAAGACACCTGTTAAGACCTTTGATGGTGCGCCTGAGATGAAGATTATGTCGGGTATCTATGGCCCCTATATCCAATTTGAAGGCAAGAACTACCGCATCCCCAAGACTAAGGATCCCCTTGCTATGACTCTCGAAGAGTGTAGGGCGATTGTGGATAAAAAGCGATAGCGACTCCAATTTGTGAGCCCACAACTCGCTTTACAATAGGTCGACCGTCAACCGTTGACCGTTTTCGGGCTCGCATCGCGAGCCCGAAAACGTATAGGCCCTATAAGTCCTATAAGCCCTATATAACATAGTACTCGGGTATCTTTTTAATACCCGAGAACAAAATGGGGGAGGGGTGTTATACCCAACCAATCCCAGAGGGTGTCACACTAAAATTTTTGGTTGAGCTCAGCGCAAAAGCCCAACCAAAATAAAAAAAAGGAAGCAGAACTGCTTCCTTTTCTTCTTACTCTTTCCAGCCGATGATTATGCCGACATATCCACCCGCTGCGTCACTTCGTAGATAGCAGAGGTCGTTCTCGATTTTGTCCACCTTCAACCCCTTATAGGAGGTGTTGGAGGAGAGTCCGAGGCCGAAACTCTTGGAAGCTACATCCACAGTCTGGCCCACAACGGGAGCCTCCGAGAGGGTGAACTGAACGTATTTCGAACCGTCATCGTTGAGGATGGCGAAGGTGAGTTTCGAGGTGTTGATGTAGCACTGGTGTTTGGCCTGGTCGTAGGCGAACTCTGCTGCGCTCTCACGATAGAGACCGGGGACATTCTGTGCATTCATAAACTTGTCCATAGCATCCATTGTTGGATCGCCACCCAAACACGAGGTGAGAGTGGTGATAGTGAGGAGTGCCAAAATATAAATAATGCGTTTCATTGTTCTAAATCTCTTTTGGGGTACTTATTTTACTGTAATGTAGCGATAGAGATAGCTGTTGTTGCCATTCTGGTCGGTGACCACTGCGCAGATGTGGTGCTGGCCCGAGGGGAGCTTAATCATCAGCTCATCGGTCTTCTGGCGATCCACATACCACACGATGCTCTCGGGTGTGCCATCGAGGTTCTTGACACTCAGACGGATGAGGTCACTCTTCTTGTACTCCGAGGAGAGCATAAGGGTAGGACGGGGAGTGGTAACGCTACTCTGGGTGAGAATCTCTGCCTCATAGAGGGGCTCATCGGTTTTGGATGCCTTGAAGACTTGCGCGTGATAGTGTGTGCTGCTCTTCAAGGGCGAGATGATGATATATTTTTGGGTGGTTGTTACCACAACTTCCTCACCGCTCTCTTTCTCTACATATTTCACAATCCACTCGGAAGACTCTTCGGACGACTCCCTCCAATCGAGCAGTGCGTCATATTGGCGTACATCCATCTCGAACTCTTTGGATACGGCATCGAAGAAGACTTTATCCTCATAGATGGTAATGTTTTGCAATTCGAGAGGCATACGCTCCGATGCCCAGTTTTTGAATTGGGGCGAGCCGTCAAACGAGAGCGAGGTGATATTCCTCGAACCGGGGAAGAACCAGCCCTTACTTGCGCTACTGCCGGCACTTGGATTAGCACGGAAGATGTAGGCACAAGGGTGCTGCGGGTCGGTGTTGATAGTGTGATTTTCCCATTTTGACAACCTTGCACCAGACCAATCGACGTGGTATACAAGCATACCGTCGCCACCCTGGAATGTTGCTCTTCCGACTTCGCATCCGTGGTTTAGATAGTAGTCCCACTTGAAGTTTGCGGCCTTTGTTCGCGCCTCAAAGAGGAAGCACTCGGTGCGAGCCTTATTGGCCCACATTATGTAGGTGTCGTTTTCACTAACGTGTGCCATTTGGTAGCTACCAACAGCAAGCTCTTTGGGCAGGGTCCAGCCGAGCAACCAACGCTCCAATGCGTTGTGAGTAGGGGGAGTCGCACTCTCGTTGAGGTAACTACCCGAGTTCATAATCGAGGCATAGTCCATACCCCAAGTATGGTTATTGTCATCGATAACATCATACCAGTCGGGCAGACCGAGGGCGTGGCCAAACTCGTGGCAGAAAGTACCGATGTTGGTCATATTCGAACCGCCACTACCTCGGAGCTCCGAGGTACAAGCATACTTGGTGAATTTTTTACCATCATAAACAGGGTATGTGCTACCCACGATGTTTAAACCGGGATAGATGTCCCATTGGTGGGGCCAGATTGCATCTGCGGGGCCACCCTCTGCGGGGTTGTGACCGGCATAAACAACAAACACGAGGTCGATGCTACCATTTTTGTCGTAGTCGTACTGCGAGAAATCCACATCCTTGTCGGCCAAATCACACGCCTCTTGTGCCTGAATGGCAGGTGCCTTATCGTCGCCATTCTTGTCGTTGCCACCATAGTAGGAGCGTTTCTGCGAGAGAGTGTAGGGGCCTACAACATTGAATGTGGGGACAAACTGATTGCTCGAAGATGCTTTGAAATAATCTTTTGCACTACCCGTTGCTCCATTTTCGGAGTAGCCTTCCTTGTTGAGAAGGTTGGTGAAACGCTGCTGCACATTATCAACCGTAAACTTGATGTCGGAGTACTGCACGAGAATCACCAAAAGGTTGCGGTTGCCTTTGACCTCACCACCCCAATCTGCAATTTCGAGTGCAGCCTGATGGGGCGCAGCAGAGGCTTTTAACTGCTCAGCCACGCGGTGCATTGCCATCTCGGGCGAGTTCATTGCGCTGTTGAAGTAGGGATTGAAGTTGGTGCGACGCACACCGATACTCTGCTGAGCGATGCTCTTCTCTGCATCGGACAAGCGGCTCTGGGGGCGAACTTTTACACCCGAACTTACCATACCGCCATCCTTTGCAAGTGCATAGCAGAAGTCGCCACTCTCGTCAAGAACGACCGTATAGAGGCCATCTACAAGGGTGTAGTTGTTGAACTCATCACCAAACACCTCATAGGAAATAGTGGTGCCGTCACTCTGACGATGGGTGTAGATGCCCTGTTTTGCAGGGATTGCCATTGCGGTAGCGATGGCAAAGGTTGCAAGTGAGATTAATAGTAGTATCCTTTTCATAAAATTAGAATTGTTTTGCGAGTTTTAGCCTTGCAAGATAATAATTATTTTTCGGATTGCAAAGAATTATACAATATATTCTTCGTGCGCGAAAAATATGCGTGCGCGCGTGAGGGTATCTCAAAATAAATGCCTATCTTTGGATGTTATGTGTGCCTATCTGCTTTGATGTGGAGGGCAAGAGCGGAAAAACGATTTACTAACAAACATAAACTACTTTATTACAAATGAAAAGACTTATTGAGTGCGTGCCCAATTTCAGTGAGGGACGCGATATGGAGGTTATCCGACAGATTACCGATTCGATTGAGAGCGTAGAGGGTGTGAAACTTCTCGATGTAGACCCGGGAAAGGCCACCAACCGTACCGTTGTGACCTTCGTGGGTGAGCCCGAAGCGGTCGTTGAGGCTGCTTTTAGGGGTGTGAAGAGGGCGTCGGAGCTCATTGATATGCGCTACCACCACGGTGAGCACCCCCGCATTGGTGCTACCGATGTGTTGCCTCTTGTGCCCGTTGCAGGTGTTACTTTGGAGGAGTGTGCCGAGATGGCACGCGCACTTGCCGAGCGCATCGCTACCGAGCTCTCCGTTCCCACCTATTGCTACGAGAGTGCCGCTTTGCGCCCTGAGCGTAAGAATTTGGCGGTTGTTCGCAAGGGCGAGTATGAGGGCTTGCAGCAGCGTATCACTCAGCCCGAGGAGATGCCCGACTTTGGTGGCGGAGAGTGGACCGAGCAGGCGGCTCGCAGTGGTGCAACCGTTGTGGGCGCACGCGACTTCCTCATTGCAGTGAATTTCAACCTCAATACCACCTCCACCCGTCGTGCCAACGCTATCGCATTCGATGTGCGTGAGAAGGGTCGCCCAATGAGGGAGAAACCCATTGTGGGCAAAATTGTCTGCGACGAGAACGGTAAGCCTATTATGATTCCCGGCACCTTGAAGGGTTGCAAGGCTATCGGCTGGTTTATCGAGGAGTATGGCATCGCACAGGTGTCAATGAATATCACCGACATCAAAGCTACCCCCCTTCACATCGCTTTCGAGGAGGTTTGCAGGGCTGCTGCGGCTCGTGGCGTGAGGGTTACGGGTACCGAGATTGTGGGCCTTGTTCCCCGCAGTGCTCTGTTGGAGGCAGGTAAGTATTTCCTCCGCAAACAGCAACGCTCACTCGGTATTACCGACCAGGAGATTTTGGATATCGCAGTGCGCTCGATGGGCCTTTCGGAGCTTACCCCCTTCAAGCCCGAGGAGAAAATCGTTGAGAGCCTCATTGAGAAAGACAATAAGAAGAAAGGTCTTGTGGATTTGACCTGTGCAGGTTTTGCAGAGGAGACCTCGCGTGAGTCGCCCGCCCCCGGTGGTGGTTCGATTTCGGCCTATATGGGTGCTCTGGGTGCAGCCCTCGGCACTATGGTTGCCAACCTCTCGGCTCACAAACCAGGCTGGGACGAGCAGTGGGAGTTCTTCTCCGATTGGGCCGAGAAGGGCAAACGTGTTATGAACGAACTCTTGGCACTTGTGGATGAGGATACCGAGGCATTCAACTGCATTATGGCCGTATTCGGTATGCCCAAGGGTACCGACGAGGAGAAGGCTGCAAGGGCTGAGGCTATGGAGAAGGCAACACTCTACGCTACCGAAGTACCCTTGAAGACTATGAAGGCCTCCTACCGCGCATTTGAGGTTGCGGGTGAGATGGCCGAGAAGGGTAACCCCAACTCGGTGAGCGATGCAGGTGTGGGCGCACTCGCGGCTCGTGCAGCTGTTCAGGGCGCATTCCTCAATGTGAAAATCAACGCTGCGGGCCTGAAAGACCGCGCAAAGGCCGAGGCTCTCGTTTCGGAGGCGGCCGAGATTGCAAAGGCTGCTGATGCAGAGGAGAAGAGGATTCTCGAAATCGTCAATGGTAAAATCAACTAATTTCCGATAGAAGATATGACACTCGAACAGTTTCAGGCAGATATAAGGGCGGGTATCCCCGATGTGCTTCCTGCCCCCAAGCCCTACGATACAACCGTCAATCACGCCCCCAAGCGTAAGGAGATTCTCACGCGCGAGGAGAAGGTGTTGGCCATTAAGAACGCTCTGCGCTACTTCCCCGAGAAGCACCACGCAACCCTCGCTCCCGAGTTTGCCGAGGAGCTCGAAAAGTATGGCAGGATTTATATGTACCGCCTGCGTCCCGACTATGAGATGTATGCACGTCCCATTGAGGAGTACCCCGCAAAGAGCCGTCAGGCAGCCGCTATGATGCTCATGATACAGAATAACTTGGATAAGGCTGTGGCACAGCATCCTCACGAACTTATCACCTATGGTGGTAATGGTGCGGTGTTCCAGAACTGGGCGCAGTATAGGCTCGCTATGAAGTATCTCTCGGAGATGACCGACGAGCAGACGCTGGTGATGTATTCGGGCCACCCTATGGGCTTGTTCCCATCGTCGCCCGATGCACCCCGTGCGGTGATTACCAATGGTATGGTTATCCCCAACTACTCCAAACCCGATGATTGGGAGAGGATGAATGCACTTGGTGTGTCGCAGTATGGCCAGATGACCGCAGGTAGCTGGATGTATATCGGTCCACAGGGTATCGTGCACGGTACAACCATTACCGTACTCAACGCCGGTCGCCGTCGTATGAAGGAGGGTGCAAAGGATTTGGGCGGTATGTTGTTCGTGTCGGCAGGCCTTGGTGGTATGTCGGGCGCACAGCCCAAAGCGGGTAACATTGCAGGCGTGGTGAGCATCGTTGCGGAGATTAACCCCGCAGCCGTTCAGAAACGCTATGAGCAGGGTTGGGTGGATGAGGTTCACACCTCGCTCGACGAACTCCTCGCTCGTGTGGCAGAGGCTCGCAAGAATAAAGAGGTTGTTTCGATGGCATATCAGGGCAACATCGTAGATCTCTGGGAGAGGTTGGCCGATGAGGGCGTTGAGGTTGATTTGGGTAGCGACCAGACCTCGCTCCACAATCCTTGGGCCGGTGGCTACTACCCCGTGGGTTACTCCTACGAGGAGAGTCGTGTGATGATGGCCGAGGAGCCCGAGAGGTTCAAAGAGGCTGTTCAGGAGTCGCTCCGTCGCCACGCTGCGGCTGTCAATCGCATGGCCGAGAGGGGGATGTACTTCTTCGACTACGGCAACGCATTCCTTTTGGAGGCTTCGAGGGCTGGCGCGGATGTGGTATTGCCCAATGGTAAGTTCCGCTATCCTTCCTATGTTCAAGATATTATGGGCCCCTTGTTCTTCGACTACGGCTTTGGCCCCTTCCGTTGGGTATGTACCTCGGGCAAGGAGGAGGATTTGGATAAGAGCGATGAGATTGCGGCTCGCGTCTTGGAGGAGATTCGCAAGGAGGCTCCCGAGGAGATTCTGGGACAGCTCGACGACAATATCCACTGGATTAAGGAGGCGAAGAAAAACCGCCTTGTTGTGGGCTCGTCGGCCCGTATTCTCTATGCCGACAGCGAGGGCCGTATAAAGATTGCAAGTGCCTTCAATGAGGCTATTGCCCGTGGCGAGATTTCGGCTCCTATTGTGCTTGGCCGTGACCACCACGATGTGTCGGGTACCGACTCCCCCTATCGCGAAACAAGCAATATCTACGATGGCTCGGCCTATACGGCAGATATGGCTGTGCAGAATGTTGTGGGTGACGGCTTCCGCGGTGCAACCTGGGTGTCGCTCCACAATGGTGGCGGCGTAGGCTGGGGCGAGGTTATCAACGGTGGCTTCGGTATGGTCATCGACGGTAGCGCAGAGTCGCAGAGGCATATCGAAAATATGCTCTTGTGGGATACCAATAACGGTATTGCAAGGCGTAGTTGGGCGCGCAACGAGGGTGCAATTAGTGCCATCCGCAGGGAGATGGAGCGTACCCCCGGATTGAAGGTCACTCTGCCCAATATTGCCGACGAGGGCTTGATTGAAAAGTTTGTTAAATAAGACAAAACCTATTGACTATGAAACTTAAAGGAATAATGGCTCTCTTGCTCTCGGTGTGTGCCCTTGTTGGTTGTGGCAACAGCCCCGAGGAGGGAGAGGGTGCAAAGGGTGGCAAACTTGCTAAACCCGTGGGTGTGAAGGTTGAGGATGGAACTCTTGCAACTACCTCTGCAACCATAACTTGGCAGGAGGTGGAGAATGCTTCGGAGTATGAGTATAACCTCTATTCGGAGGGGTTGTTGGTGACCACCAATAAGTGTGCTCAGCCCATAGTGGCACTTGTGGATTTGGAGCGTGGTACGACATACGATGTGCAGGTGAGGGCTCTGGCAAAGGCCCCCTACGAGAACTCGCTGTGGAGTACGGTGTGCAGCTTTACGACACTCTTGCGTGACCCCTCGGAGGCTGCAAGGCCCAATGCTGTGGTTGCGCAGGATGGCTCGGGTGATTACGCCACCGTAAGGCAGGCACTCGCAAGCGTCCCCGCGAATAACTCCCAGCCCTATATCATCTACATCAAGGAGGGTATCTACAACGAGAGGCTCTCCATCGACAAAGGGAAGGACAATATTATCCTGATGGGTGATGGTGCCGACAAGACAATTCTTTCGCACGATGGCTATCAGGGTAGTGGAGAGGAGGTTTATAGCACCCTCTACATTCGCGGCAAGCACGTCACCATTATGGATTTGACAATCCGCAACACCCACCAAAATGCAACGGGCTCGGGCGATCAGGCGCAGGCAATTCACGTTCACTATGGCGACTATGTGGCCTTCTTCGATTGCAACATCTTGGGCTATCAGGACACCTTCTGGGGCCGTAGCTCGGAGTCGAGAGTCTATGTTAAGGATTGCTATGTGGAGGGTAATGTGGACTTTATTTATGGTGGCAGCGTGATGGTGTTCGATGAGTGCCAGATCAATGTCAATCGCGACAAGGCGGCAATTACCGCCCCCTCGACACCCTCCGGCAACCCCTATGGCATTGTCTTTATGAACTGCAACGTTACAAACGATGCTAAGGGCTTCGATGGTAAAGGTATCTCGACCATCTACCTCGGCAGGGCTTGGCAGAATGCGGCAAAGAGTGTCTGGATTCGTTGCCAGATGCCCGCAACTCTCGCCCCCGCAGGCTGGATGGAGAATATGGATAGCAGTGTGGTGGAGAGTGAAAAAATCTTTGCCGAGTGGGGATGTACCTACTCGTCGTCGGCGAGTGGCGATTTGACCAAGCGTGCGAATGGCGGTAGGGAACTGACGGCTGAGGAGGCCGCAACCTACACTCTCGAAAACGTCTTTGCCGGAGTGGAGGATTTGGCAAAACTCACAACCAAACCCTATGTTTTAGTCAATTAGTCATAAATTAGAAAATACCATAAAACATTATGAAACAACATATTATTTCCCGCGCCCACCTCTCGCATCAGGATGTAATCCGTGCCGTGAGGGAGAACTATACACTTGCACTCTCGGAGGAGTCGAGGGTGGCTATTGCAAAGTGTCGCGAGTATCTCGATAGGAAGGCCATTGAGAGCCCCACGCCCATCTATGGTGTAACCACAGGCTTCGGCTCGCTGTGCAACATCTCCATTGAGAAGGATGAGTTGTCGGCTTTGCAGAAGAACTTGGTAATGAGCCACTCGTGCGGTACGGGCGATAGGGTTCCCACCGAGATTGTGAGGATTATGATTATGCTCAAAGTGCAGTCGCTCTCCTATGGTCACTCGGGTGTTCAGGTGGCTACCGTGGAGAGGCTCATTGATATGTTCAACAACCACTACACCCCCGTAGTCTATCAGCAGGGCTCGCTCGGTGCTTCGGGCGACTTGGCACCTCTGGCACACCTCTCGCTCCCAATCTTGGGACTTGGCGAGGTGGAGACCAAAGAGGGTGAGATTATAACGGGTGAGGAGATGAACCGCCGCGAGGGCTGGGAGCCCCTCACGCTCCAATCCAAAGAGGGCCTTGCTCTTCTAAATGGTACGCAGTTTATGGCATCCTACGGCGTGTGGTCGCTCGATAAGGCGGAGAGGCTCTCGGAGCAGGCCGACTTGGTGGCTGCAATGTCGTTGGAGGCTTTCGATGGTAGGATAGACCCCTTTGCGGACAATGTGCATCAGGTGCGCCCCCACAACGGTCAGATTACCACTGCAAGGCGTATGAGGGAACTTTTGGAGGGTAGCGAGCTTATTGCACAGCCCAAGAAACACGTTCAGGATCCCTATTCGTTCCGCTGTATCCCTCAGGTGCACGGTGCATCGAAGGATGCTATTGCCTATGTTGCCAGCGTAATCGAAACCGAGATTAACTCCGCGACCGACAACCCAACCGTCTTCCCCGATGAGGATGTTGTGGTATCGGCAGGTAACTTCCACGGTCAGCCTTTGGCCCTCGTTTTGGACTACCTCGCAATCGCTATGGCAGAGCTCGGTAACATCTCCGAGCGCAGGACATACAAACTCATCTCGGCACAGAGGGGATTGCCCAGCTTCTTGGTGGCAAAACCCGGTCTGAATAGTGGCTTTATGATTCCACAATATACCGCAGCTTCGATTGTGAGCCAGACTAAGGGCCTTTGTATGCCCGCGTCGGTCGATTCGATTCCCTCGTCGCAGGGACAGGAGGACCACGTTAGTATGGGCTCCAATGCGGCCACCAAGTCGGCCCGCGTGGCAGACAATGTGGAGAGGGTGCTGGCTATTGAGCTTCTCAACGCTGCACAAGCGTTGGAGTTCCGTCGCCCCTTGAAGTCGAGTGCGGTAATCGAAAAACTCTTTGCCGACTTCCGCGCAGTTGTTCCCTTTGTGGATGACGATGTGATTATGTACCCCTTGATTGCAAGGTCGGTAGAGTTTTTGCAGAATCTGAAATAGAACTGATATGCGATTGCTAATCAAGAATATACAAACGCTTGCAGGGGTTCTTCCGCTCGATGTGGTATGTCTGCGTGGAGCGGAGATGAACTCTGCGGAGCAGATTCACAACGCCTTCCTTGTTGCCGAAGATGGGGTGATTACCCGCTACGGTAGGATGGAGGAGATGGGCGAAGTGGAGGCCGATGAGGTGGTGGATGCGAGCGGTAGGGTTGTATTCCCTGCATTTTGCGACTCCCACTCCCATATCGTCTATGCAGGCTCACGCGAGGGTGAATTCCGCGACAAGATTGCGGGAATGACCTATGAGGAGGTCGCTGCTCGCGGTGGCGGTATTCTCAACTCGGCCGATAGGTTGGCCGAGGCGAGTGAGGATGAACTCTTCGAGGCGGCACTCGCAAGGGCGTGGAGGATGATACGCACGGGAGCTGCCACGTTGGAGATTAAGAGCGGCTATGGTCTTACGACCGAAACGGAGATAAAAATGTTGCGCGTGGTTGGTCGCTTGCAGAAGGCACTCCCCGCAACCGTGAAGGCAACCTTCCTCGGTGCTCACGCTGTGGGTAGGGCTTTCAAGGGCCGACAGGAGGAGTATGTAGACCACGTTTGCGAGGAGATGATTCCCGCCGTTGCCGAGCAGGGTATTGCCGAGTTTGTGGATGTCTTCTGCGATAGGGGATTCTTTACGCCCGAGCAGACAGCAAAGATTTTGGAGTGCGGCAAACGCTATGGTTTGCGCCCCAAGATTCACGCCAACGAACTCGCATCGAGCGGTGGCGTGCAGGTCGGCATTGAGTACGGAGCCTTGTCGGTAGACCATTTGGAGGAGGCCAACGAGCAGGATGTCAGGGACTTGGCGGCGAGTGCAACGATACCTACGGTGCTCCCTGGTGCATCTTTCTTCTCCAACCTTCCATTCGCACCTGCAAGGGCAATGATTGATGCGGGCTTGCCGGTGGCCATTGCCAGCGACTGCAACCCCGGCTCGTCGCCCTCGGGAAATATGATGCTCCTTTGGAGTTTGGGTTGCATCAAGATGCGACTCTCGCCCGAGGAGGCTCTTTCGGCACTCACCATCAATGGTGCCGCAGCACTCGGACTCTCGGCCGATAGGGGAGCAATTTCCGTAGGTCGCAGGGCCGATTTGGTGGTGTCAAAACCCGTGCCCTCGCTTGCATACTTGCCTTATAGCTTTGGTGAGGAGCTTGTGGAACACACAATTATTAATGGCAAAATAGTATAATATATAATGAAAAGATTGCTCTATTGTATTGTTGCTCTTGTTGTTGCGCTCACGGTTGGGTGCTCCGAGGTGTATGACGATTCGCAACTCAAAAGCGAACTTGACGACCTGCGAGAGCGATTGGAGGAGGTTGAAACTCTTCTCAATGCCTCTGCCGGCAACCTCTCGGTGAGCTCTGTTGTGGAGAGTGCCGAGGGGTATGTTGTGACCTTCTCGGACGGCTCCTCCATAACCATTAAGCACGGTCGTGATGGTGCCGATGGTGAGGATGGTCAAGATGGCGCACAAGGTGATAAGGGTGAGCAAGGCGACAAAGGCGACAAGGGCGACAAAGGCGATAAGGGCGATAAGGGCGACAATGGTGCCGATGGAAAGGATGGTCAAGATGGAGTAGATGGCGACACGCTCATAGAGTCGATTATCGTTGGCGAGAGCGATGTGACCTTCATCCTCACAAGTGGCAAGACCGTAGTTATTCCTTTGGAGGGCTACTACGACACTTCGGAGGCTCCAATCAATTTCCTCGACAATACCACAAAGGTGCTTTGTGTTCTGGCTTGGGATACCGATGGCGATCAGCAACTCTCTTACAAGGAGGCTGCTGCGGTGAGCTCCATAGGTGCAACTTTCAAGGGTACGGATATTATGGCTTTCAGAGAGTTGCGTTTCTTCTCCTCGCTTGTGACCATTGAGGATGGAGCCTTCTACGGGTGTGAGAAGTTGATTGCCATCACACTTCCCGATGCTGTTGAAACCATTGGTAAGGAGGCTTTTAGGAACTGCTATGCGTTGAGGGAAATTGACATTCCCAATGGTGTTAAGTCGTTGGATGAAAGGGTGTTCCAGAATTGTACCCAACTCGAAGAGGTGGTGATTCCTGCTTCGGTGGAGCGAATCCCATACTACTGTTTCTACGGTTGCGAAAAACTCACCGACATCGTTATTGAGGAGGGAGTTCGGGTGATAGGGGAGAGAGCTTTCCAGTCGTGCTATGCGCTCAAAGAGGTGGTTGTTCCCACAAGTGTGACCGAGATAGAGCGTAACGCTTTCTACTTCTGCGAGGCTTTGGAGAGGGTGACTCTACCCGAAGGACTGACGACTATCAGTAATGAAACATTCTATAATTGTGAGAGCCTCAAAAGTATCACTCTCCCCTCGGCCTTAATATCCATTGGCAACTACGCTTTCCGTAATTGCGAAGCGTTGGCGGAGGTTGTCACAAATGACAAGTTGGAGCAGATTGGCGACTACGCATTCAAGAATTGCACCTCGCTTACGCAGATAACGATTCCCTCAACGGTAACCTCCATAGGCGGGTGGTCGTTTGAGGATTGCACAAGCCTTGTGTCGGTGTGGTGTGAGCCCATAGTACCCCCTACACTCGGCACGGATGCCTTCGATTATAATGGCACCGACCGTAAAATCTTTGTGCCCGAGGAGAGCGTGGAGAGCTATAAGGCGGCAAAGGTGTGGAGCGATTATGTGTTGAGCATTGAGGCACAACCTGTGGAATAAATAACTAAAACATAGATAGATATGAACAATTTTGTATTTCAGAATCCCACGAAACTCATTTTCGGTAAGGGACAGATTGCACGACTTGCAAACGAGCTGCCTGCGGGCAAGAAAATTTTGGTCACTTTTGGTGGCGGCAGTGTCAAGAAAAATGGCGTCTATCAGCAGGTAGTGGAGGCTCTCAAAGGCTTCGACTACACCGAATTCTGGGGCATTGAGCCCAACCCAAAGGTGGAAACTCTGCGCAAGGCGGTGGAGATTTGCAAGCGTGAGGGGGTGGATTTCATCCTTGCTGTGGGCGGTGGTAGCACCCTCGATGGCACAAAACTTATCGCTGCGGCTGCAAAGATAGAGGCCGACGCTTGGGATTTGGTGCGCAACCCCTCACTCTATGGCGGTACGCTCCCCTTTGCAAGTGTTATGACTCTGCCTGCTACGGGCTCCGAGATGAATCGCGGTGCGGTGATTTCCAACCTTGCAACAGGTGAGAAATACTCCTTCTACAACACCTATCCCGTATTCTCAATTTTGGACCCAGAGGCGACCTATTCGCTTCCTAAATTCCAGATTGCCTGTGGTTTGGCCGATACTTTTGTCCACGTTATGGAGCAGTATCTCACTGTTACCGAGTGCTCGCCCCTGATGGATAGGTGGGCAGAGGGCATCGTGCAGACCGTTGTGGAGGTCGCTCCCAAGGCACTTGGCGAGCCCAAAGAGTACAACGCAATGGCAACCTTTATGCTCTCGGCAACTATGGGCCTGAATGGTTTTGTGGCTATGGGTGTGCCCCAAGATTGGGCAACACATATGATTGGCCACGAGATTACCGCCCTGACGGGGACCACCCACGGTCAAACCCTCGTGATTGTGCTCCCCGCAGTGATGAATGTTCTCAGGGAGCAGAAGGGGGCGAAGATTGTGCAGTTTGGCGAAAGGGTGTGGGGCATTAAGGATGGCTCACTCGACGAGCGCATTGACCGCACCATTGAGGCTACCGAGGCCTTCTTCCGCTCGCTCGGTCTTGCTACTCGCCTTTCGGAACTCTCTATTGGTGAGGATATTGTGGAGGAGATTGTGCGTCGCTTCAAGGAGCGCGGCACTATGCTCGGCGAGAACGCAAATGTTGACTACGCCACCGTCGAGCGTATTCTCCGCCAAAGGTTGTAGAATAGAGTTTGTTTTTGAAAGTACTTTACTATGAGAAAGTTTGCCCTGTTTCTTCTGAAGCACAACATCCATATAATGACCCTCATCTTTGTCGGATGGGTATTGTGGGGTGTTGTGAATTGGAGTAACCTTCTCTTGGTTCAGAAGTTACTCCTTGGATTGTATGCTTTTTTGATACTACACGAATACGAGGAAGGGTATAAGGATCGTTTCGTCCAGCTGATGGCGGGACGTCTGCTCCAGATAGATCATAGGAAACTGACACCCGGTGTTACTCACATTGCTCAGGCGGTGTACATCACCCTCTTGTTCTCCCTCGCGTTGGTCTTCCCGACCAATCTTTGGTTGGTATTCGGCGTGTTGATACTCGGCATATTCGAAGGCTTTGTCCACAATATGGGTATATTTATGTTCCAACTCAAAGGGACAAGCCCCGGCTGGTACACGGCTGTGGCAATGGCTGTCTACTCCATCTGGTCAATTGTTAAAATCAACAAGGCAATCGACTATGATGGAATTATGTGGCTTTGGGGCTTCTTGTGGTTCTACGGTACATTCTTGTGTCTGCAAATATCCGCGCAGTTCCTATGCGGAACCACCCCAAAAAACACCATTTCAAAGGCAAAATCCTTCCTCCAACAGCGATTTGGTGGAAGGGATAAGTAGGGTTAATTTATAGCCACTCAAATACTCCAAAAACACAAAAGGCGCTCCTTTTTGGAACGCCTTTTGTATTTTGGGCCGTGTGCCCAGAATACTTTGGTTAAAAAGTGGGGTAGGGGAATTATTTCTTGTTGAAGAACTCCTTAACCTCCTCGGTGGGAACTACGTCAGTTTTGAAAACGTAAGCACCGGTCTTCTCCGATTTAACCATTTTGATGCATTTGGTAAAACCCTTGTTTGCACCCTCTTTTTTAAGTGTTGCAACTACTTTCTTTGCCATAGTTCTTTTCCTCCTTATTTAATCTCACGGTGGATAGTTACCCTCTTCAAGTAAGGATTGTATTTCTTACGCTCCATACGGTCGGGTGTGTTCTTTTTGTTTTTGGTAGTGATGTAACGGCTCATACCGGGAACACCGCTTGCCTTCTGCTCGGTACACTCGAGAATAACCTGTACTCGGTTACCTTTACCTTTTTTTGCCATACTTTTCTAAGTGTGTAAAAGATTAGTGAATTTTTGCGGGTGCTTTTGCCTCTTTGAGTGCTGCATCCAGACCTTTTTTGTTGATTGTTTTGATACCAGCTGCGGTTACTTTGAGAGTAATCCAGCGGTTCTCCTCCTCGCTCCAAAAACGCTTTGTCTTCAAGTTAAGATTGAATTTGCGTTTGGTGCGCCTGTTCGAGTGGGAAACATTGTTACCCGACTGTGCAGTTTTACCGGTGATTTCGCAAATCTTGCTCATTTACAATAAGTTAATTAAATTGTTACTATTTTTCGCCCAAAATAGGCCCGCAAATATACGAAAAGAATTGAAAATTGAAAATTGAAAACTGAAAATTATTCAAAAAAACACTCCCCTCTCCAAGTGGAGAAGGGAGCATTTTTCGATTATTTACTATGGACGCTATCCCAACATCTCCTTCACTTCGGCAGCTACGGTTGTGCCATTGAAGCCGAATTTCTCGTCGAGAACCTTGTAGGGAGCCGAGTAGCCGAAGTGATCCACACCGTGAATCCTGCCACCTACGCCCACAAGACCTTCGAGGGACAAAGGCAGACCTGCGGTCATACCATAGCGGGGCAGGCCCTCGGGCAATACGGAACGCTGGTAATCAACGCTCTGGTCGCGGAACAAGCCCTCGCTGGGAACGCTCACGATGCGCACATCAATGCCCTCTGCTTTAAGTAGTTCGGCACCCTCCACGAGAGTGGAAACCTCACTACCGCTGGCAATCAGAACGGCCTTTGCATTGGGGCTGTCACACACAACATAGCCACCCTTGCGCAAGCCCTCGGCCTCCTCGCGGCGGTTGCCCTCGGCGGGCAGGTCTTTGATGTTCTGGCGCGAGGTGATGAGTGCCACGGGCCTCTCCTCCTCCATTGCCAACTTCCAAGCCTCCACAGTCTCGGCACCATCGGCGGGGCGGAGTACAAGCATGCTGCGCTCGCCATTGTGGTTTTTCAGGTGCTCCAAAAGGCGGATTTGCATCTCGTGCTCAATGGGCTGGTGGGTGGGTCCATCCTCGCCCACGCGGAACGAGTCGTGGCTCCAAATATAGATAACGTGGATGCGCATAAGGGCTGCAAGCCTTACCGCGGGTTTCATATAGTCCGAGAATACAAAGAAGGTACCGCACGCGGGAATAATACCTCCGTGGAGTGCCATACCATTCATAATACAAGCCATCGTGAGCTCCGAAACACCGGCCTGGAAGAACCTGCCACTCCAATCACCCTTTGCAAAGGGTTTGGTCTTTTTGAGGAAGCCGTCAGTCTTGTCCGAATTGCTCAAATCGGCCGATGCAACCACCATATTCTCAATCTGTTCTGCGTATGCACCAAGCACTGTTGCCGAGGCGTTGCGGGTTGCGGCACCTGCTGCAATTTCAATCTTCGAGTAGTCAATTTCGGGTGTCTTGCCACTCAGAAAGAGGTCGAGTTTTGAGGCGAGTTCGGGGTTCTCCTCCCTCCATTTCCTCTCCACCTCTTTTCTCTCTGCGGCCCAAGCTCGCAACTCCTCACGACGTGCATCGTAGAGAGCCTTCACCTCGGGGAAAATCACAAAGGGATTCTCGCTGTCGCCACCCAAATTCTCGATGGAGCGAGCGGGGTCGGCACCTGCTGCCGAGATGGGCTGACCGTGGGTGGAAATCTTGTTTTCGAAGCTGCCACCATTGGCATCCATTGCGCCCAAACCCATAATGGTTTTACCAATAATTAATGTGGGACGCTCACCCTCTTTGAGGGCCTCGCGGAGAGCCTCACGAATGCTATCAGCCGAGTTGCCGTTGCACTCCAAAACATTCCAATTCCAAGCCTTGTATTTTGCTGCAACATCCTCGCTATCAACATCTTCTACGGTGGTCGAAAGTTGGATGTTGTTGGCATCGTAGAACATAATCAGGTTGGCCAAACCGAGGTGTCCGGCAATGCGACCAACACCCTGAGAAATCTCCTCTTCGACTGCGCCATCGGAGATATAAACATAGGTTTTGTGTGCGGTCCATTCGCCAAATCGAGCGGCAAAAAAACGCTCTGCCATAGCGGCACCAACAGCCATTGCGTGTCCCTGTCCGAGGGGGCCGGAGGTGTTCTCAATGGCGTGCGAAAGATCCCTCTCGGGGTGGCCGGGAGTTACGCTTCCCCACTGGCGGAAAACCTTCAAATCCTCAATGTTCATAATGCCCGCCAAGGCGAGTACGCCATAGAGCATAGGCGACATATGGCCGGGGTCGAGGAAGAGTCGGTCGCGGAAGGGGTAGGCGTAGTTGTCGGGGTCGTAACGGAGAAACTCCGAGTAGAGCACATTGATGAAGTCTGCGCCACCCATCGCACCACCGGGGTGTCCCGATTTGGCTTTCTCTACCATTGAGAGTGCAAGGATGCGGATGTTGTCAGCCGCTCTGCGTGTAACTTGGTTGTTCATAGGTTGTTGTGATTTTGAGTTATGCTTTATTTTTGTTGTCTTTTCCAATCAATCCACAAATATAGTGAATAAAATTGAGAATTGAAAGTTGAGAGTTGAAAGTTGAAAATTTTATTCTCCTTCCCCTAACTTTGGGAGGTGCCCAAAGGGCGGAGGAGGTCTGTCAATTCCCTCTTGCCACGACTGCGATAGCGGGCGGTTGACGGTTGACGGTCGATGGCCGACATTGGACTAAAATTTTGAATTTTGAATTCCCCTCCCTTGACTGTTGTTTTGCAGCCCTCTGTTTTCTTGGAAAAAAAATATTCATCGCAGTATCTGCTGAAATATAGGCTGTAAGCCCTTTGGGGGCGGAAAAAGTGAAAAATATTTTTTAACAATAGTTGGAAATTTCATAGGAAATCACTATCTTTACAAAATAAAATGCGTCACTTTTTGGCGTTTTTGACACCTCTTGCAGAGGTAAGTGTTTGAGAACGCTGTTGTTACGCGCGTTGTGCGCGTGTATGCATTATATCTTTGAGGTTTGCTGTGCCTGCCGTTTGGGGTGGGTGAGGGGCTTGGGATAGTGGTGCAGGATGACGATGATGATAAAATGTTGAAAAAAAGATTGGCCTTGTTCCTTGTGGGCTTTGGGCCGATTGAATGGATGAGAAATAAACTACAAAAAACTTAATCAATTATTAACAACACAAACTAAAAATTAATCGTATGAGAAAAATTGTACTATCAATTTTTGCAACTTTGTTGCTCTGCGTTGGTGCAGTGGCGCAAAGTCAGCGAATTACCGGTACGGTTGTGGACAGTGACGGTGCTCCCGTTCTTGGCGCGACAGTTTCGGTAGTCGGTACAACAGTGGCAACCATCACTGGTATCAGCGGTGATTACGAGATTAATGCTCCCAAGAATGCGACTTTGGAGTTCTCGTATGTGGGTTTGGCGACTCAGCTTATCGCAGTGAGCGGTCGTACCACCATCAATGTTGTGATGGAGCCCGACGCTACCCAGATTGAGGAGTTGGTTGTCTTGGGCTACGGTTCGGGTGTGGCAGCCAAATCTCTTGTGGGTTCGGTTTCGAGCGTCAAGGGTGACAAGGTTGCAAGTACACCTGTTGCCAACGTCGCCGACGTATTGCAGGGTAAGATTCCTGGTTTGCAGGTCTTCACCTCTTCGGGTGAGCCTACCGAGAGTTCGCAGATGATTATGCGTGGTGTTTCGTCTATTTCGGCAGGTGGTTCGCCTCTGATTATTCTTGACGGTACCCCCGTATCGAGCGGTATTTTGCAGAACCTCAACTCGAATGATATTGAGAGCGTGGTGATGCTGAAAGATGCTGCTTCGACTTCGATCTACGGTTCGCGTGCTGCAAACGGTGTAATGTATATCACCACCAAGAAGGGTGTTGCTGCCAAGTCGATTGTTCAGGTTCGTATGCAGGGTGGTTTCTCGGCAATGGTTGAGCACAACGCATATGATCTGATGAACTCGCAGGAGCAGATGTACTTCGAGGAGTTGGTTTATCCCGAGATGACCTATCTGGGACCCAAAGCTGAGGAGTGGCTCGCAAAGAAGAGGTGGGTTCTCGAAAACGACTTCAACTTCGATTGGAAGAAGTTTGCATACCGCAGTGATGCACCCGTTGTAGGTGCCGATGCTTCGATTACCGGTTCGGCAAATGGTATCAACTACTACATCTCGGCAGGTTATCTCGACACCGAGGGTATCGCTCCCCGTTCGAACAGTACTCGTTACTCGTTCCGTACCAACGTGGATGCACAGGTGAAACCCTGGTTGAAGGTTGGTAGCAACCTCAACTTGTCCTACTCGGAGTACTCGCAGACCACCACCGGTTGGACTACTGTTTCGGTCGATGGTCTGGTTTATGGTCAGCCTACCTACAATGCTCCCTATGAGATTATCTACAATGAGGATGGCTCGTTCAAGGAGTTCGGTGAGGAGCTCAAATACTTCGACACCGCTCACGGCTTCCCCACTGATGATATGATTAACCCCTACTACTATTACAGCATCTATCCTTCGGGTGGTAACGATATCAGCCTTGCAGGTAGCCTCTACGAGGAGATTAAACCCTTCGAGGGCTTCACCTTGAAAGCTGTTCAGGCACTCGATGGTTATGTTGCTCGTGGTTCGG
This sequence comes from Tidjanibacter sp., assembly GCA_045657545.1. Taxonomy (GTDB): domain Bacteria; phylum Bacteroidota; class Bacteroidia; order Bacteroidales; family Rikenellaceae; genus Tidjanibacter. Next base: position 36,415 of record JAZOTH010000007.1, read on the forward strand.
GGATGATTTTGCCTTCGTATGAGAGGCAGAACGGTGAGCGTGTTATGAACGGTCAGAGGGCTGAGAGCTACTCGCGTTACTACCAGCTCACTTCGACCAACACCGCAGAGTATAAGTTCAGCATCGACGACCTCCACAACTGGGTATTCCTTGCCGGTCACGAGTCGATCGTTAAACAGAGCGAGGGCTTTGGTGTTGGTATCGAGGGTATGACCGATGACCGTCTGATGATGATGACCGCAGGTATCCAGGATAAGGTGTTCTTGTCGGGCCACTCGCAGTCGGAGGTAGTCTTCAACTCGTTCTTTGGTCGTGCATCTTATAACTACGACGGTAAATACCACATTGATGGTTCGATTCGTACGGACGGTTCGTCGCTCTTTGGTCGCAACAAACGCTGGGGTACCTTCTGGTCGGTTGGTGCGATGTGGAACGTGAAGAGTGAGGAGTTTATGCTTCCCTACGACTACATCAACGATATGCGTTTGAAAGCATCGTATGGTACCACCGGTAACTCTTCGATCAGCAACTACCTCCACCTCGGTTTGGTTGGTAGCGGTGCAGAGTACGACGGTGTTGCAGGTACCGGTATCGGTTCGGTTGGTAACCCCGACCTTACTTGGGAGGTTGTGACCACCTTGAACATTGGTCTTTCGATGCGTCTGTTCAACCGCGCAAGTGTTGAGGTTGAGTACTACGATCGTACTACCGACAATATGCTGATGAGTATTCCTTACTCGGCAACCACCGGTTTTTCGAGCGGTTGGGGTAACGTAGGTAAGATGCGCAACAATGGTGTTGATTTGCAGTTCAGCTACGACCTCATTCAGACCAGGAACCTCTTGTGGAGCGTTTATGGTAGCGTGTCCTACAACGACAACGAGATTCTCGAACTCTACGGTGATACCGATGAGTATGTATTGGCCGACACAGGTTTGAAATATGCAGTAGGTCACTCCTATGGTGAGATTTGGGGTGTTCTTTCGGCAGGTGTTGACCCCCGTGATGGTGCACAGATGTGGTACGATGCCGATGGCAACAAGACCAAGAAGTATAGCGATGCTCACCAGCAGTGGTATGGTAAGAGCTTCGTTGCCAACTGGTCGGGTGGTTTCGGTACTTCGCTTTCGTGGGGTAACTTGCAGGTAGGTGCCGATTTCAGCTGGATTGGTGACCGCTGGATGTTCCTCAGTGAGCACTTCTACGTTAGCAACTTGAACTTCGGTACTGTTGGTGGTACTCGCTACACTCGCTCTTTGCTCAATTTGTGGCAGAAGCCCGGTGATGTTACCGATGTGCCCAGAGCGAAGACCGTATTTGAATATGATGATACCAAGTATTCGAATGCAGCATTCTTGCGTTTGAAGAACGTGACTGTTTCCTACAACATCCCCGGTGATGTATTCGGCAATGGTTCGTTCATTCAGGGCGCGAGGGTTTACGCAATTGGTCGTAACCTCCTTACCTTAACCGACTTTATCGGTTTCGACCCCGAGCACTTTAGTAATGGTACAGGTGGTACCTACCCCGGTACTCGCCAGTACACTCTTGGTCTTGAATTGTCGTTCTAACCCTCTTAAAAACAGATATGACTATGAAAAAGATTATATTTATTGCAATTAGCGCACTTACAGCACTGCTTGTATCGTGCGATATGGAGAAATTGCCCTACTCGGCAATTGAGGAGAGCATTGCAGTCCAGACGATGGATGACGCTACGAACCTTCGCGTGAGTATCTATTCGCCCACCAAAAGTATGTTTGGCGGTGCGCGTTGGGATATCGAGGAGATGCGTGGTGGTCTGTTCAATGCGAAGGCCGACTTCGGTAACTACTATGGTTTGTTCTACGCTTGGATTATGAAGTCGGGCGATAGCGACGTTAGCGGCCCCTGGTATTCCGACTACTCGATTATTGCTTCGATGAACTTTGCAATCGGTGCTTTCGAGAAGCTTCAAGCAGCAGGCAACCTCTCCAAAAAGGACAAAGAGACCTTGGATCTCTACATTGCAGAGGCCTATATGACTCGTGTTATGGCCTACTGGGATTTGGTGACCAAATATTGCGTTGCCTACAACCCCGATGCAACCGATCCTAAATATCTGCCTGAGACTGCCTATGGTCTTCCTTTGGTGGATGAGTATGCACCTACCGCAGACCGCTCGAAATATCCCGGTCGTAGCACTCTCGAAGAGACCTATCAGTTCATTTTGAATGATCTCGACAAGGCAAGTGCTATCACTACCGAGGGTAAGGCCAATAGCAAATATTGGACTATTGATGCAGTGAATGCTATGCGCGCGCGTGTATTACTTAATATGAAGAACTACGAGGAGGCTGAGTACATCGCACTCGAACTTATCAACAGCGGCAACTACGAGTTGGCAAGTGACAAGACTGCAATGGCCAATATGTGGGGCGCAGATAGCTCGAAAGAGTTGCTCTTTGTATCCGCAGGCTCCTACAACGACCAGCCCACCTCGACAGGTTCGTACTATATCTACGACAATAGCTCGGGCGACGGTAGCACTCCTAACCCCCAGTACATCCCCAGCAAGACTCTTATTGAGTACTACGGTGCAACCGCAGACGATAGGAAGAAGGATAGGCGTTATGAGGTCTATTTCCAGACCCGTCCTATCAATGTTGAGGGTGTTGCAAAGGCCGATGTTGAGGTGTTCTTCAAATATGTTGGTAACCCCGTATATCGTGCAAAAGAGGATCAGATTAACTACCGCAGCGCAGGCAAACCCTTCCGTATTGCCGAGATGTATCTGACTCTCGCAGAGTGCTATGCAGGTCTTACCGACTACAGCAACGCTGCAAAATGGCTCAACGCATTGCGCGATACCCGTATTGAGAACAATACACCCCTGCCCGGTACTGCTGCTATTATGACAAGTATCAAGGAGGAGTGGACTCGTGAGTTTGTTGGCGAGGGCTTCCGTATGATCAACGTGAAACGCTGGAACGATGGCGTTAAACGTGGCGTATCGCAGAACTCGAAGATGACTAAGAGCGGTGATGAGTACGATGGTCTTCAAACCGAGGCTTACCACACTTGCGCTATCTGGCCCATTCCTAAGGAGGAGATTGATGCCAATCCCCAGATTAAGAACCAGCAGAATGAGGGCTATTAATAGATTGTGTAATTGCTTAAAAACTGAATCAGTATGAAATTTATTAAATATTTGGTAGTTGCACTTCTTTTTGGAGCCACCCTCACTTCGTGTGGCCCCGAGGTGGGTACTGTTGGCCAGACCACAGTACAGTTTGCAACAACGCAGGTTAAAGCCGGTTTTGGTGCGGGCACTATCTATGTTCCCATTTCGATTTTCGGTGCCAATGCCGATGCTATGAATACCGCCGATGTTACCGTATCGGTGAAGGTTGATGACACCTATGTAAGTTCCGATCCCGCAGTTTATGTTGGTCAGGAGGACTTGGATGGTGCATTGGATGAGAATGGCGAGCCCGTTAAGGACTTCCGTATCACCAGCTACGACATCTTGTTCCGCAATAACTACGACATCCCCGAGGAGGATAGCAAAAAACCCTTCAAGAAGGAGGCTTCGGTTGAGATTATGATTCTCAACGATGACGTAGATGTTATGGAGTTTAAGCTCGTTCTCGACACATCGAATACCACTATTGGTGCAACCAAAGAGTGTGTTGTTCGCTTGGAGAAGGGCCCCTCGGACCGTTTGTGTGGCGATTGGTGGGTTAATTTCTCGACCACTATTGATCTTCTCAAAGGCCAGCCTGACTTTACAGGTCCTTTTGCTACCGAAATGTACTACGATCAGGACCTTGAAGCATTGTATTTCTCAGATCCTATAGTGGGGTTGCCCTTTATATTCTACTACAATAACAGCACTCAGAAACTCACCTATCCTACTTTTGAGGTGTTGATGCCTTACGATGCTTCGGCAGGTCAGTACATCTGCCAGTGGGTATTTATGCTTGACGGTGATGGAATCGTGTATGCAAAAGATAAGGCATTCGATTGTGAGTATGATCCCGTGAACTACTCCTACATCAAGATTCCTAAGATGGCAGAGGAGAACTGGTCGACACTTCCTACCGTATTGCAACTCGATGAGAACTACAATCTTGAAGGCTTGTTCGGTTGGTTCCACAACGAGAGTCTTGTTGGTCTCAACCTTGTGCGCACCAAACCCGTAGGTAAAGCTCCCGCGATGGCTCCTGAGGCTGACTACACTCAGCCCGAGGGTACAACCTTTGTGGAGGCTACTGCGGAGCAGAGCGAGGCTTTCAAGAAAGCATATCTCGAAAGGTTCGGCACTCTCAAAGTTGACGTAAGACGATAGAGCTCTGTTGAGCCGATGAATATCGGAGCCGAGGCCCAAATGGTGCCTCGGCTCTTTTTTTGTGCTCGGAGAGTTGCTAATTGGCAGAAAATTATTACCTTTGCATCCCGCAATTTGTGCGCGAAGAGAAAGAAAATCAGAATCAAAACATAAATAACAACTATGAACATTATCAAAGAGGTTCGCGAGAATCAAACCGCGATTATTAAAATCACCGTTTCGGAGGCTGACTACGCAGCAGAGGTGGACAAAAAACTCCGTGAGTACAAACGTAAAGCAAACATCCCCGGCTTCCGCCCCGGTATGGTGCCTATGGGTATCATCAACAAGATGTACCGCAAAGGTGTAGTTGCTGAGACCGCCTATAAGATGGCTTCCGACAACTGCTTCGCATACATCGAGAAAGAGGGTATCGACTATATGGGCGATGTTATGCCCAGCGATGAGCAGGGTGCTTTCGACTTCGACAACAACACTGACCACGAGTTCATCTTCGAGGTGGGTTTGGCCCCCGTCGTTGATTTGGAGCTCACCGAGAAAGATAAAATTACCCGCTACAAAATCAAAGTTGATGAGGAGATGCGCTCGGGCTACCGTAGCCAATTCCTCCGCACCTACGGCCGCTTGGTAGATGTAGATGTTGTGGAGAAAGACGAGGCTGTGATGTGCACCCTCGACAATGGCGAGATTAAGACCGAGGATGCTTACGTTGGCCTCATCAGTATGACCGACGAGGAGCGCAAACCCTATATCGGCAAGAAGGTTGGCGACCAGATGATCGTGAATGTGAATGAGCTCTACAAGAGCGAGCAGCAGAGGGCTTCGGTTCTTGGTCTTAAAGAGAACGAGCTCGCAAGCATCAACCCCGAGTTCAACCTCACCATCACCAAAATCCGCAAATATGCCGATCCCGAGATGAACGAGGAGTTCTTCAAGATGGCCTTCCCCGCAGGTGACGTTACCACCGAGGAGCAGTTCGAGAAGATGATCGACAAGAAGATTGAGGAGGAGCTCAAAAAGGAGAGCGACTACGTATTCACCCAGACTTTGCGCGAGTACCTCTTGGAGAAGGCTGCTCTTACCCTCCCCGAGGATTTCCTCAAACGCTGGCTCTTGGCTATCAACGAGGGTAAGTTCACTATGGAGGAGATCGAGAAAGACTTCGCCCCCTTCGCAGAGATGATGAGCTGGACCGCTATCCTCAAATTCTTCGCTAAGAAACTCTCCGTAGAGGTTAAACCCGAGGATATGGAGGCTGAGGCTAAGGCTTACGCAGCAGCTCAGTTCGCTCAGTACGGTATGATGAACGTGGCTGACGAGATGCTCACCAACTACGCACAGCAGATTCTCTCGAACAAGGAGGAGTCCAACAAGCTCATCGAGAAGGTCTATGAGGCAAAGGTTGTAGAGGCTGTTACTCCTTTGGTTAAGGTTTCCAATAAGAGTGTGACTATTGCCGAGCTTAACAAAATCCTCGCAAAGAAAGCAAAATAGCGGGTGCTTTTTGCACCAAACTTCGATAGGCGAGTTCCTCATTTGCGAAAAGCAAACTGCGGACTCGCCTTCTCGTTTGGCACAAAAATCCCTCCGTTATTTTGCTTTCTTGTGTTCTATGGGGGGGGGCAAACTGCGGAGCCGCCTTCTTCGCAAGCCTTGAAATTCCTCTTCTATTTTGCTTTTTGCGTTTTGGAATAGGCTGCGGGCTCGCTCCTTCTTTTGGCACAAAAATCCCTCACTTATTTTGCTTTTTGCCCTCTTGGGATAGAGTATAAAAAGCGATACGGAGTATCGCATTGAAAATTTTTGGGCGACTTTTTACAAAAAGGTGCCGTAACGGCACTCTTGTGCAGGTGGCTCCGAAGAAAAAAATTGGGTAGAGCAAAGTCTGCACTAAAAGTTTTTGGTGAAGCTTTTTACAAAAAGCTTCAAGAAAATTTGTACCTTTGGGGTTTGATGGGTTGCATTGTGGTGTAACCTTTGCAATGACGAATTATAATAATAGGTAAGCATATGAAAAACGAATTCCAGAAGTTTGCCCTCTCGCAGGGTATCTCCTCGCTCAATTTGCACCGCTACCAATCAATAGTGGATGGCTATGTGTCGCCCACCATCATTGAGGAGCGTAGTCTGAATGTGGCACAGATGGATGTCTTTTCGAGGCTTATGATGGATCGCATCATCTTCCTCGGAGCTCCCATTGACGACACCGTGGCCAACATTATTCAGGCGCAACTACTCTTTCTCGAAACTGCCAACCCCGAGCAGGATATCCAAATCTATCTCAACTCGCCAGGTGGTAGTGTGTCGGCGGGCTTGGGCATCTACGATACTATGCAGCTTGTAGCCCCCGACGTCTCGACCATCTGCACGGGTATGGCGGCAAGTATGGCTGCTGTGTTGCTCACTGCGGGTGCCAAAGGTAAGCGCTCGGCGTTGCCCCACTCGCGCGTGATGATTCACCAGCCTATGGGTGGTGTGCAGGGCCAGGCCTCGGATATTGAGATTACCGCACGCGAGATTCTCAAATACAAGAGGGAGCTCTATGAGATTCTCTCCAACCACTCGGGACAGCCCATCGAGAAGATTGAGGCCGATGCCGACCGCGACTATTGGATGCGTGCCGAGGAGGCCAAGGCCTATGGTTTGATTGACGAGGTTCTTGTGGGACGCAAAAAATAGTGTGAAAGATGGGAAATAATAAAGATAACCGCCGAGGTGGTGGTATGGACTCCTGCTCGTTCTGTGGTCGCAATGTGGCCGATGTGGGTATGCTCTTTTCGGGTATGAATGGGGCAACCATTTGTGATGAGTGTGTGGAGCGTGGCTATGAGGTTTTGCAGGAGCAGAACGCCACAAAGAAGAAAAAAGGGGCTGCGACTACCGCCATCAAACGCTCCGATTTGTTGAAGCCTGCCGAGATTAAGGCCTTTTTGGACAAGTATGTGATTGGTCAGGACGCTGCCAAGAGGACTCTCTCGGTGGCGGTCTATAACCACTACAAACGCCTTCTGGCTGCGCAGGACAAGCAGACAATGGCCAAGAAGAACTCGCCCAACTCGGAGAGCGCAACGATTGATGATGTGGAGATTGAGAAGTCCAACATCATTATGGTGGGTGAGACGGGTACGGGTAAAACCCTGCTGGCGAGGACTATTGCTCGATTACTGAAAGTGCCCTTCACAATTGTGGATGCTACGGTCTTGACCGAGGCCGGCTATGTTGGTGAGGATGTGGAGAGTATTCTCTCGCGCCTCTTGCAGGTTGCCGACTACAACGTGGAGCAGGCCGAGAGGGGTATTGTCTTCATCGACGAGGTGGATAAGATTGCCCGCAAGAGCGACAACCCTTCGATTACTCGTGATGTGAGTGGCGAGGGTGTGCAGCAGGCTCTGTTGAAGATTTTGGAGGGTACGGTGGTGAATGTACCCCCACAGGGTGGTCGTAAGCACCCCGAGCAGAAGTTTGTGCAGGTCAATACGAGCAACATTCTCTTCATCTGTGGCGGTGCATTCGATGGCATCGAGAAGAAGATTAGCCAGAGGCTCAACACGCGCGTTGTGGGCTACAATCAGGGTGCTGCGCAGTATGTAGATAGGAAGAACATTATGCAGTACATCACTCCCCAGGATTTGCGCTCCTTTGGCTTGATTCCCGAGTTGGTGGGCCGTATGCCTGTGCTGACCTACCTCCAACCCCTCGATAAGGAGATTTTGCGTCAGATTCTCACCGAGCCCAAGAACTCGATTATCAAACAGTACACCAAACTCTTTGAGTTGGATGGCGTGCAGATTTCGTTTGAGGAGGAGGTTTTGGACTTTGTTGTGGATAAGGCTGTGGAGTTCAAACTCGGTGCCCGCGGTCTGCGTAGCATCTGCGAGGCGATTGTTACGGATGCAATGTTTGAGTTGCCATCGTCGGGATTGCAGGAGTTCAAGGTGACGCTCGACTATGCCCGACCTCGCGTTGAGAAGATGAAAAAATGCTAAAAGGATGAATATCAAAAGAGAGGTGTGCCCCGCAGTGGGCACACCTCTCTTTTTTTGCAACACAAACTAAAAACTCAATTACTTGACGGTCAAATCCACTACCGAGCCATCAGGGCCTACAAGGTGAGTGGCGGAGGGGATGTTGAGGACCACTCGATTGTCGGTGGCGACAACGAGTGTGTCGCCCTCAATGCGCAACATCTCGGGGGTGGGGCGACTGTGGGTAAAGCGTATTATGCTGCTGCCGTCTGCGTTGATGTCGGTGTTGCCTGCAATGTAGTTCCAATTGCCACGCTCCATACGGATAACCTTAATGTTGGCAGCGTCAATCTGCTCCACGATAGGGCGCATTGCCTCTTTGGTCTCTCTGATTTGATGCACTCCATACCACACTTGGAAGGCCGCCAGGGCGGTGAGTGTGCAGGAGGTTGCAAGGAGTATTATGTTACTTGTTTTCATCTCTTTCTCGTTTTTGATAGTTGGTGTAAAGTTCTGTTAGCTCATTGGGGGTGAATCCGAGGGTTTCCATACGGCGGAAGAGCTCCATTAGGTCGCGCTCCACAAACTCCCTACGGCTCTCGGCAAGGGCTCTTTCGCGTGCTCCCTCCGAAATGAAGTAGCCTATACCGCGCGAGGGTGTGATAATGCCGCCCTGACACAGAGCGTCGTAGGCTCGCATCACGGTGTTGGGATTGACCTGCAACTCCACCGCGAGCTCCCTGACGGAGGGTGCGCGGTCGCCCTCGTGCCAAGCACCGAGGATTATGCGCTCCACGACTATGTCGTAGATGTGCAGGTAGATGGGTTTATTTGTTCCGAACTCCATAGTGTGCTACTTTGCTTGATACTCTTTGAACTTGAACCACGCAGCCACCACAAGCATTGTGGGGAGCACGAAGGTGTGCCAATGTGCGAGGGCGAAAAGACGCTCCGTCTCGAAACTGAGTTGGGTATTACCCACCGTCAGCTTACTCTCAAAGAGCGAGGTGAAGAAGGGTACGTTGAGCTGTGCGACACTCGCACCATCGCTTGCGGGAAGCAGCAACACGGGGAAGGCGTGAATGAGTATCAATACCGCCCAAATGAGAAACATAGGCTTTGCTACGTTACCTTTGTGTGCCATTGTGCAAGCGAGAATGGCGGTGGAGTAGAAGAGAATTGCAACCTCAAAGATGGGGCCCAAACCCGCAAACCACATACCTACAATAGAGTTATTTTCAGCCCAATAGGGGATGAAGTCGGAGGCGTGGTCGTGGACAATGCTTGCGGGAATCTCAAATAGCGACACGGCAAGTGCTGTGAGGAAGATGGGGTTGAGCACTCCGAAGAGGAATTTTTCGCCCATCGTTGCGGGGATAGTAAAGGCTCTCACCTGCTCATCTGTGCGAATGTATTGGAAAAAACTATTCTTGGTGGCAATGATGGGGGTCATAATAAAGGCAAAGATGGCACACACCTCCATCGCATCGGGCGAAGGGTATTCGCCACGCAGACAGCCCCACATTGCATAGGCAAGAAAAAGAAGATAGATACCTGCGCAAATGAGGTAGTTCTGGCGATTCTCGGTGTAGTGCTTGCGAATCAGCAGCCAAAAACGGCGCAAAGAAAAGGTCTGTTTCATAGTTGTATTGGGGTTATTTAGTTGAGGGGTTTAGGATACTCTTTATATCTTCACGCTGGGAGGTCGCCACGCCAAAGAGCAGTTCGAGGTCGATGTTGCTCTCCGCACCCGTGGTGTTGGGGCGCACCGTTGTATAGCCTCCGAGCGAAGGGGTGGAGTAGAGGGCACCATCCGCGCTACTCTCTATGGCAAAGTGCAACTTTTGGCAAATGTCGTAGGTTGAGGCATCAACAATGAGTCCGCGGTTGTCGATGATGACGATGTGGTCGAGGAGGTTCTCCACATCCTTCACCTGATGGGTGGAGATGATGGCTGTGCGCTCAGGCGTTGCCCACTCGGCCAGCAGGCGACGAAATACCCCCTTCGAGGGGATGTCAAGACCATTGGTGGGCTCGTCGAGCAACAAGAGCTGTGTGCCACACGCCATTGCAAAGGCGATGAGCATCTTCTTGCGACCACCCATCGAGAGGTTTTTCAATTTCACTTCGGGATTAACTCCAAACTCCGACAAAGCCCTCTCAAAGAAGTTGTTGTCGAAGGTGGGGTAGAAGGGGGCAGTGATGCGGAGATACTCCGAGGTGGTGATGTTGGGGAGATCCATCTCCTCGGGTAGGATGGCAAGCGAGCCCATCATCGCAACTCTTCGCTCCGAGGATTTGTAGCCCATAACCTCCACCGAGCCATTGTCGGGGGTGAGAACACCAGCGAGGAGTTTCAGGAGCGTACTCTTGCCCGTTCCGTTGGCACCGAGTAGGCCATAGATTCGCCCCGCCTCGATGGTGAGTGAGAAATCGCGGTAGATGTACCCCTTGCCGCGATAACGAAATGTGAGATTCTTTACGGTAATCATAGTGTATTGGTGTATTAATGTATTAGTACAGTACAAAGGTAGAGAAAAAATTCTATCCTCCAAATATTTTCCCTCGAAAAGCACAAAAAAAGTTCGCGAGTATCGGAAATGATACTCGCGAATAAGTATGTGGTGTCCCATTGAGTGGTGGGTATTAGAAAAGTTACCCAAGAACAAAAAGACTGACTACTGATAACTGACTACTGATAACTGATAACTGATAACTAACTTAGAATCGGTATCCTACAACAAGACCGAGAGAGGTGTAGCGAATCTCGTCGGCGATGCGGGTGTATTTGTGCGACTTGAACTGATTCATATACCTCACGTCGAAAGTCCAACTCTTCCAGTCGGCACCCAAATCCACAACCCAGCCCCACGGATCGCGTTTAATCATCTCGGCAACCTCGGTTTGGTACTTGTCATCCTCGCCCTTGAAGGCGGTATTGGCTGTACTATACAGATTGATGGAGTAGGAGGCACCTCCCGAGATGCGGAGAGTGAGGTTGTCGCCCACCTTATATCCTGCACCAATCGTCAGGGGGAAGTTGAAACATCCGGTTGAGGCGTTACCTCCACCGCCAAAGTAGAAGTCCATAACCCACATTGCATCCAATTGGGCGTGGAGCGAAAATTTGGTCTTTTTCAGAGGAATGATACCTCGCATATAGCCGCCCATCTGGATGCCGAGATTTGCACCTCGGAGCATATCGGTGATAGCGGTAGTGTTGCTTACTATATATTGGTATGGCGAGGTAAGTCCCACTTTGGGGCCAAAGACAAAGTTCTGCTGGCGAATCTCTTTTGCACTCTTGCCGCTTTGTCCAAAGGCTGCGGTTGCCAAAATGAGCACCAAAAGCGTGCTAAAAATTTTCTTGGTCATATCTCTTATCTCTACTCTTTACTTGTTAATAACCTCTTGCCTCCACTCTCCAAAGGGGTAGGGTGCGCAAAGAACTGCACTGCGGGTTTCGCTATCGTAGTTGGTTTTGCTAAAAACCATACTGCTACTGCTCTCCATTGCATCGTAGGTGCCGGCCAAAGAACCTTTCAGCCCCTTCTCTGCATCGTAGTTGTAGATGTCGAAGCCACACGAAGTGTCAATCGAAAGTACTACGCCATTGGAGTTCTCGGCAATCTCCTCGGTGGTCATTCGAATCACCTGCTTGCCGTTGATTGTTTCACCTCTCAATTGGAGCACCTGTGTAACCTTATTTTGGGAGTTGTAGGCGGCAGCCCAGATGGTGTCGTTGCGGAATGCATTGACGGGCACAAAGAGTTTTGCACCCTCCACCTTATTCTCAACATCTTGCTGGCTCTTCTTCTGCCAGAGAATGTGGTCGTAGTCAGTGCCATCGAAAACAATGGTGTTGTCCGCAGGGCTATATTCACCGAGCAACCTCGGGCGTGAGAGTCCGAACAATCCGGAGGCTACATATTTATACTTATCCACCTTCTCCAAACTCATATAGAATTGGCCCTTGCCCTCGCGGGTAGCATCAGTGGGTGCGGTGTATTTGGTGTCGTAGTAGCCAACCTTCACAAGGGGAGCCTTCTCGTCATCCACGATGGTCAAAACGGTATTTTTGATATTTCCCATCTCGGAGCCATCCACGCGTGTGAGTTTGAAGTTGATGGCAATGGTCTCATCCTGCAAATAGTCGTTGGGCTTGGCATTGAAATAGACCTTCTGGTTGTAGGTGCTATATGTTACCTCCACACCGGTGATTGTAGCGGTGCGGTCACCGGTCTTGGTGACGGTGTAGCTCTTGTCGGTGGTGATGAATTCGATTACATCATCGAGCACAAGGTCGTTGCCATCGGAATCCTTTCCTTCCGTCATCTCCACCTCCATATCGACCACTACGGGGAATTTGTAGGGCGACTGCATAAGGTAGACCGAGATGTAGGCGTTATCCTCGCCCTCATCACAGTCGAAGGTGGGGTAGCTGAACTCCACGTCGGTGGCGTTGGGCTCGGTGGTACAAGAGATTGCAAGCATTGCCACAAGTGCGGCAGCAACCGAGCATATCTTCGAGATAAATTTCTCCATATAAAGAGTCTTTGTGTTTGTTTCGGACAATGTTTTTTCTGGGTGTGTGCTACTTTGTAGCACGCACATTATGCAAAGGTAACGTATTTTTGGAGAAAATAGTACAATATCCCCTCCAAATGCCAAATTTTTGTGCGGATTTCTTCCTTTTTTGTGGAGTAGAGGGTGGGGTAGCTATTCGATTGAGTTGCGGTAGGTGTCGTAGAGTTTCATAACCGCATTGGTGTAGGCAATGGTTGTGGGTGCATCGCCGAAGCGTCGCATCTTGTAGTCGCTGGTGGCTATCCACTCGGCATCGCTCATATTGGTCATCATCTGTGCAATCTCCTCCCACGAGGCTCCATCGCCACCCGCTGCCACCACAAGTCTTTGGGCTTCGAGGGTGCGGGTAATACCGCAGTTGTAGCTCGCCACAACAATTGCCGTTTGGTCGTCGGTGGTGGGCCTGTCGCCAAAGCCGAGTGCTCGCGAACTACGGCGCAGAAGTCTTGCCGAGAGGGAGATGTTGGTGCTTGGGTCGGCAAGGTCGTAGCCCTCCTCCAATCCCAAATCCTCGGCCACAATGGGAGTTACCTGCATCAGTCCAACGGCCCCTTTGTGGGAAATTTGGTCGTTGCGGAATCTCGATTCGTGGTAGGCCATTGCGGACATAAGCCTCCAATCGACACCCACTTGTGAGGCAATTTTTTTCAGTTGCGAATCCCACACCGAGATTCCTTTGACTACCCTTGTGGGGCGATATTTGAGTTGCGTAAATCGTTCTGCAATAGATGTTTCGCCAAAATAGACATCAACCATCGTGGCATACTCCTCGGTGGTCGCAAAGGTGCGCAAAGAGCCCACAAACTGCTCCTTGATTCTCCTCGAAGCAAAGACCAAAATCACCTCGCAAGGCTCTTCAATGGCCGCCACCTCGCACAGCGAGCGGTAGAGGAATTTCACAAGCTCAGCCTCGCTTCTTTCGCATATCATTGCATCGGCTCTGCCTGCTACAACCCTGCGAGCCATCTCCACACCGTCCATCTTGGCCGTGTCGCTCACAATGCCGTTATTTTCAAACTCCTTGAAGGTTGAGTGTGTGCGAAAATGGCTGTCCGAGAGCACCCTTTTGCCCCTCCACGCCTCACTTGTGGTGTGGCCCGTGGCACTTGCAGCCCACGAGGGCATCAGCAGGACATAATCGGTGGTGTAGAAGCTCTCCGAGGGGAAGTCGTGGAGTGCCAGACGCTCCGAGCGGGGCACGACAGCAAGGTCAAAATCGCCACTCTTCAAGCCTCGCGCTATGGAGTCGGTAGAGAGATTGGAGGTCACTTTCAGGCGACAATGTAAGGCTCGCGCAACCGTATCGGTCACATCGGCAGCAAAGCCGTAACGCTCACCGCTGACAACCGTACAGCCCGACACATCCCTCGAAATGGCAAGGCTCATCTCGCCACCGAAATTGTGCTCGCGCGGCCCACCGCAACCCACAACCGCGAGGGTTGCAAGCAGGAGGGTGAGTAGTTGTCGCAGCCGGTGTTGCTTCATAGGCTAATTGTCGAAATACCAGCACACTCCATACTTAATCAGAGCCCTGTTGTAGGGGTAGAATGGTACGCTGAACGAATCTTTGTAGTTGTCCAAAAGGTTCTCGTTGGCGTGCTGATATTGTACAAAAATACGCATCGTTTTCCACTTGGCCGTAACGAAGATGTTGGCATAGGGGTAGTTGCCAATGAGTACCTCGTTCTGGTTGTGGAACATCATTGTTGCGGGGTTGTAGAGTTGTGCATAGTAGGGGGTGTTTGCCCAGCAGTCCAGACCAATGTTGAGTGTCAGCACACCCTTGACGGGCTGGAACGAGAAGTAGTAGGAGAGGTTGCCCGAAAGTCGGGGTACGGGGTAGATATCCTCGGCCGAACTATACTGCAACAAAATCTTGTGGTCGAGGTGCAGGCCTCCAAAAGTGAAGTTCTGTTCGAGATATACGCCCGTAACGCTCTCCACACCCATACTCTGTTGGGGCATAGCATCGTTGCCGTAGTAGATTGGGTTGCCCATCAGTGCCTGATTGAAGCCCAATCGTGTGCCGGTATGGGGAACATCGAGGGTGATGTTCAGCAGGGTGATGTTCTGTCGTACAAAGTTGTTTTTCCACGCAAAGTGGTTCGAGAAGTAGTTTTGTTCCCAATAGGAGGGGCTTTGTAGCGCGTAGGAGAGTCGGCCGGAGAGTGTCAAAGGCCTCTCTTTGACGAAGATACGCATCGTTGCGTCGGCATCCACATTGAGGTCGCCGGCGCGATAGCCCGCAACATTTACTCTCGCCCTACCGTGCCAATCGAGCCACTTGCCGAGGAAACCCTGCGCATCGGCATAGGCATAGTAGGTATTGTATTTGTCGGTAACGTAGCCACGCAAATAGTCCTCCATACGGAATTGGTAGTACTCGCGGTGATCCCAACCGATACCGCCATCCACCGTAGCCACCACACCCTTGCGGTCGTAGGGTACAAACTGAACGAAGAGCCTGTTGGAGAGCAACGACTCGGAGAGTGTGTCGTTTGACATACTTGGGTCTATGTACCACTTGTCGTAGAAGTTGCGTTGTTCGATAACCTTACCTGCACGGTCGGTGATGTTGTAGGAGGTGCCGTTGCGGGTGTCGGTATAGCGGCGGCCCCAACGGTTGTAGGTTATGGCGTGTCCGAAGTGTATGGCTGTGCGGTCGGCCATTGTGAAAACCGAGTCGGTGAGGGGGGTAAAGGGAATACCGTAGGTCTGCACAGCGTAGAAAGATGTGTTGGAGGCCTTGTTTAGTGCATCCGTCATCTTTGTTGGCATACCTTGTGCAGACTCATAGAGGGTGTCGGTAACGTGCCAAGCCTCCACCAAACCTCCATTCTCCCTCTGTGAGATGGTGTTGGCAATAACGCCTGCGTGGAGAGAGTATCGTTTTCCGGTGTGGCTCACATTGCCCGAGAAATCGGTCACCTTTCCCCTCTGCCAAGTGTAGATGCCACGAGAATGGTAGCTGTTGTAGCGTACATTGAAGCCTGTTGAGGGGGTGACGTTCTGCGCGTGGAGAACCTCCAACTTATCCTCTGCATAGCGTTTCTGGCCACCCGTTTGGTAGGCGAGAGAGGTGTAGGGACGTTTGTTGTTGTAGTGCGAGGCATTCTCCACCGTGAAGAGGTAGGAGTAGTATCCCTTCGTGAAATCGAAGTCGTTACCTTTGGGGCGGCGGAAGAAGTTGAGGGGGGTGCTCACGCCACCGAGGATGCCCACATTGGCATCGCCCACATCCTCCCTCTGGAAAGGATAGTCGCGCGAGAAGAGCCCCAAAAGGGTATCCACCTGCTCCATACGCACATTGTTGGTGAATGTGTCGGGCACCCAACGGAAGTGTTTCTGGCGGCGGATAGTGTCGTCAAAGAAGAAGGACTCCAAAGGCATAATCTCCTTCACACGGGTGGAGTCGGCCTGCTCTTCGGGAAGAATCGGGTTGCCGTTCTCGTCAAGCTCCACCTCGCCCGCATAGGGGTTGCCGTTGGAGTTTTGCATAGCAGCCGCAAGTGCTGCTCCGTTGTCGCGCCCAAAGTCTTGTGCGTCCATATATTGCGCACGCACCTCTCCCGCACCACAACACAGTGCAAGGAGTGTAAGGGATAGTATGTAGAGTAATTTTTTCACCGCTTATGCCCTCTTTTTACCGTTTTTGATTGTTGAGGTGAGTTGAAGTATCAGCGATGTGAGGATGTAGAGCAGGATGATTACCCAGAGGGTGCTCAGTCCGCCCACAATAAGGCAGGTGAGTGACATCGCCAAAAATCCGAATCTCACAGCATTTTCGCCCACAGCAAAACTCTTGAACTTGAACGAGAACATCTTGATGGGGGAGATGAGCAACCACGCGCCAACAACACTGATGGCAAGAATTGTGCTGGGCGAAAGGGTGAGCGTGCCTGTCTCCACAGCCCACGCCAATGAGCCCACTGCAATGGCAAGCGCAGGGGTAGGGAGTCCGATGAAACTCTCCTTCTGCTCCTCATCAATGTTGAAACGTGCAAGGCGCAGTGCCGAGCAAACAACAACTCCAAGGCAGAGGAGCCACCACCAACCAATACCTCCGCTATTGGAGAACATCGCAACGAGAATCAGCGAGGGGGTGAGTCCAAAGCTGACCATATCGGCAAGCGAGTCGAGTTGCACACCGAGTGCCGAATATTGCCCTGTGAGCCTTGCTGCAAAGCCATCGAAGAAGTCGAAGAGGGCCGAGGCGAGGATGAACAACAGTGGGATGGAGAGGGTTATACTCTCATCCCAAATGCTTGCAACGGTTATAATCGAGGCGAAGACTCCGCACAAAAGATTGCAAAGTGTGAGGATATTGGGTAGTGTGAAATACTTAATTTTCATCTTTTCGCGTTATAAAAGTAAATTCTTACTAAATTAAACACCATAATAATTGGCAAAGGTAGTAAAATTTCGTACTTTTGTCCAATAGTAACCGAGGGAAGTTGCGTAAAAATAACGCACATACCCTAAAAACATTGCCTAACAGATGAACAATAACCAATTTTGTGTGATTATGGCGGGCGGAGTCGGCAGCCGATTCTGGCCCATCAGTCGTCGCCAACGCCCCAAACAGTTTCTCGATGTGCTCGGTACGGGTAAGACGCTTTTGAGGGCAACTTTCGAGAGATTTGCCCACATTATTCCCACCGAGAACATCCTCGTAGCGACCAACACGGCATATCGCGATATGGTACTTCGAGAGATACCCGAGATTGGCGCAGGGCAGGTGCTCTGTGAGCCTGTGGGTAAGAATACGGCCCCTTGCATTGCATACGCGGCAATGCACATCCGCGCCATTTGCCCCGAGGCGACAATGGTTGTCACCCCTTCCGATCACCTTATTCTCAATGAGCACCACTTCTGTGAGGTTATTCAGCAGTGTCTGGACTTCACCGATGAGAAGGGCGAAGCGTTGCTGACCATCGGTTTGGAGCCCTCGCGCCCCGAGACGGGTTATGGCTACATTCAGGCCAATAAACACATAACCAGCGGCAAGTTCAATATGGTGAAGACCTTCACCGAAAAACCCAACAAGGAGTTGGCTCAGGTCTTTGTCGATAGTGGTGAATATTTCTGGAACTCGGGTATATTTGTGTGGAGGGTGGATACCATTCTCGAAGCCTTCCGCGAGCACCAAAGCGAAACCTACCAAATCCTTGACTCCATCCGAGAGGCCTATGGCACCCCCGGGGAGCAGGAGGCTATCGACAGGGTATATCCCGAGTGTGGAGGCATTTCGGTGGATTATGGTATTATGGAGCGCAGTTCGAATGTGTGGGTGCGTTGTAGTGAGTTTGGGTGGAGTGACTTGGGTACTTGGGGCTCCATCTATCAACACTCCGCAAAGGACGAGAGTGGCAACACCTTGCGTACCGACAACTTTACCTTCGAGACCGAGAACTGCATCATAAAACTCCCTCAGGGCAAGATTGCCGTTTTGGAGGGACTCAAAGACTACATCGTGGTCGATACGGAGGATGTGCTGATGGTCTGCCCTCGTAAGGCCGAGCAACATATCAAACGCTTTGTGGAGACCGTGAAGTTCGAAACGGGAGAGAAACACATTTAGACAACCCTCGCGGGTACTATGTACCCGAAAACATAAGATATATGAACGCCTCAGGCCTATAAAAATGAAGAGATTGTATGAAAAGTTCCTTGCCTCCTCGGGGGTGGTGACCGACAGTCGAAAGATTGTTGGTGGTGAGTTGTTCTTTGCCCTACGAGGGGAGAATTTCGATGGAAATTTCTACGCTGCGAAGGCTTTGGAGGCGGGTGCAAAGTGGGCCGTTGTGGATAATCCCGAGGTGGCGGTGGATGATAGATATGTGGTTGTGCCCGACACACTTGTGGCACTCCAAGAGTTGGCCCGATACCATCGCCAGAGGCTCACAATTCCCGTTTTGGCAATCACGGGCACCAATGGCAAGACCACGACCAAAGAGCTCACCGCTACGGTGCTCTCGCGTAAGTGGCGGACTTGCTACACGCAGGGCAATCTGAATAACCATATCGGTGTGCCTATCACACTGCTCTCTATCCCAAGCGAAGCCGAGGTGGCAATCATCGAAATGGGTGCGAGTGCGCAGGGAGAAATAGCACTGCTGGCAAGCATTGCACAGCCCAATTATGGCCTTATTACCAACATCGGCAGGGCCCATTTGGAGGGCTTTGGTGGCGCGGAGGGTATCCGCAAAGGTAAGGGCGAACTCTACGACTACCTCTCGAAGCACTCGGGTGTTGCGCTCTATCGTGCGGAGGATGAGGTGCTTGCGGCAATGGTTGCAGAGCGTGATGGGTTGAAGAGTGTGGCCTATCCGACAGCTTTGTCGGAGGGTGTCAGGAGCAACCTTGTGGGCGACTACAACCGCTTCAATATTGCTGCGGCATTGGCTGTGGGTGACCTCTTGGGTGTGGCCCGTGAGGATGCCTTGACGGCTATTGCGGAGTATGTGCCCTCCAATAACCGCTCCCAATCGACCGCTACCGAGCGTAATCTCCTTACGGTGGATTGCTATAACGCCAATCCTTCGAGTATGAGTGTGGCTATTGCCAACCACTTGAAAACCAATCACTCGGCCTATCTACAAAAGGTGCTGATTTTGGGCGATATGCTGGAACTTGGCGAGTGGAGTGGCCAGGAGCACCAGAGAATACTTGGCGAGGCACTTGTGGGCAATGCCGACAGGGTGCTTCTTGTGGGTGCCAACTTTATGGCGTGTGAGAGTTCCGACTCTCGCATTGAGCGTTTTGCAGATGTGGGAGCACTGCGAGTGTGGCTCGACAAGAATCCCATCGAGAGAGCCTTTGTTTTGGTTAAAGGCTCGCGTGGCGTGGGGCTCGAAAAAGCATTGGAAAAATTGTAGGGTACTATTTTGAAATCAAAATAGCAGCTGTATTTTTGTGGCGTAAAATTTCGCCCACATTTAAGGAATAAATGAAGAGAAAAGAGAGCTTTGCAAGAGTGTTGTGCAACATCCTCACAAAAGGGGTGCTGGCTCTTTGTCTACTCTCTTTTGCGCCCACCATCAAGGCGCAACACTCCTATACTCTCCGCCCCTTGAAGGGGAAAAATCTCGAAGGAGCACTTGTGCCCATTGAAAAACGAGGTGAGTGGGGATATGCCGACGAGAGGGGAAGAACCGTAATCAAAACCATATTTTCCGATGTTAAGCCCTTTGAGGATACCCTCGCAAGGGTTAAGTTTGGTGCGAAGTGGGGTGTTCTGCGCCGTAATGCAGAGTACCTCTTTGAGCCCCAATTTGATACCATAACCCCCTTTGTGGAGCACTTCGCGTGGGTGGCCGAAGGTGGCAAATGGGGCATTGTTTCCAAAGAGGGCAAGGTGCTTTTTGAGCCCCAATTCAGCCGTATGGAGCAGTTTGAGGATGGTATGGCTTGGGTTGAAAAGGAGGAACGCTGGGGACTGATTACCTCCAAAGGAGAGGTGCTTTTCGACTACCAAATCTACAATCGCCCCGAATTTACGGGTGGTGTTGCTTGGGCCCATTGGGGTGGTGGCTGGGGAGCTATAACACCTGAGGGAGAGGTCGTTTTTGAGCCCAAACTCTTCTCTCGCCCACAATTCTTCAACGATATTTGTTGGACCCGCTGGGATGACGGTTGGGGTGCAATAAACTCCTCAGGCAGAGTTGTTTTTGAGCCTGTGATTGAGGAGATGGATGAGTTCTCGGAAGGTGTTGCTTGGGCACGCTGGAATGACGGTTGGGGAGTTGTTTCCTCCATTGGTGAGGTCGTTTTTGAGCCTGTGTTGGAGAGTCGTCCGATGTTCCACAACGATATAGCTTGGACCAAATGGAATGGCCGTTGGGGTGCTGTGGGCAGCCTCGGAAGTGTCATTTTCGATGCGGTGTTGGATGAAAAGCCCATCTTCGATGAGAATGGCATATCTTGGATTCGTAACGGACTATGTTGGGGTGCCATTAGGGTTGATGGAACCATAGAGTTCGATTTTATAGTCGAGGAGGCCCCCTTGTTTGATGGCGAGGTGGCTTGGGCGAAGTGGAATAACCGCTGGGGTGCTCTGTCGCGCTCCGCGGAGGTG
This sequence comes from Tidjanibacter sp., assembly GCA_045657545.1. Taxonomy (GTDB): domain Bacteria; phylum Bacteroidota; class Bacteroidia; order Bacteroidales; family Rikenellaceae; genus Tidjanibacter. The sequence continues at coordinate 57,374 of JAZOTH010000007.1, forward strand.
CTCTTTGAGGCGGTGTTGGAGGAGTGCCCCTTGTTTGATGCCGATGGCGTGGCTTGGGCGAAGTGGCGTTCCTATTGGGGTGTGCTCAATCGCGCGGGCGATGTGCTGCTCAGCCCAATGGTGAAGGAGAAACCGCTCTTCGATGCCGAAGGATTGGCGTGGGTGGAGAGCCCCGATGGGTGGATTCTTGTCAATAGACAGGGCGTTGTTCTCTCGGAGGAGGCCTTTGCATCACTCCCTGAGTTTGGCGATAAGAGCTACACTTGGGTGATGTGGAACGGCAAGTGGGGTGCTATTGACCGAGTGGGCAAAGTACTCTTCGATGCTCGCCTTGCGATGTGTCCCACCTTCACCGAAGACAGTAGTGTTGCTTGGGTGGAGTGGGGAGGCCGCTGGGGTGCAGTGACTCCCGAAGGCCGTGTAGCTTTCGAGGCGATACTCTCCTCCCGTCCCGTATTCCCCGAAGGGGCAGATCGTTGTTGGGCAAAGTGGAATGGCAAATGGGGCGTTGTGAGCAGGGATGGCGAGGTTGTCCTCGATGCGATTCTTGCCGTGCGCCCGCAGTTTGGTGATAGGGCAACCGTCTGGGCCGAGTGGAATGGTGCTTGGGGTATCGTGGGCCGCGAGGGCGTTGTTTTGATGAACCCACTGCTGAAAAATGAGCCGATTTTTGATGAGAACGACTTAGCTTGGGGCACTTGGGGTGGCAAGTGGGGTGTTATATCCCGCGATGGCCGTATGGTGCTGCGCCCGACATTGCCACAAAAACCCACCTTCAAGAGTGGCGAAAAGAGCACTTGGATGAGGTGGAACGACCGCTGGGGTGTGGTTAGCCGTGATGGTAGAATTGTGTGTGAGCCCACCTTTGGCGAGCGTCCTGAGTTTGGCGACAAACAGGAGATGTGGTATGAGTGGAATGGTGGCTGGGGCGTTATTACCCGCGAGGGTGAGGTGCGCGTGGAGCCCACTCTTGACCTGCAACCTACCTTCAATAACGGATACGCTTGGGTGAGAATAGATGATAAGTGGGGCGTTATGGACTCCGACTATCGAATGGTTATGCCTGCCCACCTCTCGGAGGAGGGTGGCGGAAGGGTGATTATCGGCTCAAAGGTGGTCGATATGGCCCAAAATAGGGTGGAGAGCTACGATAGTATAGAGCCTGTGGATAACCACAATATTGTGAGTCTTGGCGGTAAGGTGGGCGTTATGGACTCCGAAGGAGTTGTTGTGATAGCTCCCGCGTGGGACGAGGTGCGCTATCGTGAGGGCGATGCTCTTCACGAGGTTCGTATGGGAGTCAAGTGGGGCTTTGTGGATGATATGGGCAAAGTTGTTGTCGAGTGTCGCTATGATGCAACAATGGGCTTCGGCTCACAAGATATAGCCCTTGTGTCGGCAGGAGGCAAATGGGGTGTTATTGGCAGTGCAGGACAGGAGATTGTCCCCTGTAAATATGACCACATTGAGCCGTTTAGCGAGGAGTTGGCGATGGTTGTGAGCAATGGTCGCTATGGCTTCATCAATGAGCAGGGCCGCGAGGTTGTGCTGTGTAAGTATGAACAGGCGAGGAGTTTCAGTCAGGGACGTGCAGCGGTTAAGTTGCGCGGAGCGTGGGGCTACCTCGGTCGAGATGGCTCTATGGTTGTGCCTACCTCCTTCCGCGATGCATACTCTTTCTGTGAGGGTGTCGCTGCGGTGCAGAGTGATAGCGGTAAATGGGGCTATATTGATGAACAAGGCAGATATACGATTTCGCCACGCTTCGATGTTGCTTCAAACTTCGAGGGTGGTCTGGCTGCTGCAACACTCAACGGCATAGACTACTATATCGACCAGAAGGGCAACTGCCTCTATGACTACCGAGGAGAGGTGATTCCCGAGACGGGATGTGTGATTGTTGGCTATAAGGGCCGCTATGGTGTTGTCGGCAACGATGGCAGAGTGGTGTCGGTGTGTAGGTATAACTCCATAGGCCGATTCTCCGAGGGCTATGCTGCTGTGCAGGTGGATGGTCGTTGGGGTTATATGGACGTTTCGGGCGTGGAGATTATTGAGCCACGATTTGAGAGTGCCGAGCCGTTCAGTTGTGGGCTTGCAAAGGTTGTGCTGCGAGGTGCCGAGGAGTTTGTTAATCCTACGGGTAGGGTGGCCTTTGTGAGTCGCTATGATGAGGCAAAGAGTTTTGCCGATGACTACTCCATTGTAACTCGTGGCGGTCGCTCGGGTGCGGTGGATAGTCGTGGCAATGAGGTTGTTCCCTGCCTTTATGAGCGTGTGCGTCCCATAGGTGAGGGGCTGTTTGCAGTGCGCCACGATGGTAAATGGGGATTTGTGGGCTCGGATGGTATGCCGATTGTCCCCTGCATCTACGACGCTGTGAGCCAATTCACCGAGGGCGTGGCAGCCATTAAACTCAATGGCAAACGAGGGTTGGTGAATACAAAGGGAGAGATGTTGCGTGAGCCGACTTTCGACCGTATATCCACCTTCGAGAATGGCTTTGCCGCTATTGTGGTTGATGGCAAGTGTGGCTATATGCACAAGTGTGGTGAGTATGTGGTTTTGGAGTAATTAATACACGATAAGAAGATGAAGAAATTTTTGTTTGTAGTGCTTGTGTCGCTGCTACTTACTGCGTGTGGCGGTAGTAAGCCTGCCGGAGTCGTCGAGGAGTGCTGGAAGAGGCTCTCGAAGGGCGATGTCAAGGGGGCCGTGGAACTGATGGATGCTGCGGCCGATGAGGTGGAAATCTACCGTGCGATGTTTGCTGAGCAGTGTGGAGAGTTGCGTGCTGCGGGAGGTGTGGATGACTTCGAGGTGCTGGGCCTCAGCGAGGGCGAGAGCGATGCCACGGTGGAGGCTACCGTTACCCTCAAAGATGGCCAGCAAATCACGGCAACCTATCGCTTGGTCAAGCGCGGTAAAGAGTGGCTGATTGCGGAGTAGTCAGCCGTCACCCGTCGCGGACACTGCGTGTCCGAATAATAGATTGTCAATATGAAAGTTGAGAGTGCAAAACTTTGCGCTCTCAACTTTTATTTATAACTTTGCAAAAAATCATAGGCTATGACTATAATCCAACTTGAATATCTCTTGGCAGTGGCTAACTGCGGGAGTTTTTCGAAGGCGAGTGAGATATGCTTTGTGACGCAGCCCTCGCTCTCGATGCAGATTAAAAACCTTGAAGAGGAACTCGGTGAGGTGCTCTTGGATCGCTCCAAGAAACCCGTTGTGCCCACGCAGGTGGGTGCGCTGGTGATTGAGAAGGCGAGGGAGGCTCTGCTGGCCTATAACAATGTGAAAGAGTGCGTTGCAGAGCTCAAAGGCAGTATCTCGGGCAAGTTGCGTTTGGGTGTTATTCCCACCATTGCCCCCTATCTGTTGCCACGCTTTGTTCACACCTTTGGCGAGAGGTACCCTAATGTGGAGTTGGAAATCAGGGAGATGATAACCCCCGATATTATCCGTGCGATGGATAGCGACGAGTTGGATGCGGCACTCCTTGCGGGTGGCACCTGCCCCGACAGAATCACCGAGCAGGAGCTCTTTGATGATAGGTTCTACGCCTACGTTTCGCCCGAAAATCCACTCTCGGCACGCACTAATCTGCGCATTGAGGATATCTATGGCAAAGACCTCATTCTCCTCTCCGAGGGACACTGTTTGAGGGATCAGATTATAGAGATTTGTGGTGTCGGAAGGCTCCACGAACTGCCCTATACGCTCCAAAGTGGCTCGCTCGAAACCGTGATGAGGATTGTGGATACCACCTCAATGATGACCATCATCCCCGAGATGGCTCTGCCTTATATTCCCGAGGCTTCGCGAAGTAGGGTAAAGACGCTTGCAAAGGGGGCAGCTTCGCGCAAAATTGTGGTGGGCGTGCGCCGCACCTACGCCAAAGAGATGCTCATAACAGCCCTTCGTGATACGATTATGGAGTGTGTGGGTAAAAAAAGTCTCTCCGAAAGGAGATAAATCGGTGCGAAAAGTGTACATTTGTAGTTCGATTCACACGAAAGAAATAAAATATACAGATTTATGCAGAAATTGATAGACAACATTGTTGAGGCTATTCAGGACAAAAAGGGACACAATATCGTATCTCTCGACCTCCGCGCTCTGGAAGGTACGATTTGTGATGCATTTGTAGTGTGCAACGCCGACTCCACCACTCAGGTTGATGCAATTGCCGACGGCATCGTGGAGGCTTTGGAGGAGAAGTTGGGTGAGAAACCACGCAGGGTGGAGGGTAAGACCAATGCAGCGTGGATCGCGGTGGATTATGTGGATGTTATGGTGCACATCTTCCTCACCCCTCTGCGCGACTACTATCGCCTCGAACAGCTCTGGGCCGATGCCCCCGCCACTCGCTACGAGTCGGAGGAGTAAGGGGAGAATTGAGAATTGAGAATTGAGAATTGAAAATTGAGAATTGGAGTCCTTAAAGTCCCTAATAAAAGTTTTTGGTCGCAGAGCGACCGCGACATTGGTCGTTAGACTAAATTTTGAATTTTGAATTTTGAATTCCCCGTGGGGTACTAAAATTCAAATCCCTGCGTTACTGATTGGAAAGATTATAATAAACAAACCAATATAGATGGAAAATAATACAAACAATATGGGTGGCGAGAATCCCAATTCGGGTAATAATATGCCCCCACGTCAGCCTATGCCCCCAAGGCGTAGGCGTGGCCCTATGTCGTGGCTCTTTGTTTTTTGGAGCCTTCTGCTCGTCGGAATGTTTGCAATGCAGCTCATCACCGGCGAGGGTACTCCTCGCAAGATTGATTGGAAGGGCTTGGAGGAGATGATTGTGAAGGGCGATGTGAGCAAAATAGAGGTCAATAACGACAAGGTTGCCCACATCTGGCTCAAAAAGGAGGCTGTGGAGGCGTATCGCCAGAAGCCTACCTACAACACCCTGCCCGAGACTAAACACCAATTTATCTACAACATTGGTAACCCCGAGATTTTCCGTTCCGACTTGGCGCAGATAGGCCAGAAGTATGGCGTGGAGGTGCCCGTGCCCGCGTGGGAATACACCAAGAGCATCTGGCGAGAGTTGGCGGGTTGGCTGCCAATGATTCTCCTTGTGGTGATGATGGTGCTGATGTTCCGCTCGGCCTCGCGTGGTGCTGCGGGACAAAATGGCGTGATGAACGTGGGTAAAGCTCGCGCACAGGTCTATGACAAGAATAGCGAGAACAAGGTGACCTTCAAGGATGTTGCAGGCTTGGAGGAGGCCAAAGTGGAGATTATGGAGATTGTGGACTTTCTGCGCAAGCCCGAGAAGTACCGCGAGCTCGGTGGCAAAATTCCCAAAGGCGCACTCCTTGTAGGCCCTCCCGGAACGGGTAAAACCCTGCTGGCCAAGGCTGTGGCAGGTGAGGCCAATGTTCCCTTCTTCTCCATCAGCGGTAGCGACTTTGTGGAGATGTTTGTGGGTGTGGGTGCCTCGCGTGTGAGGGATTTGTTTGCCCAGGCCAAGCAGAAGGCCCCCTGCATTGTCTTCATAGACGAGATTGACGCCATCGGTCGCGCAAGGGGTAAGAATGCGGGATTTTCGGGTAACGACGAGAGGGAAAACACTCTCAACCAGCTCCTTACCGAGATGGATGGCTTCGGTACCAACTCGGGTGTTATTGTGCTGGCGGCCACCAACCGTGTAGATATTCTGGATAAGGCGCTGATGCGTGCCGGTAGGTTCGATAGGCAGATTGATGTGGGTTTGCCCGAACTCAAAGAGAGGGAGGAGATTTTCGGTGTGCATATGCGCAAACTCAAACTCGCTGATGATGTAAATGTGGAGTTTTTGGCAAAACAGACACCCGGTTTCTCGGGTGCCGATATTGCCAATGTCTGCAACGAGGCAGCCCTCATAGCAGCCCGTAACGATAAGAAGGCCATCTCGAAGGAGGACTTCCTCGCAGCCGTAGACCGTATCATCGGTGGCTTGGAGAAGAAGAGCAAGGTGATTACCCCCAATGAGAAACGCACCATCGCCTACCATGAGGCGGGACACGCAACGGTGAGCTGGCTCTTGGAGCACGCCAATCCCCTCGTGAAGGTTACGATTATACCCCGAGGTAGGGCCCTGGGTGCTGCGTGGTACCTGCCCGAGGAGAGACAGATTACTACCACCGAGCAGATGATGCACGAGATGGCGTCGCTCTTGGGTGGTAGGGCTTCGGAGCTTCTGACCTTTGGCGAAATCTCCACAGGCGCACTCAACGACCTCGAAAGGGCTACCAAGATGTCCTATGCTATGGTTAGTTACTATGGTATGAGCGACAAGGTGGGCAATCGCTCCTACTACGACTCCACGGGGCAGAGCGACTACTCCTTCTCGAAACCTTACAGCGAGGAGACCTCGGTGCTGATTGATAAGGAGTCGAAGGTGCTCATCGACAAGGCTTTCGATATGGCGACCACCATCCTCAAACAGAATCGCGAGGGACTTGCAACCCTTGCCGAACTCTTGCTTGAAAAAGAGGTTGTATTCTCGGAGGATTTGGAGCGTATTTTTGGCGAGCGAAAAAAGAGGAGTTAGTTTGAGGTGATTTGAGGGCATATAGGAACAAAGTCGTTAGATAAAAATAACAAATGAGTCTGAAAGGTAAAAACTTGGGATTGCGAACAGTGGCAGGAGCTGCTTTGGGGGTGATTGTTGTGGGTGCAGCCCTGCTGTCACCCTGGGCTTTGGCTGTGGTTGCGGCTGCCGTGGTGGTAGTTGGGCTGGATGAACTCTTCCGTATGGCCTCCTCGCGTGAGGGTGTGCGACCAATGGGTACATTGGCGATGTGCATCGGTGTAGCTTTGGTTGCAGAGAGCGTTTTGGAGCCCTCGCCCGTGGTATTGCTCACACTGCTTCTGTTTGTACCCTTGCTCTTTGTTGTCGAACTATCGCGTGGCTCACAAAGGGCTCTGGAAAATATGGCTATCACAACTTTTGGCCTGCTCTATACGGCTGTGCCTATGGCACTTATGATGATGGTGGGCTTTGTTGGTAGGGAGTGGGAGCCTGCGCGAGTGCTGGCCATCATCTTCATCGTGTGGGTGAATGATATTTTTGCCTACTTGGTGGGCTGCTCCATCGGCAAACATAAGATGTGCCCCTCGATTTCGCCCAAGAAGTCGTGGGAGGGACTCTTTGGTGGTGTGCTCTTTGCAGTGGCCTTCGCTATGGCTGTGGGCTATATGATGGAGGGTAATATCTACGCTTGGGGAGGCCTGGGTGCTGTTGTTGCTTTGGCGGGCGTTGCCGGCGACTTGGTGGAGTCGATGATTAAGAGGGAGTACGACGTGAAGGATTCGGGTAATGTAATTCCCGGCCACGGAGGTATCCTCGATAGGTTCGATGCACTGCTGATGGCTATGCCTTTTGCATACGTTTATATGATGATTTTTGGACTATGAGAATCAATCCCGAAGGATATACAGGTATAAAGATTAATACCGCAATTTTTCTGCTCATCATCGCCGTAGTCACCGCTACGGCTTTGGTCTATGATTGGGCTTGGTGGGCATTGGCATTGGTGGATGCCTTTCTGGTGTGGCGCATTGTCTTCTTCATCCTCTTCTTCCGTGAGCCCGAGAGGAGAGTTTTGAAGGAGGAGGGTGCGGTCTTTGCTCCTGCCGATGGTAGGGTTGTGACCATCGAAGAGGTGGAGGCCCCCGAGGGTATGGATTGCGAAAGGTGTGTGCAGATGTCGGTCTATATGAACTTCTACAATGTTCACGTCAATTGGCACCCTGTGTCGGGCGAGATTACCTATAAGGACCACTACAATGGGGAGTTTGTGCTTGCGTGGCAACCCAAGAGCTCGGAGCTGAACGAGCACACCACCGTTGTGGTGAAGACCGAGGGCGGGGTGAAGATTGCCTACCGCCAGATTGCGGGCTGGATTGCCCGAAGGATTGTCTGCTACCCCGAGGTGGGTGATAGGGTGGAGCAGAATAGCAAGTCGGGATGTATAAAGTTCGGCTCGCGTGTGGATGTTTTTCTCCCCGTGGGAAGCGAGATTTTGGTCGATATCGACCAGAAGGTCAAAGGCTCCCAGACTATCCTCGCTCGCCTGAAATAGAAGGTGGTGCCAAACCTAAACTTACATCAAGTATCTTAATGCCTCTATGAAAAAAATCTCGGGTATCGTTTTCGATACCCGAGAACCAACTTATAGCTTGTAACTTTTAATTCTCAACTTTACTCTCCATCTCTTTGTTGAAGCAGTGGCGGCAGATGGGTTCGTAGGTGTCCTTCTCGCCCAGAACCACGAGCTTGTCGTTTTTGGTCAGACGGTGGGAGTGGTGGGCGATGTTGCCGCAACGCACGCAGATGGCGTGCACCTTATCCACCAACTCGGCTCTTGCCATCAGCTGGGGCATAGGGCCGAAGGGTTTGCCGAGGTAGTCCATATCCAGACCTGCCACGATAACCCTCACACCACGGTTGGCGAGCTGCATACAAACATCCACAATGCCCTCATCGAAGAATTGTGCCTCGTCGATGCCGACAACATCCACATCGGTGGCCATCAGCAGAATCTGCGACGACGACTCAACGGGGGTGGAGGGGATGGCGTTGGCGTTGTGCGACACCACCTCATCTACCGAGTAGCGCACATCTACTTGGGGTTTGAAAATCTCAACTCGCTGATTTGCAAAGAGTGCGCGACGCATACGACGAATAAGTTCCTCGGTTTTGCCCGAGAACATCGAGCCACAAATTACCTCAATCCAGCCTGGTTTGCTTGCCTCTAAAAACATATTTTGTGTATGGAGTTAGTAGGTTATACTTAATTTTAGTCGTTTTCTGTGAGCAAAAGTAGTCCATCTGTTGCGACTTTCCAAGTGCCCTCGCAAAGAGTTATTAACAATTTACTCCACGCCAAACTCGAAGATGATGTGACGCTCATACCTCTCGCCCTTGCGTAGCACCTGCGATGGGAAGTGGGGCTTGTTGGGAGCATCGGGGAAGCCTTGACACTCAATGGCCACACCCGAGTAGTCCTCATAGCGCACACCGCCCTTGCCCATAGGGCAGCCCGAGAGCCAGTTGCCGGTGTAGATTTGCACACCCGGTTGGTCGGTTAGCACGCGCAGTGTTCGACCTGTGGTGGGCTCCGAGAGTAGGGCGGCCTCGGTCACAACACCCTCCTTGTAGCCCTCAATAGCCCAGCAGTTGTCGTAGCCCTTGCCGTAGATGAGCGCGGGGAAGTCGGCCGCGAGGTCTTGTCCGAGGGGTTTGGGGGTGCGGAAGTCCATAGGTGTTCCCTCCACATCGTCGAAAGCACCCGTAGGCACGAGTGTCTGGTCGGTGGGGAGGTATTTTGTGGCGTTCAGACGGAGCGAGTGGTCTTTGATGTTGCCATTGCCTGCACCTGCAAGGTTGAAATATGCGTGGTTGGTGAGGTTGATGACGGTTGCGCCGTTGGTCTGCGCCAAGAGTGTGAGCTCCAATCGGTTGTCGTCGTCCCAATCATAGACGGCCTCCACATAGAGGTCGGAGGGGTAGCCCTCGTGTCCGTCGGGCGAGTCGATGGCAAAGACCACACGATTCTCCTCCACTCGGCCCTCCCAAAGGCTTTTGTGGAAACCTGTGGGGCCTCCGTGCAGGGCGTTGGGGCCGTTGTTGATTGCGAGGTGGTACTCCTTGCCGTCGAGCGAGAAGAATCCTTTGGCAATGCGGTTGGCATAACGGCCGGGGACTTTACCCATACAGGGGCCCTCGGTGATGTAGTCCATACGGTTTTCGTAGCCGAGCACCACATCGCCCACCTTGCCCTCTTTGTCGGGCACCCTGATACCCACAATTGCGGCACCCATATTGCAGAGTTCCACTTCGTAGCCTTTCGAGTTGCGCATTGTGTAGACAACCACTGCGTCACCTTCGGCGGTGAATCCCGCCACTCTCTGTTCGATATCCATAGTATTTTGAATTTTTTGTCGGTTTGAGAATTTGTTTGCGAAGTTAGCACAAAAATTCGTAACTTTGGAGAAAATAGTAAGAGTTTATGCAAACAAGAGTAGATAAATGGCTGTGGGCGGTGAGGATTTTCAAGACTCGCAGCGATGCAGCAGAGGCTTGCCGTACAGGTAAGGTGACAATCAACGGCTCGGAGGCCAAACCCTCCAAGGAGGTCAAGGAGGGCGACGTGCTCACGGTCAAGAAGGTGCCCGTTATGCGTTTTACATATAAGGTATTGGGCATTGTGGAGCGTCGCTTGCCCGCCAAGGATGTGCCCACCTACTGCCTCGATATGACACCCCCCGAGGAGATGGACAAACTCAATCCCCCGAAGGAGACCATCTTCATTTCGCGCGATAGGGGCACTGGCCGTCCCACCAAGAAGGAGCGCAGGGATTTGGATGCACTGATGGATATGTTTTAGGAATATGATTGTTAGAACGAAAATTCAACAGCGGTTTGCTGATGCCGACTCGCTCGGCCATATCAACAATATCCATTTGCAGGAGTATTTCGACCTGGGCAAAATGGAACTTTACTCGCAGATTTTGGGCCAGAGGATAGATTGGCGCGGTATAAATCTGGTGCTTGTGAGTATCAAGACCGATATGATGCGCCAAACTCGCTTGGGGTCCGAAATAGAGGTCCAAACGTGGGTGGAGAGCCTCGGAAATAAGAGTATGAGGGTGCGCCAGAGGCTCATAGAGTGCTCCGATGGACTCCCCAATGCCGAGTGTAGCACCGTTGTTGTATGCTTCGACTACGCCACCCAGTGTGCGGTCCCATTCCCCGACGAGTGGCGCAAGCTCATAGAGGAGGCTATGTAGATTATCTGCGCCGACGGTTGTCGTGGGGAGTTCTCTCTCCGAGAAGCAACAAAAAAAGGGTGTCGAATTTCGACACCCTTTCTTGTTGCTATTTTCGTGTGCGATTAGCGACGCACGCGAATGAAATTGCTGGTAGACATAGCATCTTTTTTGGATGCAAATTTGCGACCATTGGATTTCACAAGGGATTTCATAGCTGCTTTTGCAGGAGCTGCGTATTCCTCCTCAGTGAAGTTGAGAACGTAAGTTTCACCCTTGATAGAGCCAGCAATGATGTTACCATTGTCATCAATACCGGAGAAGATAACTTTGTATACGCTTTCGCTCTCGGCAATAATATCTACCTGACCCAAGAAGGGAGCGTATGCAGCCATCTGATTATCTGCATAGTAGCAGTAGAACGAAGGATAGAGATAATTATCTTCATCCATAAAGCAAGGAAGCAATGTGCCTGCTTCGTATCCATCATTGGTGATGTATGTACCAACAGGAGTAGCAGCAGTAGTCTCTACCATAAATTCGAGGAGAAAACAGTGGCCGCTTACTTCCTCTGTATCCAGATTAACATTCTCATAGATGTATGCATACCAATTGTTTGCGCCAACTCCATAATCGTCACCATATGTTTCAAAAATCATATAGTTGGAGTTCTCAATGGTAAAGGCAACATCACCTTCCAAGGTGCTGAGGTGACTCTCCTCCATAACGGGAAGCTCCAATGAACCCTCATATACAATGTGGTATGTCTCGCCATTGTCAAGGGTAACGGTTGCCTCAATCTTGTTCTCGCTAACCACAACGGTAGCCTCGGTGAAGAGGTGTTCAACATCCTCGCTACCATCCTCTGCTGCACCAAACATCATTGCATAGCTATAAGTACCCATAGTGCCGGGCTCCATAGAATCCGACTCGTCGTAAGTGTAGGTGCCAACGGGGATGATAATTTCGTTTTCACCAGCAGGTACTTCCGAGTAGATGTCAAATATAAAGTTCTTGCTGTTAGATGCAAGCTCTGCGCCATTCATTTCCTTGTCGGAAATGTAGAAATAGTAGTTACCAAATTCGTAATACTCACCACCCAAAACAACTCCGGTTACTTCAATCATCTCGGGCTCTGGCTCGGGTTCGGGTTCGGGTTCGGGCTCGGGAAGAGTGTCGCCGGGTTTGTAGCCATCGGGCATTACATAGATGGTCATAGGCTCAACGGTGAAGTAGAAGTCATACTTCGCGCCAACCTCGCCATTTACAAATACGTTGCTGCCACCATTGAGAGCAATAGCTACACCAAGGTTGAAGGTGCTACCATCGGCACCGTAGCTAACATCCCACGAAGCATTCTTGCGAACTTTGAAAGCAAGGCCCTCGTTGTTGGCATTTGCAAAAACAACATCCTGTGCTACCAAGTAGTCGCCTTCCTCAACCAGAGGAATGTCGGTAGTCCAGTTGTTATTCTCGAAGTCACCCATCAGGCCATAAGTGTCAGCAGTGGGCTCGGGATTGGGATTCTCGGTACCGGGGCCATCACCAGGATTAGGTTCGGGTTCGGGAGTGGGAACAGGACCGCAGGCAACCATCAAAGCTGCCGCCATCATAAGTGCAATTTGTGAAAGTTTTTTCATAACGCAATTATTTTTGTTAAACATATAAAAGATTTGGCTTTTGGAAAATGTAATTAGTACAAATTTAAGCAAACAAATTTAATTATCCAACAATTTCCAATAAAAAAATAGCGTTTTGTATATATTCCACCGAGGATTACCTCAAAATTTTGAACTCGCCATCCTCCTTAATCATCATTATGGAGGATGCCTTGCGGGTGGGTTTGCCCTCAAAGGCGGGGTTGATAACCATATCGACTCCCTCCTTTATGCCCTCCACAATCTCCGCAAAGCGGGTGGGGGTAGCCTCGCCCGAAAAGTTGGCCGAGGTCGAGACCAAAGGCCTGCCAAGCCTACCCACCAACCTGCGGCAAAATTCGTGGTCGGGAACCCTCACAGCCAGCGAGCCCTCCTCGGGGATGAGGTTTTCGGCAACGCCCACAGCTCCATCGAGAATGAGAGTCAGGGGTTTGTCGGTGAGCTCCATCAGGTCGTAGGCTACCTCGGGCACTCGGCGGATATATCGCCCCACATTGGCGGGGGTGTCCAAGAGAACAATCATCCCCTTTTTATTTACGGAGCCTTTCAGAGAGTAAATCCTCTGCACGGCTTCGGGGTTGGTGGCATCGCAACCGATACCCCACACAGTGTCGGTGGGGTAGAGGATTATACCCCCGCGACGCAACACTTCAACAGCTTTCGCAATCTCTTCCTGCATAGTCGTAATATATTATATTGGTACAAATATACGATTTTTTGAATTCAAAATGCAAAATGCAAAATTCAAAATTTAGTGAGGTTGGGGAGTTTTGGGATAATTTTCAATTCTCAATTTTCAATTCTCAATTTTAATACTTACTTTTGCGCCACTTGATAAAACGTAAAAACAAAATAAATAAAACATCCAGACTATGGGAAGGGCATTTGAGTATCGCAAAGCGCGTAAAATGAAACGCTGGGGCAATATGGCTCGCACGTTTACTAAAATTGGTAAAGAGATTGAAATCGCCGTTAAGGCAGGTGGTCCCGACCCCTCGGGTAACACCCGTCTGCGTGTCCTCTTGCAGAACGCAAAGGCAGAGAATATGCCCAAAGAGAACGTGGAGCGTGCAATCAAACGCGCAATCTCCAAAGATACTACCGACTACAAAGAGATGGTTTATGAGGGCTACGGCCCCCACGGTATCGCTGTCCTCGTGGAGACCGCAACCGACAACACCACCCGTACCGTTGCCAACGTGCGTAGCTACTTCAACAAATGTGGCGGTACCCTCGGCACCAGCGGTAGCGTGACCTTTATGTTCGACCACCTCTGCGTATTCAAAACCGCAATGAAGGAGGGTATTGATATCGACGAGCTCGAATTGGAGCTTATCGACCTCGATATGACCGAGCTCTTCGTGGATGACGAGAACATCATCAACATCTACGCTAAATACGAGGCCTTTGGTGCTATCCAGTCCTATCTCGATGAGCACAATATGGAGATCGTGAGCGGTGAGTTCGTGCGCATCCCCACCGACACCAAAGATGTTACTCCCGACCAGCGTGAAGCACTCAACAAACTCATTGAGAAGCTCGAAGAGGATGACGATGTGACTAATGTTTATACCACAATGTCGCCCGAAGAAGAGTAAAAAACGCATATAATCGGCGATTTCGTCGTTGCACTGCGATAAATCTCCCCCTCATTTACGTTTAGTAAACTGCGGGGGAGATTTTCTTGTGCGCCTAAAACTCGCTCGATTCTATGCGTTTTTTTTGATTTCTGTTGAAACTTTCGGGAGCACCACCAGCACAAAAGTGCCGTTACGGCACCTCATTTACGTTTAGTAAACTGCGGAGCCCGCTTTCTTGCACGCCTAAAATCCGCTTGATTCTATGCGTTTTTCGTCCAACGTCTAACGTCCAACGTCCAACGTAGCGGGCTCGCGTTTGCGAGCCCGAAAATTTAATGGGAGAGTAGGGAGAGTAGGGAGAGTAGGGAGAGTAGGGAGTGTAGGGAGTGTAGGGAGAGTAGGGAAACTCCTTAAACACGCAAGCCATCCTCCTTACTCAACTCACTCTCACCACGCTAATTGCCACCTCGACACCTGCCTGCTTCGCAGGCATTTCCAAGCCTGACCCACCCCCAAGCCCCCGCCTCGGCGGGGGATGTGTCCTCGGCAAAGCCGG
>JAZOTH010000008.1:0-61984 GCA_045657545.1 Tidjanibacter sp.
GGGTATTATCACGGGGTGGTCGAACTCACTCCCCACACAAAAAAGTGTTTCGCCCATCGCAAAAACCTTTCCGCAAACCCCCAAACCCTACGGAAGGGGAGGATTGGAGGGGTGGTCGAACACTCTCTCCCTCACAAAAAAAGACGAGCAACTTTCGCTGCTCGTCTTTTTCGTGCGGGGAGTGGGACTCGAACCCACACGGCTCTCGCCACCAGATCCTAAGTCTGGCGCGGCTACCAATTACGCCATCTCCGCCAACATTTACGCCACAAAGGTAAATAAATTTTCCTATTTGACGAACAACCAACCATTTTTTTATATACCTTTGTGGCGATGCGGTTCCCACTATTGGGACTAACAGGGAATGCCGTGAGAATCGGCAACAGTTCCCGCTGCTGTATGCCTCGACACCGCAATGTGCTGTGTTACAGGCTCTCGAACAAATCTATATTACGTCACTGATGGGGTGCACACCATTGGGAAGGCGGTTCGAGAGTGAGGTGAGTCAGAAGACCTGCCACATCGAATTGGGATTGCTCCTGCGGCGAATGGGAGGTTTTCGTGTAATTTCAACAGTGCCCACAAAGGGCTCTCCACAAGACAAAGCACAAAAACACAAACAAGCCGCTCGCAGCAAAAACCGCAAGCGGGAGTACTTGTTTTATTGTTTAACTAATTAACTACAAAAAAAGATGAAAAAGTTATTTAGTACCCTTTGTGTTTTGGCTGCCGCTGTGCTCGCAGGCTGCAACCCCGTAGAACAACCCGAGCCATCGGGCGAAAAAACCCTCTACGAAAATGGCGTTTATGTCCTCTGCGAAGGGGGATATATGATGGGCAACGCCTCGCTTTGGTTCTATGAGCCCGAGCACAAAACCCTCCACACCGATATTTTTTCCGAGGTAAACGATGCGGCCCTCGGTGATACGGGACAATCCATCGCAATATTGGGTAACAAGATGTTCATTGTTATGAATGGTTCCAAGGTTGTTTATGTGGTTGATACCCACACTTGCGAATACATTGGGCAGATTGCGGGCCTAACCTCGCCTCGCTACATCGCCTTCTCACAAGACGGCACCAAGGGTTACCTCTCCCAGATGTACACCAACCGCATCACCGTTTTCAACCCCGAAACACTCCAAGTGAGCGGAGAGATTGTGCTCGAAGGGGTTGCCGATGTGGAGCAGATGGCCGTGTGTGGCAACAATCTCTTTGCCGCGGCGTGGAGCAATGGCCACAAAGTGGCCGTCATCGACACCACCACCAACACCCAAATCAAAACCATTGAGGTGGGCGTACAACCCTACTCTATTGCGCTCGACAACACCAAAACCTTGTGGGTTGTGTGCGACGGTGGCAACGAGTGGAGTTCGCTCCCCGAGGGGGTAACAATGGAGGCTCCCTCACTTTGGAGAATCAACACCACAACCTTCCAGGCCCAGAAGTTCCACACCTTCACAGCCGGTAGCTATTTCCGCTCGCGCTTGGCGTTGGACAAAGAGGGGGCAACGCTCTACTTCATCAGCGACGCGCTGTGGGCTATGGATGTCACGAGTTCAACATTCCCCACCACCCCCCTTATGAACGTGGAGGGCTACGGTGTCTATGGTATGGATATTTGCCCCTTCTCGGGCGACATCTACATTGCCGACGCGAAGGATTATGTTTCCAATGGCGTAGTCTATCGTTACTCGCGTGCGGGTGAGTTGCTCGACGAATTTGAGGTGGGACTATTACCATCGAAGTTTGCCTTTGTGGGCGAAAAATAAGGTACGTTTTAAGGTACGTTTGGAGCAATGAAAAAGTTGTTTGTCACATTGTTATGCCTATTTGTGAGTCTTGGGTTTTTGAGGGCCCAAGAGGCAGACTCTTTGCGTACCATAGAGGTGGAGGAGATCGTTGTTCGCTCGGAGCGTTCGCTACGCGATATTGGGGTCCAAAAGAGTATTATGAGCGAGGCTGTATTGAAAGAGAATCTTTCGGCTTCGATGGCCGAAATTTTGGCACAGAACAGCACTGTTTTCATAAAATCCTCGGGCAGAGCAACCCTCTCCACCGCCTCATTGCGAGGCTCAGCACCCTCCCACACGAGTGTTACTTGGAATGGTATAAACCTTGGCAACCCAATGCTCGGAATGGTCGATTTTTCGATGATTCCCTCCTATTTTGTCGATGGTAGCGAGGTCTTTCACGGAGCCACATCGGTCAATGTGAGCGGTGGTGGCTTGGGTGGAGCCATTGTTCTATCCACAGAGCAACAACAAAGGCAAGGTCTTGGCTTTCAGTGTATTCAGAGTCTTGCTTCGTTTGCCACACACGATGAATTCCTGCGCGTGGATTACAACAAGAAACGCTGGGGCACATCCACACGAGTTCTCAATTCCGCATCCAAAAACAACTTCCCCTACATCAATTACGACAAGATAGGCCACCCGCAAGAGGAGAACAAAAATTGTGAATATAACGACTTCCACATAATGCAGGAGTTCTATCTGCGTGGCAAAAAGGGTGGGCAATGGTCGGCAAAGGCGTGGTACGCCAACTCCTCGCGCGGAATCCCCCGCCTAACGGTCGATTTTGGCGATGACGACCTCACCAAAGCGTGGCAAGACGAGAAAAGTCTGCGAGCAGTTGTGGGGTGGAAGCGCTCGTTTGGAGCTCTAAGACTATCTGCTTCGTCTGGTTATAACTACGACCAGATGCACTATATCTACCAATTTTCGCGCGGAGCAGGATTGATAAGTCACGGCGTGGATGCCACAAGCAACACCAACCACAACTTCTTAACCGGCTTGGCAGAGTGGAGTATTGGCAATAGGTTAATGGTTGCTGCAAATTTTACAGGCAACTATTTTAGTGTTGATAGTGAGGATGTTGCACCATTAACCCCTGTGGGATTTGAGGCCGAACGTATGGAGGCTTCTGCATTTGTTTCGGTGCGTTGGAAGCCAACGAATTGGCTTGGCCTGGCGGCCAACTGCCGCAATGAGTGGCGCGATGGAGTAACCTCGCCCGTCATCCCTGCGCTCTTTGCCGACATCAACCTGCTTCCACAAATAGGGCTTATCGTAAGTGGTTCTGTGGCAAAAAATTACCACGCACCAACACTCAACGACCTCTATTATGTCCCGGGAGGTAATCCCAACCTCAAATCGGAGCAAGGGGTAACCTACGACATCGGTATTGAGAGCACAATTGAGCGTGGAAGGTGGAAACTCTTTGGCAAGATTACGCTCTACCGCTCCGACATCACCGATTGGATTCTTTGGACCCCAACCGTCAAGGGTTTTTGGACTCCACAAAACCTCGCGTCGGTTGTGAGTCGTGGTTTAGAGTCGCGAGCAAACCTCTCCTACTCGCCCAACAAAGAGTGGCGAGTGGAGCTAAACACCATTTTTGCCATCACCTCCTCCACCAACGCGACACCCGGGAGCGAGAACTATGGTAACCAACTGCCCTACATTCCACTCTACTCCGCATCTTCGGGTACGCGACTGCAATGGAAGGCTTGGGAGCTAAATTATAGGTGGCGATATTATAGCGAAAGGATGACCACATATTCGGGCACCTCCTATCGCGGAAGCAGTGTTCCCGCCTACAATTTGAGCGACTTGGCCATCAGCAGAAATTTTAATAAAAATAAGGTACATTTTAAGGTACGTTTTGAGATTAATAATCTCTTTGATGCCTACTATCAATCAGTACTTTCGCGCCCGATGCCCCCAAGAAATTACACGGTATCTGTTGAGTGTAAATTCTAACAGAAAATAAGGTACGTTTCAACAAAAAAAAGAGGCATTTTTGCCTCTTTTTTTATGTGTGGGTGGATTGACTATTTAAGCCAAACAACCTTACCCTCGTTGTTTTGCGTTGGGCGCGGTTTGGGCTCCTCGTAGGGTGAGTATCCCATTGCGATTACACACTCCACGCCACACTCTTCGGGGATAGGAAGGAATGTGCGCAAATAGCTCTCCGCATCGCCCATCTCGGGATGACCTTTGGCGTGTTCTCTGCCCGCAACGTGCACCCAGCAACTACCCAAACCCGCAGCCTCGGCCGCAAGTTGCACAAAAGTTGCCGAAATTGCGCAGTTATCAACCCACAAATCGGTTGCCCCCTTGTCACCCATAACCATCACAGCCACAGGAGCATCGGCCATAAAAGCCGAGCCATAATCACGCATATATGACATATGCTTAATCAATGCCTTATCCTCTATAACCAAAAATCTGGTGCTGTGGCTGTTACGCGAGGAGGGTGCCGTCAGGGCCGCCTCCAAAATCTTCTCCACAACTTCACGCTCAACCCTCCTATCGGAAAATTTACGAAGTGAGCGACGTTTGTTCACAAGTTCAAAAAAATCCATATTTATTACTTTTGTTTGGTCACAAATTTATGTAATTTTGAGCAAATATTGTACCTTTGGCAAGACAAAAGAGAGAAAACCTATGGAGAAAAGAGTGAAAGCAGCCCTCATCTATGACTTTGATGGCACCCTCGCGCCCGGAAATATGCAGGAATATGGCTTTATCGCCTCGGTGGGCAAGAGCAACGAGGAGTTTTGGCAGGAGAGCAATGTGTTGGCCGACAACTACGATGCCGACCCCATTTTGAGTTATATGCTCAAAATGCTCGAACACGCAGGCAAGACAAAGGTGCCCATCAAGCGCGAAGCATTCCAAGAAACAGGGCGTAACATTCAGTTATACAAGGGTGTAAAGGAGTGGTTTGCCCGCATCAATCGCTATGGAGAGGAGCGCGGAATAGAGATTCTCCACTACATCAACTCCTCGGGTTTGAAGGAGATTATTGAGGGCACGCCCATTGCTCACGAATTCAAAAAAATCTACGCTTGCGAGTTCCTCTACAACGAAGACGGCGATGCTTATTGGCCTGCGGTGGCAATCAACTACACCAACAAAACGCAGTTTATGTACAAAATAAACAAGGGTGTCGATAGTGTGAGCGATAGCCACCTTGTGAATGCATATGTTCCTGACGCAGAGCGTCCCGTTCCCTTTGAGCATATGATTTACGTCGGTGACGGAACGACCGACATCCCCTGTATGCGACTTGTTAGTGACCGCCACGGACACTCCATTGGTGTTTATGACCCCAACTCGGAGAGTGGTTATCGCAAAACCAAGCTGCTCTTGGAGCAAAATCGCTGTTCGATGATCTCTCCTGCCGACTATTCCGAAGGTGGCAGGATGGACACAATTGTGCGCACCATCCTCGATAAAATTACCACCGATGCACGCATTGCGGAGTTGGCCAAAGAGGTGTAAATCAACCCATTATCAATATGAAAAAACTTATTTTTGCAACAAATAACGCCCACAAACTCGAAGAGGTAAGGGCTATTATTGGTAACTCATTCGAGCTCATCACCCTGCGCGATGCGGGCATTACGGAGGACATTCCCGAAAACGAGCCCACCATTGAGGGCAACGCCCTTGCAAAGGCTCGCTATGTGTGGGAGAAGACCGGCCAAGATTGCTTTGCCGACGACACGGGCTTGGAGGTTGATGCTTTGGGTGGAGCTCCCGGTGTTCACTCGGCACGCTACGCCACCGATGGACACGACTTTGCCGCCAATCGCGCAAAACTACTCCACGAAATGGAGGATAAAACCGACCGCAAAGCCCGATTCCGCACCGTTGTTGCACTCATTGAGGGTGGCAAGGAGCACTGTTTTGAGGGCATCGTAGAGGGTGAAATCACCACCCGCGAGATTGGCGAAGGAGGATTTGGCTACGACTGCCTCTTCCTACCCGATGGCTATGAGAGCACCTTTGCAGAGCTCGCCCCCGAGGAGAAAAATGCCATTAGCCACCGAGGTCGTGCCGTCACAAAGCTCGCCAAGTGGCTCAATCAGTAGTAGTTGGAGACATTGGCCAACACCTCATCGCGGGTAATATTGTCGCTACCGAGCACGACGAGTCGCTCCACCATATTGTGCACCTCACGCACGTTACCTTTCCACTCCATATTGGTCAACTCCTTCATAGCTTCGGGAACAATGCTCTTGGTTGGAACGTGGTACTCCTCACACAAAACTTTCAGGAAGTGATTGACAAGCAGGGGTATATCTTCTTTTCGCTCCGAGAGAGGAGGTACCCCCACAACAATAACACTCAGACGATGGAATAGGTCTTCTCGGAAGTTTCCGCGAGCAATTTCGGCCACAAGGTCTTTATTGGTGGCCGCCACAACCCTCACATCGACATCCACATCCTTGTCGCTACCCACGCGCGTAATCTTGCGCTCTTGAAGTGCGCGCAGAACCTTTGCCTGTGCCGCCATACTCATATCTCCGATTTCGTCCAAAAAGAGCGTTCCGCCAATGGCTTGCTCAAACTTACCCTTGCGCTGCTTGATGGCCGAGGTGAATGCTCCCTTCTCGTGTCCAAAAAGCTCACTCTCAATCAACTCCGATGGTATAGCCGCGCAATTAACCTCCACAAATGGGCCTTCGCAGCGGCGACTTTGGAGGTGTATTTGTCGGGCAACCAACTCTTTACCCGTACCATTGGCACCCATAATCAACACTCGTGCATCGGTGGGTGCGACCAGTGAAATGATGTGACGCAAATTGCAGGTTTTGGGCGATTCGCCAACAATCTGATAGTTGTGGCACGATTTTTTCCTTGTTGCATTAACAAGGCGGCTTGGCTGCGACTCCGCAAGAGCAAGCACATTGCGCACCGCCTGCAACAGCGTGGCGATCTCAACGGGCTTGGTAATAAAATCCGAGGCTCCCGAGCGAAAGGCCGTCAGCGCATCTGCCAGCGAGCTTGTGGGTGAGAGCGCGATCCACGGGGTGGTGGTCGTTCCGCGAGGAATACCATCCCGCACACCACAGATTATCAGTGAAGCACTCTGAATCTCTTTGCTCACATCGTTACCGTCGAGCCCTTCGGCCACAACAACCGCATAGCCCTCGTGTTCGAGTAGCTCTTTGAGTGTGTTTCGCACACTTTTCTGTGGATCAACCACAAGAATTTTTGTCATACAGAATTGATATTTAGGTTATGATACTACTTCCTCTCTCTTTTGCCAACCAGCCACACTATACAAATATGTTACCAAAATGGTTGGACGGGTAATAAATTCCAAAAAAATAAGTTATCTTTGTGTCAAAGATAGAACAGGTATTCGATATTCGAAAGGGTGGCCAATTTCGGTTTAACGGCCAAAGAAAAACCTTTTGGACTATAAAATTTGACCTTTTTAGGCCACAAATCCAACAATTTTCGCCCCTTTTGAGGCAAAAATCGACTCTCCGAAAGTATGAAAACAAATTACAATATTGAGCGCGAAAAGCTCCACCTGCCGGAGTATGGCAGACATATTCAGGATATGATTGCGGAGCTAACCGCCATCGAAAATCGAGAGGAGAGAAACCTCCGCGCCAAAGCCCTTGTGGCCATTATGGCCAACATCCAAAGTGCCTCCTCGGAGGCCCCCGATTTTGAGCGCAAGCTGTGGGATCACCTCTTCATTATGTCTAATTTTCAGTTAGATGTGGATTCTCCATATCCAAAGCCCACTGCGGCAACAATTATGCCCCCTCCCAACAAAATGGAGTATCCGGCCGGGGGTATCACGATGAAACACTACGGCAAAAATGTCAAAAATATCATCCGCGCACTCGCGCGAATCAAAGACCAAGAGACCTCCGATGCGGTGCTCTACAACCTTGCGAGGTATATGCGCACCAAGAGTTTCGAATTCAACCAAGAACACCCCGATAATGCCGTAATTATCAAGGATATCAAAAAAATGGCCAATTATGACATTTCTGTGGACGAAGAGGCAATAACTTTAATCCGAAGTGAGTATCGATTAAACCATTTAGGCTATCAAAAAAGGGGAGCCCACGCAAAGAAAAACACAAAAACCACTAAAACAACACGCAAAAGCGGACACACAAAATAACCTTTTGCCCAAACGATAATCATCAACACAAACAATGAAAAAGTATTTCACAATAGCTCTCGCTCTCGCAACCCTCTGCGGATGCAACAACAACCAAGTAACCATTCAGGGCGAATTTGCAGCCTGCCCCGAGGAGAATGTAATCTTGGAGATGGTCACCTCGGGTGGCACCATCGTCGCCGACTCCGTGAAGACCAACAGCGTCGGCTCCTTCAAAATGAAGACGGCTCTGCCCGATGGAGAGGCAACTTTCTATAACCTGCGTTGCGCGGATCGTTCCGTGCCCCTGATTTTGGCGAAGGGCGACAAACCTGTGATAAACTCCGCCCCCGGCCTCATTGATGGCTACACCATTGAGGGCTCCAAAGAGTCGGAGTTGGTGCGCGAGGTTAAGAACATTATGGGATTTGGTATCGCCAAGCTCGATTCGATGACCTCCGTATATAACCAGACCACGGTGAAGAATATTCAGCAGATTATCAGCAAAGAGTTCGCGAAGGAGTACCTCGATATCAAGCGCAAGCAGATTGGTTTTATTGTGGAAAATGCCGGTTCGCTCGCCGCTATTTATGCTCTCAATCAACGACTGCCAAATGACAAGGTGCTCTTTGGTGGCGACAACGACATTGTCTATTTCCGTCTTGTGGCAGAGGAGGTTGCCAAGAGCTACCCCACCTCACCCTACCTCGCAGGTCTGAAAGCTGCCATCGAGAACTACGACCGCCAGGTTGATTTGGCAGATAAAATCAATCAGGCCCTCGCTGCCGAGCCCGCAAGTTTCCCCGAAATCGAGCTACCTGATATGTATGGTAAGAAACAGAGTCTCACCGCATTGCAAGAGGGCAAAGTGTTGCTGTTGGACTTTTGGACTATCGCCGATGAGAACGCATCGTTCCGAAATGCCGAACTCAAAGAGCTCTACGCCAAGTACCACGACAAGGGCTTTGAAATCTATCAGGTGTCGGTTGATACCTCCAAGCCCGCGTGGGTGGAGATTGTGCAGATGCAAAAGTTGCCCTGGGTGTCGGTTTGCGACTTCAAAGGTGGCGAATCTATCGCAGTACAACTCTTTGGTGTTGTGAGTGTTCCTTATAATTTCCTGCTCGATAGAGAGGGTAATATTGTGGCCATCAACGCCTATGGCGACGACCTCAAAAAGGAACTTGCACGACTAATGAAATAACCATCCCATAAACGACAAAACCAGCCCACTATGTACTATTTTGCCTCGGATATGCACCTCGGAAGTGGTGCCCACCGCAATCCCCGCGAGAGGGAACGTGCGGTTGTGGAGTGGCTCGACAGGGTGGCTCCAACCGCCAAAGCCATCTACCTCGTGGGTGATGTTTTTGACTTTTGGTTTGAGTACAAACGGGTTGTGCCACAGGGATTTACAAGACTTTTGGGCAAACTGTCCGAACTCACCGACCGAGGGGTGGATGTACACCTCTTTGTGGGCAACCACGATATGTGGCAAGGGGGATATTTGGAGAGGGAGTGCGGTGTGAAACTTCACTACAAAAGAGAGGTTGTTGAACTCTACGGCAAGAGGGTGTCCATCTGCCACGGCGACGATATCTACGCTCGCTATTTGGGTGGCTGGACACGCCTTATGAACACCATATTCCGCTCGCGCACTGCACGTTGGCTCTTTTCACGACTTATTCATCCCGACTTTGCAATGCGCTTCGGACTCAGCTGGTCGAAGGGTAGCCGCAAGTCCAAAGATGTGGCTATGCCCTTCCTTGGCTATGAGGATCCTCTGGTAAAAGAGGCCCAGAAGATTTCACGCTTAGAAGGGGTGGATTACTTTGTTTTTGGACACAACCACTGCGCCGAAACCCTGAAATTGGAGGGTGGCGAAGAGGTCTTTTTCCTTGGCCATTGGTTTGAGGGCGAGGTGTATGCGTCGCTTGATGAGAATGGCACTATGAGGTTGCACAAATAGGGCAAAACGTACCTTAAAATGTACCATATTTTTTGAAACAATACAAGCACCTAAATATCTATGAAACAATACCTTGACCTACTACGCGCCATCCGCGATAACGGAGTTGTGAAGGGCGACCGCACAGGAACGGGCACCAAGAGCATTTTTGGCTACCAAATGCGCTTCAATCTTGCCGACGGATTCCCTCTGCTGACCACTAAAAAGGTATTTACAAAGGGAATTATTCACGAACTCTTGTGGTTCCTGCGTGGCGAGACCAACATCGGCTACCTTGTGAGAAACGAGGTGCATATTTGGGATAATGACGCCTACCGCTTCTATGGCGAGAGGTGTGCTGCGAAGGGGATTGCACCCATTTCGCGCGAGGAGTTTTTGGAGAGGGCCAAGGGTGCCGAAGAGTCGCCCATCGAGGGTTACCGCTATGGCGACTTGGGTTCGGTCTATGGCGCACAATGGCGTAGCTGGGGCACTCCCGACGGCAGGGTGATAGACCAAATCGAGGAGGTCATTCGCACAATCAAGACCAACCCCAATTCGAGGCGTATGATTGTCTCGGCGTGGAATGTTTCGGATGTAGAGGGGATGGCATTACCCCCCTGCCACGTTCTTTTTCAGTTCTATGTGGCCGATGGTAAGCTCTCTTGCCAGCTCTATCAGCGCAGTGCCGACACATTTTTGGGTGTTCCATTCAACATAGCATCCTACGCACTCCTAACTCACATTATCGCTCAAATATGCGATTTGGGCGTCGGAGAATTTATCCACACTTTGGGTGACACACACCTCTATTTGAACCATTTTGAGCAGGTCGAGGAGCAACTCTCTCGCGAGCCCCGCCCCCTGCCCCATTTGAGGCTCAATCCCGAGGTCAAGAGTATTGCCGACCTCCGCTTTGAGGATATCGAGATTGTGGATTACACCCCCCACCCCGCCATCAAAGCCCCAATGTCGTTCTAACAAAAACAGACTCGCAATGACTCCCAAAATCTCACTCATAGTCGCCGTAGCCGAAAACGGCATAATCGGCACGGGTGGCACTATGCCCTGGCACATAACCGAGGATTTCCGACACTTCAAAGAAATCACACTCGGGCACTCGGTTATTATGGGGCGCAAAACCTACGAAAGCATCGGCCGCCCCCTGCCGCGTAGGCGAAATATTGTGATTACTCGCAACGCCGAACTTCGAATCGAGGATTGCGAAATGGCGAGCTCGTTGGAGAGGGCTCTGGCGATGTGCGAGGGCGAGGAGGAGGTTTTCATCATCGGTGGTGGTGAAATCTACCGCCAAGCTATGCCCCTTGCCCACAAACTATACATCACCCACGTCGGAATCTCGGCAGAGGGCGACACTCGCTTCCCCGAGATAGACCCCACGATTTGGCGCGAGGTGAGTCGCGAGGAGTTCACCCGAGGCAAGGAGTTCGAGCACCCCTTCTCCTTCGTGGACTACGAAAAATAGATAAGTGACGCACAAAATCCTCAAAAAAGTGCAAAAAGGGCTTGCGTGCGTGCAACGTTTTGCCCCACAAATGCATCTATATAGGTAGAACAAACCCCTAAAACGAAATACTATGAAGAGATTGTTGATTTTGGTTGCGGTGCTTCTGGGAGGCATTGCTGCCCTCTCGGCACAACAGCCCGCACAGGGACAAATGCTCGAAGATGTCATCTACCTCAACGATGACACCGTATTGCGTGGCATCATTGTGGAGCAGGTGCCTGGTGTCACCTATATCATCGCAACCGCCACCGGCAAATACACCATTGACGCCCTCTCCATCAGGAAAATCACCAAAGAGCCCACCTCGAATGCCGTGATTGTAAATGAGATACACACCTACGGCCCCTATGTACCACACAAGTTCGACGAGGAGGGCAACCTCATCACCCCATTGAGCCCAAGCAATGCATTCTTCAACTCCCTCATAATCCCCGGCCTCGGCCAAATCAACAATGGGCAGGAGGTCAAGGGTGTGCTACTCTTCACGGGTGCCGTTGTTGGTCTTTTGGGTGTGACCGTTGGTACCAATATGGCAAGCTCCCAATACGTTGACCTTGTGGGATATAGCAGTGCCGTTCTGGCTGCGGGATGCTACCTCTACTCCCTATTCGACGCACCCATCTACGCCCATAAGTGGAACAAAAAGCACGGCTTCAAAGGGGGCGGTTATAACCGAATGAGCTTCCACCCCGCCATTGGCATATCGGGTCGCCGCGGTGCCGCAGTGGGTATGAATGTCGCCTTCGACTTCTAACGGCACAACAAAGAGCCCCGCGCCAAAGGCTGAGCCAAAAATTTTTACCCCTCACAACAATGTGAGTGTTAGACAACTACGGGCGTATGCAACCGATTGTGAGCTCCAAAACCGCAAAAAATTTTGCAAAATTAGAAAAACTCACTACCTTTGCACTCGCAAACGTACCGCGGGGTAGAGCAGTTGGTAGCTCGTCGGGCTCATAACCCGGAGGTCGGAGGTTCGAGTCCTCCCCCCGCTACTCAAAAAGGAGAAACTTTCGGGTTTCTCCTTTTTTCGTATCGGGGGGGGAAGCCCCCCGACTATCCTTACATTCCTCCTAAATCCCCCTTTGGCAAAGGGGGACTTCTCGGGTGGGGTTTCCCAACCAATTTACAAAAAGGACAACAACTGCAAAATCTTTCAAAAACGAGTTCGAGATTTTGATTGCACAGCCTACTCAAAAAGAAGAAACTTTCAGGTTTCTCCTTTTGAGTAGCGGGGGGAAGCCCCCCAACCACCTTTACATTCCTCCTAAATCCCCCTTTGGCAAAGAGGGGCTTCTTGGGTGGAGCGTCATAACCCCTCTGCCAAAACAAAGAGACCACCGATAATCTATCGGTGGTCTCTTTATCCTCAAAGTTATTCAAGAAAGATTACTCCACAAAGGCGTGGCGGTAGCCCTGAACATCGTTCCAATGGCCGCGAGTGAAGTCGGGAATCTCCACGGGAGCATTGCCATTCTCAATCGAGATGCGAGTAAGTTCTGCCAAGCAGCACCACTCAGCCAAGTCATAAACATCCATATCGAGTGGCAGACCATTCTGCAAGCAGTAGATAAGCCTCCAATCCATAATAAAGTCCATACCACCGTGGCCACCAACCTCTTTGGCCCTCTTTTCGAGTTCGCGATGGATGGGGTGTTTGTACTGCTCGATGAGTGCGTTGTGAACCTTCTCGGGCACCGCACCGTGAGCATCAAGGTCTTCGTGGTCAATCACCTTATTTGCCTCCACCTGGGTTGGGCGCAAGCAGAACTGCTCAATGGGGTACTTGCAAGCGTAGCCGTCGGTACCGGTGAGCGAGTAGAGTCGGTTGTAGGGGCGGGGGGTCATCACATTGTGCTGAATGTGAATAGTTTTACCCTTCTCGGTCTGGATGAGGGTGAGGGTGTGGTCGCCATTCTGGAACTCAATATCTTTGTTTGCCACACCAACCTTCTCAGCAACCTTCTTGCCATTGAAGGGTTTGGTATCCATTGCTACAAGGTGTGTCATCCTATCACCGCGGTGGATGTTAAGAGCCTGTGTTACAGGGCCAATACCGTGGGTGGGATAGACATCACCACGGTGCTCGTTGTTGTAGTTGAGTCGCCAATTGTTGTGGTATTCTGTCCAATAATCCTCCAAGTTGTGGATGTAGGCACCCTCAACGTGGATAATCTCACCAAAGAGGCCCTGCTGTGCCATATTGAGGGCGGTCATTTCGAAGAAGTCATACACACAGTTTTCGAGTTGCATACAGTGTTTGCGGGTGCGCTCGGAGGTGTTGATGAGGGCCCAAATCTCGTCGAGAGTCATAGCCGCGGGCACCTCGATGGCAACGTGTTTGCCGTGCTCCATAGCATAGACACCCATCTGAGCGTGGGTCTGCCAATTGGTCACAACATAGACAAGATCCAAATCCTCGCGATTGCAAAGCTCCTTCCAGGCATCCTCGCTACCATAGTAAGCAGCAGCCTCAGGACGGCCGGCCTTGCGCAAGATTGCCTGACCCTTCTCTACCCTGTCGGCTTCGAGATCGCAGAGTGCAACAACCTCAACGCCGGGGATGTTAATCATACGCCTAACAGCATCGTCGCCGCGCATACCGAGGCCGATAATACCGACGTGCACAACGTCAATTTTGGGAGCTGTAAGTCCCACAACGTGCTCCTGTCCTGCGGGACGCTCGGGCACCTCTACGCGGATGGGCTCATAGTTCTTAGTACCGCAACCCACTACGAGCAACATCGCAAGGGCGGTCAAAATGGTGGAAATTTTTTTCATAATACTTATTACTTGTTTTTGTTTTAGGTATATTCCTGTTCCTTGTTGAAAAACAAAGGTATAAATTTAATTCGGAATACCAAAAACACCAACCACAATCAACATAATCTTAGCGAGGGGTGAGATTATTTCCCGCCCAATCGTAGTAGCCCGTAACGGTGCTGCCACCCCTATGCTTGTATTCGAGATAGATTGTATTGTAGTGGCTCAAAGTCACGCGCACGCTCTCCCTTGTAACGGTGTTTTTCACGGTTATAACACCCACACCAACAGTCCCTTTCGCCATATTCCCATCGGTACCGAAGTACATCTCAATGGGCTCTTCGATGGTGATTTGCAAGCCATATTCCGAGCGATCGTGGATGCGGGCCCCGCCCGAGATGGAGAATTTCAACATCTTATCCTCACCACTACGGAATGCCTGGTTGTTGGTTCTTATGGTGAGGTTTGCATCAACCACCTCCTCCGTGTAACCACTCCAATTGGTCAGATAACCAGATAGTCCCAAAGTTGCATTTGCGGAGAAATTTATGCTGGTGTTGTCGAAGGTAACATCGTAGCAATCATCTCCCACACAGGATATTGTGGGGGAGGTGATGGAGGGGTTGAAGAATGGGGAGCTTTGATGTACAATCCACTCTGCTCCAATCTGATTCAGCATAAGGCCCTCGTTCAAGAAGTAGGATTCGGTATATGTTTCGTTATAGATTTTCCATAGATTTTCCTCCACCTCGCGGATTTTGAGGTAGGGGTAGTACTTATCCTCGACGGCCAACTTCGCCTCTTCGCCCTCGGCGGTGAGCCACTCGTTGAGGTTTGTTGCGCGAACAAGGGTGCCCGACGCGGCTGCCAACACCTTCACTCCGTGTGACATCATCACATAGGCAGGCCCCGTGTGGTCGAAGTTATCAATCAAATGCTGGTCGGACTCAATGGGGACCTCACAGCCCGCCAAGAACACCACACAAGCAAGAAATATATATTGTAACCTTTTCATAATCTGCACGTTTTAGAATCTATAACCAATACCCATACACCCACACCAATCGGAACCGGAACCAAAATCACCCTCGGAGAAGAAGAAAAGTCGCTTGCCGATAGTGTAGCCATAGCCAAAGAATATTGTGGCATCATTACCCCACCCCTCTTTGGTGTCGTTGGTTAGAAATAGGTTGCACCCGGCTCGAAGGTAGGCGCGAAACCACTCGTGGCGGAAAACATCCCATTGTACGGTGGGGCGGAAGGCGAAAATATCCAACTTTTTGGTGTAGGAAACCTCCGATGTTACGGTGTTATAGACATTTCTTTTCTGGTTGGCATAGAAAAACTCCATACCCACCCAAAAACGCTCGGTGCGACGTACCATAAAACCGAGCTGCGGAGAGGCGAATGTCACAACAACTCCCTGTTGATACATTGCGTCATAATAGTTGCCGGACAATCCGTAGTATTTGGAGTTAATATCTTGATTTATAGAGCCAAGATAGCGAGGAAAATCGGGCATAGTCCAACCGAAACGTACCATATTTTCCGTATCGAGGTCGTCGTTTTTTAGGTTGAGGAATCGCTCCTTGAAAGATTGTGCATCATAGGGCTTTTGGGGCTCGTCCGGCTCGGAAAAATAAGGTACGTTTGCACTCAAAAACGCACCCCAAAAGAGCGAGAAAACAAGCAGTAGAAAAACTCTCTTCATAGGCATCAGGTTTTAGGGGACTTGGACACCCTTTTGGGGGTGTCCTTATAGGATAGACGCACAAGTGAGGCAAAACGTTGCATCACCCCAGCACTTTTTCTGAAAAAACCGTTGGACAGGATTAAATATTGTTCTCCTTGAAGAACTCCTCCACGGCTCTTTTATAGAGCTCTATGGTCTCCTCGGTGGATACGAAGGACTTGCCACCCGCGGCATTCTTGTGTCCGCCACCGCCAAAATAACGCCTTGCAAAGATATTTACATCCACCTCGTCACCGCGCGAGCGCAACGACACGCGGATAAATTTGCGCGTCTCGGTAAAGAGTGCCGACATCTTCATCCCCGCAATCGTGAGCGGATAGTTCACAAAACCCTCGCTATCGCCAAGTTGGAAATTGTGGCGACGCATCTCCCTTTCGGTCAGGGAGATATAGGCAGCCTTACCTTTTGCCAAGACCTCCATTTTACGTCCGAGCGAGTAACCTAATAGTTTTACACGCGAGGCTGAATAGGAATTATAGACGGCATTATAGACCTTAGGAATCTCCAAACCTCGCTCCAAAAGCACAGCCACAGCACGCATCAGGTCGGGAGTAAGGTAGCTGAATGCAAAGTTACCCGTGTCGGTCATAATTCCCGCATAGAGATTCTCTGCCATCTGAACCGTGATGGAGTCGGTGCCACGCAGGGCCTCTATGAGTTTGTAGGTTACAAATGAGGTGGAGCAAATCTCGTGATAGGAGAATTGCAGCGTGTAGTCATCGGGGGGCATCAGGTGGTGGTCGATGAGGATTCGGGGAGCCGAACTTGCCATCAGGGGCTCGCTCAAAGAGTCAAGGCGGTCAATCTTGTTGAGATCCATAACAAAAACCAACTCTGCCGAAGTGATTGTCTGTTCGGCAACTTCGGGCTGCTCTTTGGCAATGATGACCTCCTCCACACCATTCATCCAATCCAGAAACGACGGATAGCGGTTGGGTACAAGAATCCTTACCTCGTGCCCCAAAGAGCGCAAGGTCTCCGCCCAAGCAAGCGACGAGCCAATGGCATCACCGTCGGGATTTGTGTGTGTAACGATGGCTATGGCTCTTTTCCCGCCACCCAAATAGCCTTTGAGGCTCTCTATTTTTTCGAAAAATTCACTCATCTCGGTAACAAAGATAAGAAAAACATTTGGAAAACATCAAATTGGTGTAGGAGATTGAAAAAAAATATCTACCTTTAAGGGCTCAAAATGGAGCAAACCTGCAACTAACATAACTAACAATACAAAAAAATGAAAACTTATCAAACTCAAAACCTCCGCAACGTGGCTATCGTTGGCGGCACGGGTAGCGGCAAGACCACTCTTGCCGAAGCATTCGCATTCGAGAGCAAACTTATCGACCGTAAGGGTACCGTAGAGGCCGGTAACACCCTCTCCGACAACACCGAGTTGGAGCAGGCTCAGGGCCGTAGCCTTTATCCCGCAGTAATTTACACCGAGTTCGCCGGTCACAAATTCAACTTCATCGACACTCCTGGTGTGGATGACTTGTGTGGTGGCGTATTCTCGGCCTACAAAGTTTGCGACCTTGCAGCTCTTGTCATCAACGGCAACCAGGGCTTTGATGTTGGTAGCGAGATTCACAGCCGCTACGCAGCTCAGGCCAAAATGCCCGTGGTTGGTATCGTAAACCAGCTCGACAAAGAGAACGCAACTTGGGACAAGGCTATCGACTCCATCAAGAGCGGTTCGCCCATCAACCCCGTAGTTGTTCAGTACCCCGTTAATCCCGGCTTGGGCTTCGACGCTATCATCGACGTTTTGACGATGAAGATGTACAAAGCAAAAGACGAGAACGGCAATCAGGAGGAGTTGGAGATTCCCGCATCGGAGGCTGACCGCGCAGAGGAGTACCACAACGAGCTTTTGGAGGCTGCTGCCATCAACGACGAGGCTCTGATGGAGAAATTCTTTGAGACCAACGACCTCTCGGCAGACGAGATTCGTCAAGGCTTGCGCGATGGTGTTGCAAACCGCGACTTTATGCCCATCTTCTGCTGCTCGGCAAAGAAGAGCTTTGGTCTGAAACGTGTGATGGAGTTCATCATCAACGTACTTCCCGACCCCGCAGCTGCTAACGCAATGACCGACATTGAGGGTAACGAGGTTAAATGTGACGCAAATGCCCCCACCTCTATCTTCGTATTCCGCAACGCTGTTGAGCAGCACGTTGGTGAGGTTAGCTACTTCCGCGTAGTTACCGGTAAACTCACCGAGGGTATGGAGTTGGTTAACCCCCGCAACGGCAACAAAGAGAAGATTTCGCAGCTCTTTGCAGTGGCTGGTAAGAAACGCGAGAAAGTTACCGAGCTTGTAGCCGGTGAGATTGGTTGCACCGTGAAACTCAAAGGCACCAAAGCAAACGACACCCTCGGTGTTGGTGATGTTGCCGAGATTTCGCACATCAACTTCCCCGCACCTCGCTACCGCGCAGCAGTTCGCGCACTCGACCAGAACAATGAGGAGAAACTCGGTGAGATGCTCAACCGCATCAAACAGGAGGATTTGACCTACAAGGTAGAGTACTCGAAAGAGCTCAAACAGACCATCGTTCAGTGCCAGGGTGAGATGCACATCAACCTTTTGAAGACCATCATCCAAAACAACAAGATTGAGATTGAGTTCTTGGCTCCCAAGATTCCCTACCGCGAGACCATTACCAAAGTGGCTGCTGCCAACTACCGTCACCGCAAACAGTCGGGTGGTTCGGGCCAGTTCGGTGAGGTTCATATGGTTGTTGAACCCTACTACGAGGGTATGCCCGAGCCTAAACAGTACAAGGTTGATGGCCGTGAGCTCTTGGTGAACATCAAGGGTAAAGAGGAGTTCGACCTCGATTGGGGTGGCAAACTCATCTACTACAACGCAATCGTTGGTGGTGCTATCGACGCACGCTTTATGCCCGCAATTTTGAAGGGTATCAAGGATAAACTCAACGAGGGTCCCTTGACCGGTTCGTACGCTCGCGACATCCGCGTAGTTATCTACGATGGTAAGATGCACCCCGTAGATTCGAATGAGATTTCGTTTGTATTGGCAGCTCGCAACGCCTTCAAAGAGGCCTTCCGCAATGCCGGTCCCAAGATTTTGGAGCCCATCTACAATGTAGAGATTTTGGTTCCCAGCGAGAATATGGGTGATATTATGAGTGACCTCAACGGTCGTCGCGCCCAGATTATGGGTATGAACGCCGAGGGTGCTTATAGCCGCCTCAACGCAAGGGTGCCTCTGGCAGAGCTCTACCGCTACTCGACCACTTTGAGTGCTTTGACCCTCGGTCGCGCATCCTACACTATGGAGTTCGCTTCGTATGAGCAGGTTCCCGCCGACGTTCAGGACAAACTTCTCAAAGCTTACCAAGAGGAAGAGAAAGACGAGTAATCCAAGTTCATCTTGTTGGTGTTTTTTGCACCAAAATTCAGAGAGCGAGTTCCCCACCTACACCAAAGTAGGCTGCGGACTCGCTCCTTTTTTTGGCACAAAAACCCCTCAACAATCCATCCTTGGCAAAACTACGGATGTGGTTTTCTTGTGCCCATTTTGAACCCCTTGTTTTTGTGTGGGTGCCGAAACACCTACGGGGTTGGAATTTGGGGGTTAAAGATTGTGGGTTGCGCACAATTCCCACCCTCTTATAAAAATAGGTGTGTCGGGATTTTGAATTTTGAAATCTTATGCGTACTTTTGCGCTAATTGGAAAAATAGTAATTTTTAATGCCTAACCTTAATGACAAGGTAACGCGACTTATCAAGCCCGAGTGGCTAAAAATTAAACTTCACGATGGTGAGGGTTTTGCCGAAGTTGCACACATAGTCGAGCGATATGGCTTGCACACTATTTGCAGTAGCGGCAAATGCCCCAACAAAGCCGAATGTTGGAGTCGTAAGACGGCAACCTTTATGATTCTGGGAAATATTTGTACCAGAGGTTGCAAGTTTTGCGCAACACCCACGGGCAAGCCGCTGCCTATCGAACACAATGAGCCCGAAAGGGTTGCAGAGTCCATACGCCTAATGGGACTCCGTCACGCTGTTATCACTTCGGTGGATCGCGACGACCTCGCAGATGCCGGAGCGGAACACTGGCAAAGGGTTGTGGGCACTATCAAGACTATTAATCCAAACACGACAGTTGAGGTTCTTCTGCCCGATTTTGACGGCAGGAGGGAGCTCATTGAGGTGGCTCTTGCCACCCGCCCCCACATTGTGGGACACAACCTCGAAACGGTGGAGCGAATCACTCCCCTTGTGAGGTCAAGGGCGAAGTATCGCACCTCGCTCGAAGCGTTGAGAATTATGTCCGAGAGTGGCATCCCCACAAAGAGTGGCATAATGCTCGGCTTGGGCGAAACCCACGAGGAGGTTTTGCAGGCCTTGCGCGATTTGAGGGAGGTGGGTGTTGAGATTGTGACACTCGGTCAATACCTCCGCCCAACGGCCAAACACTACCCCGTGGATAGGTATGTGACACCCGAGGAGTTCGACACTCTCAAAGAGGAGGCTCTGGCTATGGGCTTTAAGTATGTTGCAAGCGCACCCCTTGTGAGGTCGTCCTATTTGGCAGACCGCGCGGTAGATGCGTGCAAAAAGGAGTAAAAGAGGAGATGGCTATGGAGTTGAATGTTGTAGATTTGGGCACAATGGGCTACGGCGAGTGCTGGGAGTTGCAACAAAGACTCTTTGAGGATGCCATCGCACAAAAAGTGGCGGGAGAGAGGCCCGAGCAGACCGTTCTGCTGGTGGAGCACAACCCCGTCTATACACTTGGCAAGAGTGGCAAGGAGAGCAACTTGCTGGTTGCCGAAGAGTTCTTGAAAAGTATTGGAGCGGAGTTTTTCCACATCGACCGCGGAGGTGACATCACCTACCACGGCCCCGGACAAATTGTCGGCTACCCCATCTTGGATTTGAGCCAGCTGGGCATAGGCTTGAAGGCCTATATTGATGCCATTGAGGGCGCAGTGATTGCGACAATGGCCGAGTGGGGCATCGCCTGCCAGAGAGTGGAGGGTGCCTCGGGGGTATGGATTGTGGAGCCCCACAGACCAACGAGGAAGATTTGTGCCATTGGTGTCAAATCTTCGAGGTGGGTGACAATGCACGGCTTCGCCCTGAATGTAAACACAGAGTTGAGGTACTTCGACTACATCAACCCTTGTGGTTTTACCGACCGCACAGCGACCTCGATGGAGAGGGAGTTGGGTGAGAGGATAGATGTGGAGGTAGTCAAAGAGCGACTACTCCACCATTTGGCGCAGAAATTAGACGTTAATAAAATAAATACTAAAAGATTATGCCAATTGACAAACGTTGGGTAATCAAGCCACAGGGCGAGAGCGAGAAGGTGGCAAACCTCTCTTCGCAACTCAACATCCCCCCTGTGCTTGCCAACTTACTTGTACAACGAGGCATAGAGACTTACAACGAGGCTACGAGGTTCTTCAACCCGAAACTCTCCGACCTCCACGACCCATTCCTGATGAAGGATATGGATAAAGCCGTGGAGCGCATCGACAAAGCCGTCAGGACCGGTGAGAAAATTATGGTCTATGGCGACTACGATGTGGATGGTTGTACGGCGGTTGCGTTGGTCTACACATTCCTGCGCAGCAGAGGACATCAAAACCTCACATTCTACATCCCCGACCGTTATACGGAGGGGTACGGTGTGTCGATATCGAGTATTGACTATGCCGAGAGGAAAGGTGTGAGCCTTGTTATCGCACTCGACTGCGGTATCAAAGCGGTTGAAAAGGTCGCCTATGCCAAGACAAAAGGGATTGATTTCATCATTTGTGACCACCACCTGCCGGGTGACTCCATTCCGGAGGCGGTAGCGGTTTTGGACCCCAAGAGGGAGGATTGCCACTACCCATTCGATGAGCTTTCGGGCTGTGGTGTGGGCTTCAAGTTGATGCAGGGCTACGCCCAGAAGAGAGGTATTCCATTCAGTGAGGTGGAAAAACTCCTCGACTTGGTTGTGGTGAGCACAGCTGCGGACATTGTACCCCTCACGGGCGAAAACCGCATCTTGGCCTACTATGGTCTGAAACGACTCAACGACGCTCCCCGCAAGGGCCTGAGCTCCATTATCCGCATCTGCGGACTCGACAAACACATCATCACCATCGACGACATCGTCTTCAAGATTGGCCCCCGTATCAATGCCGCTGGTAGGATGAGGGTGGATCCCGCCGACCCCGACGCAGCACCTTCGGGTGGTCACAAGGCGGTGGAGATGCTCATTGAGAGGGACGAAACGGAGGCGAAGAAGTGTGGCGATATTATCGACGAGTTCAATCAGAGCCGCAAGAGCATTGATAGAAATGTCACCCAAGAGGCCCACGACATCATTGAGAGTAGCGAGGAGATGAAGTCGCACAAGAGTATTGTCATCTACAACCCCAAATGGATGAAGGGTATTGTGGGAATTGTCGCTTCGAGGCTTATCGAAACATACTATAAACCCACCGTTGTACTCACAATGAGTAATAACTTCGCCACGGGCTCGGCTCGTTCGGTTGCAGGCTTCGACCTCTATCAGGCTGTGGAGTCGTGCTCGGATTTGTTGGAGAACTTCGGTGGCCATATGTACGCTGCGGGCCTCACGATGAAACCTGAGAATATCGAGGAGTTCACGCGCCGCTTCCACGCCTACGTTGAGGAGCACATCGACCCCGCGCTGCTTGTGCCTCAGGTGGATATCGACTCGGAGTTGTTGTTCAGCGATATCACTCCTTCGTTTAGGGCCGTGTTGTCGCGTTTCCAACCCTTCGGCCCTGGTAATACGGCACCCGTATTTGCCACTCGTGGCGTGAGCAATAGGGGTGATGCGAAACTCGTGGGTGCAGAGTTGGAGCACCTGAAAATGGATCTTACCCAGAGGCAGAAACCCAACACCACAATTGGTGCTATCGCCTTCCAGCAGCCCACCCACTACGAGTGGATTCGCAACGGTAGGCCCATTGATGTCTGCTACTCCATTGTGGAGAACCACTACCGTGGAACAACCACTCCGCAACTTAGGGTGAAAGATATCAAACCTCTGAAATAGGCCCAACCATTTATATGGTATAGAGCAAAACCCCGCACGTTGGTGTGGGGTTTTTTATTTGGCAGAGGGTTATAAAACAGATGGCGCGTGTTTATATTATAACAAAACCTCTCTAACAGAGGATGATAGCGAAGAAAAAAACGAAAAGAGGGTGTCGGTTTGGAAAATAATTGCTATCTTCGTAACAACTAAAAAAAGTATAACGACTAATTAACCACAAATTAAAACACAAACAAAACCATGAAAAAAATTCTGATTACTTTGATGGCGTTGGTTGTAGCAACCGGCGCATTTGCACAACTTAACTTTGGTGTGAAAGTAGGCGGAAACCTCGCCACAATTAGCGGTATGACCTCGGAGGATAACGGTTTGGACTTCGGTGATCTCGCAAAAGTTACCCCCAGCCAGTCGATGAAAGTTGGTTTCAACGTTGGCGCGTGGGCAGAGTATATGGTAATGCCTATGTTGGGTGTGCAGGTTGAGTTGAACTACTCGATGCAGGGTGTAAATACTAAGGTTGAAACAAGCAGCGGCCTCCTGGGTGCCGCATCAACTACCGACACCGCATATAGTGCTGGCTATGTAAATGTACCCATCTTGGCAAAGGCTCACTTCGCAAATCTTGCAGCCTATGTAGGCCCCCAGCTGGGCTTCGCAAC
Source organism: Tidjanibacter sp. (assembly GCA_045657545.1). Lineage (GTDB taxonomy): Bacteria > Bacteroidota > Bacteroidia > Bacteroidales > Rikenellaceae > Tidjanibacter. The sequence continues at coordinate 23,633 of JAZOTH010000008.1, forward strand.
CGGCTTCAACTACGCTTCGACCATCACCACCGACGATAAAGCTACCGAGTATGAGCCCGAGGCTGTTGAGGATTACAGTGGCTTTGATTTCTCGCTCGTAGTTGGCGCACAGTACAAACTCACTGCAAATATCGGCGTAGATGCACGTTACAACATTGGTCTTACCAATGTTTTCCCCACTCTCAAAAACGACGAGGGTGAGGTTACCCGCGAGGGCTTCGGCAAACAAGGCGTATTGCAGATTGGCGTATTCTACCAATTCTAAAATTCGCCATAACTAACCACAAGATTGCCGACTCCGACACTCACACTCTTGTGGATGTCGGAGTTTTTGTATACTTTTGGTGCAACATAAAAACAAAAAACAATGAAACACAAACTTCTAATCACCCTCGCATTACTGCTTGGACTCACCACTCTCAACACCCAAAACTCTAATGCACAAGGATTTGAGTGGGGTGTAAGGGATGGTCTTGCCTTCTCTTCGCTAATTGGTATCGACAACACACTCCCACAAATTGGCTTTTATGCAGGCTTTGTCAGCAACTACTTTTTCAACAATCAGTGGGGTGTTGGCGCCGACATCACCCTCTCCGAACAGGGTGCTACCTGTATGGAGAATAGCGACGGAGTCTATATGGAGTATTGCTACGACTACCTCAACATCCCCATTATGGGACAGTACCAGATGGAGTTGGGTGATGGCCAAAGATTGCGCTTTTTGGCCGGCGTGCAGCTGGGTGTATTCTTGATTGCCAAGTGCGAATACGAGGCCCCCTCTATTACGGGCGACGAGATTGTAAGCGGTGTCGAATACTTCGACAGCAAGGCTTTTCACCCAATTGATTTGGGGGCTACCGTGGGAGTACAATGGCTCTTGGATAAAACCACTTCCATTGAGGCGCGTTACACCCTTGGAATCACCCAAACCCACAACGGAATCTCCAATACCCTCAACGGATATTACTACATTTCGGTGCCCGATAACCGCAATTCCGTATTCCAAATCGGCACCTCATTTTTATTCTAAACTTTTGGGATAAAAATAAGGTACGTTATTGAAAACAAAAGGTCTAAACCACAAGAGTTTAGACCTTTTTTATTGTTTGAAAAATTCGCTACTTTATTCGCTTAAAAATAAGGTACGTTCCACCCGCCAAAGCGACAATCAGAAGCATTGCGATAATCCAACCGTTGTCCCAATCAAGGAAGGGCATCTTCTTGAAGTTCATACCATAGATACTCGCCACCAAAGTTGCGGGGAGGAAGACCACCGAAGCGAGGGCCAAAATCTTCGACGAGTTGTTCTGCTCAATGGTAATCAGACCAAGTGCCGTATCCTGCAAGTAGTCCAGACGCTCAAAGCTGAAATCGGCGTGCGAAATGAGTGACTGCACATCGCGCATCATCAACTGCAAGCGAGGGTAGATATCGTTGGGGAATCGCTCGCTTCGCTGGATACCCGAAAGGATTCGCTGGCGGTCAAAGATATTCTCACGAATCAACATAGTCTGCTCCTGCAAACTGTTGATGCGGGTAATGTCGCGCTTATCGACCTCGCCATCAACCGAAATCTCCTTGCTGAGCTGGGCAATCTGCTTTGCAACATTCTCTACCAAGTCCGCGTCGGCATCAATCCTCACCTCCAAAATGGAGATAAGAAGGTGATAACCCGTATTGTAGGCGCGGGTGTTCATCTGCAACCTCTTTGCTGCCTCGTTGAAGGTGCGGAACTCGGCATTGCGAGTGGTAATCAAGACACCCTCACTCACAATGAACGACACGGGCTCAACGGTAAAGCCATCGGAGGTGGGGACAAAGAAGTTGGTGTTGGAAAAGATTGCGTTCTCCGTCTCGGAGTACTTAGAGGTGGACTCAATCTCCTCTATCTGCTGACGTGTCAGAAGGTTGAGTTCCATAAAATTCTCAACGGCCTTACGTTCTTGAATCGTGGGCGAGAGAAGGTCGATCCACAAAATATCGTCGTAGCCGAGTTCATCAAAGAGCTTAATGTCGGCTTCGCGCACTATTTTGTTGTATTGTTTGAGGTAAATTGTAATCATTGTATGGGCTGTTCGGATTTAGAGGTGAACGTGTTTTCCTTAAATTGTCCGAATGGACAGCCGTCAGCCGAGTGTCTTACACCCCCTGCGGCTCCTTATTTCAGTCAGCCCGGGTTGGCGTGGGAGGCAGCCTTTTTGCACTTTTTCCAATGGGCCTCCAATGCCGTATGTTTTTTAGCGTCAAACAGATAGTCAACAGTTGTGGTGAGGTAGTTGTAATCCTCGATTTTGGGGCACTCAGCCTGCGAGAGGAGCGCTTCATAGATGCGCTCCACGCCTGTGGTGAGCGACTTTTCAATCTCGTCGAGAACATCCAGAGGGGTATCCTCGCGTGCGAGCAACACGCCATAAACAGGCACATCGGGCGACACACCCCACTCGTCGGCAAGACTCAACGAGCCACCCTTCTCGGCAGATGCCACGCAGAAATCAGTGACGATTTTCACACCCGAGATGGTGCGCGCAACATCAGACGAGAGAAGCGCCACATCGACACGTCCTTCGGCCAAAGCAAGAGCTATTTCATCTTGTGTAAGTAGTGCGACCTCGACCGCCAGCGTATTAGCGGTGCGCAAGCCATAGACCAATGGCACTGCGCTTAGAGTCGCAGGGGCTGCAAATTTTACTGACAGGGACATCATCCATTTCCTTTTTTGCCATTAGTTCAACTTCGATTTTTGCTCATTGGCAAGGCACAAACCTCCCAACGAACTCACAAAAGTATGAATAAATTTGAGAACTGACAAAAAAAACACCATTTTGTTTCGCCCTCATTTTCAATTTTCAACTTTCAACTTTCAATTTTTCCACTCTCTTCTATATTTCATATAGAAAATCCAAAACAAATTGCTATATTTGCCCCAAATAGACAAATTCAAAACCAAAACTCAATGAAAAAATTAACCATTTTCTCGCTTTTTGCTTCGCTTATGGCTATGGCAGTATCGTGTTCTTCGGGTAAAACCGACAATTTCCAATGGCAAATAGACTCCTTCGACGACATCAAAGTACTTCGCTATCAGGTACACGGATTCGAGGAGTTGCCCCTCAATCAGAAGGAGCTTATCTACTATCTCAATCAGGCCGCTCTCTGGGGTAGGGATATTATGTTTGACCAGAATTTCAAGTACAATCTGGCCATTCGCCGCACCCTCGAAGCTATCTACACCACCTACAAAGGTGACAAAGAGTGCGAAGAGTGGGCTAAATTCGAGAAATACCTCAAAAAAGTGTGGTTCGCCAACGGTATCCACCACCACTATGGCAACGACAAGTTCGCACCCGAGTTCTCGCGCGACTACTTTATGGGTGAGCTGGTGGCAAACAGCAATGCCGACAAGTTCCCCGTTGAGGCCTTCGGCTCGAAGGTGGCTCTGTTGGACACCATCGTTCCCATCATCTTCAACCCCGAGCTCTACCCCTCGCGCCTTGTGCAGGCAGGTGTCAGCGATGTATTGAAGGCATCCTCAATGAACTACTATGAGGGGCTTACTCAGGCGGAGGCAGAGGCCTTCTATGCAGGTATGGCCGCACAGAACGATCCTCGCCCCATCTCCTACGGCTTGAACAGCAAACTCGTAAAGAAGAATGGCAAAATCTACGAGCAGACCTACAAGGTGGGTGGTATGTATAGTAACGCTTTGGAGCAGATTTGCTATTGGCTCGAAAAGGCTGCCGGTGTTGCCGAGGAGCCCCAAAAATCGACTATTCTCACACTTGTGGAGTACTATAAGAGTGGCAACCTCCGCCTCTTCGATGAGTTCAACATCGCTTGGACTGAGGATACCGCCAGCCACGTCGATTTCGTGAATGGCTTCACCGAGGACTACGGTGATCCCCTCGGCAGGAAGGGTGCTTGGGAGAGTATTGTGAATTTCAAGAGCCTCGAAGCATCGCGCCGCACGGAGCTCATCAGCGACAACGCACAGTGGTTTGAGGACCACGCCCCCATCAACCCCGCATTCCGCAAACCCGAGGTGAAGGGTGTTTCGGCAAAGGTTATCACCGCTGCAACCCTCGCAGGTGACGCATACCCCGCAACCCCCATCGGTATCAACCTCCCCAATGCAGACTGGATTCGCAAGGAGCACGGCTCGAAGTCGGTGACCATCGACAACATCACCGAGGCCTACGCAGAGAGCGCAAAGGGTAATGGCTTCGACGAGGAGTTTGTGCTTCGCAAAGAGGATAGGGAGCGCATCAACAAATATGGCTCCATTGGCGACAACCTCCACACCGACATCCACGAGTGCCTTGGTCACGGCTCGGGACAGCTCGCTCCCGGCACCAAAGGTGGCGAACTTGGCAAATACTCCTCAACTTTGGAGGAGGCTCGTGCCGACCTCTTTGGTCTTTACTACCTCGGTGACGAGAAACTCGTTGAGCTTGGTCTTGTTCCCTCGTTTGATGTGGCAAAAGCACAGTATGCCGAGTACATTATGAACGGTATGATGACTCAATTCTCGCGTATCGAGCTTGGCAAAGACGTTGTGGAGAGCCATATGCAGAACCGCAAACTCATTGCCGAGTGGTGCTACGAGAGGGGCAAAGAGGAGAATGTTATCGAGTGGGTTAAGCAGGATGGCAAGACCTACGTTGTTGTAAATAACTTCGAGCGTCTGCGCGAACTCTTTGGCGAGATGCTCTATGAGGTTCAGCGCATCAAGTCGGAGGGTGACTTCGAGGCCGGTAAGGCTCTTGTTGAGAACTATGCTGTGAAGATTGACCGCGACTTGCACAAGGAGGTTTTGGAGCGTTACGCAACACTCGGCATCAAACCCTACTCGGGCTTCATCAACCCCATCTACACCCTCGTGGAGAAGGATGGCAAAGTTGTGGATGTGAAGATTGAGTACCCCGACAACTACATCGAGCAGATGCTCTACTACTCGGCAAACTACTCCAACCTTCCCACTATCAACTAATTACACGGAACAACATCTCTTTGGCTAACAAATAAAACGAGTACATATCTCGGAAATGAAGGGACTTAAATTTGGAAATATCTTTGTTCGTTGGGAGATTCCCGCAATAGTAATCTCGCTCATCGTGACCACCACAATGTGCTGTGTCAAGTGTTCCTCGGGACATCGCAGCACAAAGGGGGATGACTCGAAGGCTGAGGTGGAGTTGCTCTATGGTTTCGACACGAGCAAATACGAAATTGTGCAGGGCAAGGTGGAGAGCGGACAAACCCTCTCCCACCTGCTCGATGGCTACACTTCGCAGGTAAATATCAACCGCATCTATCAGGAGTCGAAGAAGACCTACAACTTCGGCAAGATGAAGGTGGGTGAGCAGTGGACAATCTTCACCCAGAGCGACTCGCTCGGCAACCACCTGCGCCACTTTGTCTATGAGTACAGCAACCGCGACATCCTCTTCATCTCGCTCGATGGCGAAAACAATCTCAACATCCACTCCGAGCAGAAGGAGGAGAGGTTGGTGCGCCGCAGTGTGACCGCCACTATTGAGAGTTCGCTTTGGAACAGCCTCGTGGCGGAGAATATCCCCGGAGCCCTCGCAATCGAAATCGAGGATATCTACGGATGGAGCGTCGATTTCTTTGCCCTCCACGAAGGCGACACCTTCACTGTGGTGTTCGATGAGAGGTACATTGATGACAAGAGTGTGGGTGTGGGCACCGTCTGGGGCTCCAAATTTACCCACGCGGGCAAGGATTACTACGCTATTCCCTTTGAGCAGGGTGGCAAGTTGAGCTATTGGGATGAGGACGGCAAGAGTATGCGCAAGCAATTCCTCAAAGCACCGCTGAAATTCACTCGCATCAGCTCGAAGTTCAACCCCAACCGCCTCCACCCCATCTACAAGGTGCGCCGTCCCCACCTCGGTGTGGACTATGCTGCACCCACCGGCACCCCCGTTGTGGCTATTGCCGATGGTACGGTTACGGCCAAGTATTGGGATAAGAATGGCGGAGGTAATGTGCTCAAACTCAAACACACCAATGGCTACACCAGCTCATACCTCCATTTGAGCAAGTATGCCAAAGGCATCAATGTTGGCACGCGCGTGTCGCAAGGTCAGACCATCTGCTATGTGGGTAATACGGGTGCTTCAACAGGCCCCCACCTCGACTTCCGCATCTATAAAAACGGCAAGGCTATTGACCCATTGAAGATACCCTCCAACCCCGTGGAGCCCATCAAGGAGGCCAACCGCGAGAGGTTTGAAGATATCAAGGATAGAGTTCTGGCGGAGCTGGCCGGAGAACTCGCACCCGAGGAGGCAATCAACAGCTACGATCTCTACCCCTCCTCTCGCCCCGCTGTGGTCTACACCGCAGCCGACTCGGTGAGAATGAAGGTTGAGAGGGGTGCGATGTATAAGGCACTTGGGAGAATTGAGAATTGAGAATTGAGAATTGAGAATTTTATTCTCCTCCACTAAGTTTTTTTGGGGGGGGTGCCCGAAGGGTGGATGGGCCTATTGTAGGCTCTGCCGAGCGGGAGCATTTTAGAACACACAGAGCGTGGTTAATTGAGATATACCGTGTGGAAGGATAAGAAAATAGGAGTAGTGATTGTTGCCGGGGGTAGCGGTAGCCGTATGGGTGCCGATGTTCCCAAGCAATTTTTGCGCGTGGGGGGAGAACCCATCTTGGCCCTCACCGTGCGCAAGTGGCTGCCCTATGCCGACCGGATGGTTGTAGTGCTACCCGCCGAACAACAAGGGTTGTGGAGCGAACTCGCAAGGGAGTGTGGCTTGGTGGGAACACATTGCGTCTGCACGGGTGGTGCCACACGATACGACTCCGTAAGGAACGGCCTCGGTGAGTTGGGAGAGTGCGACATTGTGGCCATACACGATGGTGTCCGCCCATTGCTCTCGGGGGCTATGATTGAGCGTGGCTTGGAGTGCGCAGTAACGAATGGTTCGGCCATACCAACCACCCCGGCTGTGGATTCGTTCAGGATGGAGATTGAGGGCGAATTGCAGGTTGTGGATCGTAGCAAACTGCACGCCATACAGACACCCCAAATCTTCGAGAGTGGTCTGCTGACGAAGGCCTACGAACACGAGTGGCAGGAGAGCTTCACCGATGACGCGACCGTTGTAGAGAGCGCGGGTGTTGAACTCCACTACTATGAGGGAGAGAGGGGTAATTTGAAGATTACCACGCCCATTGATTTAATTATCGCGGAGGCAATAATTAAATCGGGAATTGAGAATTGAAAATTGAGAATTGTGGTGCGCCTGTGGCGCAGAGGTTTATTAAGGACTTTGTCCCTAAACTCCCTAAATTCCCTACTCTCCCTAATCGGGTAGAGCAAATGTAAAAGCGAAACGTAGTTTCGCCTAAAAATTTTTGGGGCACCTTTTTACAAAAAGGTGCGAAAAAAAGGAATGAAGATAAAATTCAGATATGGAGGGCTTGATAGGAGGGCTTGGTGGGTATCGGTGATAACCATCCTCTTATTGGGTGGGGTGTGTGCCTACTTGTGGTGCATAGCCTCGGGGGCCTACTATATCGCTGCGTGGGCAACGACAACGGCTGTGGTGTTGGTTGCGTTGTTCTTGTTATCGGTGCCGAGGCGCATAATCCTCACCGAGGATGAGTTGGAGTTGCGCTGCTTGGTGGAGACGACCTACATACCTCTGCACACGATTGTAGATGTCGAGGTGTTGGGCTCCGAGGGCTTTGGTGGCAAGGTGCCACTGCTGGGCATCTATGGCTTTGGGGGCTACTATGGGCGATACTTGGACCTCCGAAGGTGGAGTGTTTACAGGGTGTATGCCTCGCGGAGGAGTGGCTGCGTAGCCATCCACACGACAAAAAAACGCTACTTGGTGAGTTGTCGCACTCCGGAGATGTTGAGGGTGATGATTCAGCGAAACAAAGTCCGCAGTTCGAGAGAACGATAGAGGGGAGAAACAAACAAAACAGTATAAATTATGGGAGTATTGAAAAGCATTGCGGCAGCTCTTTATGGCGCAGGGGTTGGTTTTCGTAACTGGCTCTACGATATGAAGGTGCTGCGTAGTGAACACTTCGATGTGCCGATTGTGTGTGTGGGAAACATTGCGGTTGGGGGTACGGGCAAAACCCCCGCTGTGGAGTTTCTTGTGCGCAGACTCTCGGGCGAGTACCGCGTTGCGGTGCTGTCGAGAGGGTACCGCAGGCGCACAAAGGGCTATATCGAAGTGGGGGTGAATGATTCATTCCTGCGAGTCGGAGATGAGCCCAAACAGATTAAGCGCAAATTCCCCGATGTGGTGGTTGTGGTGTGTGAGAAGCGCACCGAGGGCGTTAGGCGCATTATGGCCGAGCACCCCGAGGTAAATCTCATCGTTATGGATGACGGCTTCCAGCACCGCTCGCTCGCTCCGAAGGTGAGCATCTTGCTTTCGGACTACTCATTGCCCCCCTATAAGAACCGTATGCTCCCCGCAGGAACATTGCGCGACAGCCCCTCGCAGCTCTACCGCGCGGAATTTCTGCTCATAACCAAAACGCCCGTGGGTATGTCGCCCATTGAGCGCAATATTGCCCAAAAGGAGCTCAAACCCTCGCCCTACCAAAAAATCTTCTTTACGGATACCCGACAGCTGGCTCCACGACCAATATTCTCGGATGTTGCCCCCACAACAATACCTTCTGGCAGTAAAGTTGTAGCCTTGGCAGGTATAGCCAATCCCGAGCGATTCTTCGGCTCATTGGAGAAGCAGTACAATGTTGTGGAAAAAGTTGTCTTTGGCGACCACCACATCTACAAAGTGAGGGATATTAGGGCTCTGGCCGAGAAGGTGGCCTCGCTGGGAGAGAATGTTGTGGTGGTGACCACCGAGAAAGACGGGGTGAAACTAACCTCCCGCAAACATATCCCCGAGGTGTTACAGAAACGATTGTTTGTCCTACCCATAGAACTCAATTTCCGCGACGGAGATGCGGAGGTCTTCGTGGAAAAACTCAAATATGAACTCAAAAACAAGAAGTTATGATAAACACTATTAAATCAACAGCAGAATTTATCAGGGAGAAGGTGAATTTCGAGCCCGAGGTTGGTATTATCCTCGGCACCGGCTTGGGTGGCCTCGTAAACCACATCGAGATTGCCCACTCGCTCCCCTACAATGAGATTCCCAACTTCCCCGTTTCGACCGTTGAGGGCCACGCAGGAAGGCTTATCTTCGGCACCCTCGGTGGCAAAAAGGTGGTGGCTATGCAGGGCAGGTTCCACTACTATGAGGGCTATGCGCCCGAGCAGGTGGTGTTCCCCGTGAGGGTTATGAAGATGTTGGGCATCCAGAACCTCTTTGTCTCCAATGCGAGTGGCGGCATCAACTCGTCGTTCCGCGTGGGTGACCTGATGGTCATCACCGACCACATCAACCTCATCCCCAATGTGCTCATCGGCACCAACTGCCCCGAGTTGGGCCCCCGCTTCCCCGATATGAGCGAGCCTTACAGCAAGACTCTGGGCGCACTCGCAACCGAGGTGGCGGCCGAGAAGAAGATTAAGTTGCAGTATGGTTGCTATGTGGGCACCACAGGTCCCACCTTCGAGACCCCCAAGGAGTATGGCTACTTCAAGGCTATCGGTGGCGACGCTGCGGGTATGTCCACCACACCCGAGGTTATCGCTGCTCGCCATATGGGCCTACCCGTATTCGGCATTTCGATTATCACCAACGCTGCATTCAGTGGTCAGAAATCCACCCACGAAGAGGTGCAGGAGGAGGGCGCAAAGGCCGAGAAACGAATGAGCGCACTCATTATGGGTATGCTCGAAAGGATGTAATTAACCAACACAACGAAGACTATGATTAACGCAATAAAAGGTGCGGCTCGTTATATCAGCGAGCGCACAAGTTTCACCCCCGAGGTGGGTATTATTCTTGGTACGGGCTTAGGTGGCTTGGTAGAGAAGATTGAGATTGAGCACTCGATTCCCTACTCGGAGATTCCCGGATTCCCCGTTTCGACCGTTGAGGGCCACAGTGGTAGGCTTATCCTCGGCACACTCGGAGGCAAAAAGGTGGTGGCTATGCAGGGCAGGTTCCACTACTACGAGGGCTACACCGCACAGCAGGTGGTATTCCCCGTGAGGGTTATGAAGTTCCTCGGCATTAAGACACTCTTCGTGTCCAACGCTGCGGGCTCGATGAACTCCACCTTCCGCGTGGGTGACGTGATGGTCATCAACGACCACATCAACCTCATCCCCAACCCCCTGATTGGTCGCAACATTGACGAACTCGGCCCCCGTTTCCCCGCAATGAACGACGCCTACAACCCCGAGCTTATTGAGCGTGCAACTGCGATTGCCGAGAGGGAGGGCATCAAGTTGCAGTATGGTTGCTATGTGGCACTTACAGGTCCCACCTTCGAAACCCCCAAGGAGTATATGTGGGTGAAACTCATCGGTGGCGACGCTGTGGGTATGTCCACCGCTCCCGAGGTTATCGCCGCAAGGCATATGGATATTCCTGTCTTTGGCGTGTCGATTATCACCGACACTATGGAGAACACCTCCATCTCCCACGAGGAGGTGCAGGAGAATGGCAAACTCGCCGAGAAGAATATGACCAAACTCTTTACCGAACTACTCAAAACACTTTAATAAAAAACCCAAAACATCGACTATGATTAACAAAGTTATACTTGTGGGCAATGTGGGCGCCGACCCCGAAGTCCGCACCCTCGAAAGCGGTGTTAAGACCGCGCGCGTAAGGCTCGCAACCTCCGAGAGGTACTTCAACCGCGAGACACAGCAGGCTACCGAGCACACCGAGTGGCACACCATCACCCTCTGGCGCAACCTCGCAGATGTTGTTGATCGCTTTGTGCGCAAGGGCTCGCAAATCTACATTGAGGGCCGCCTCCGTACCCGCGAATGGACCGACCAGAGCGGCAACAAACGCTACTCGACAGAGATTCAGGCCGACGATATGAAACTCCTCGGCAAACGCGAAGGTGGTGTGGCTCCAAGTGCCGGTGCGCCCCAAAGCTATGGTGCAGGTCAGACCTACACCCCCACCCCACAACCCGTGGCAACACCCCACCTTGCGGAGCCCCAGGCGGTACCCTACCAGCCCGCCATTCAGCCCGCAATGGAGGACTCGCTCGACGACCTTCCATTCTAAAAGAAAAAGGCCCGCTGATTATCTCAGTGGGCCTTTTTCTTTTTGTACTTTTTCTTCGAAGCTTTTTGTAAAAAGCTTCACCAAAAACTTTTAATGCAACCTACCGTTGCGATTTCTATCCACAGCCGCGCTTCGGAATCCCAGCACAAAAGTGCCGTTACGGCACAGATATTCCGTATCGAGATACCGTCTATCTTCCCAATTATGGAATTCAAGGAATTTAGAGGAAATTTCAGCTCTCGCGACATCGGCGCACCTCAATTTTGAATTTTGAATTTTGAATTTTGAATTCCTCTCGGTATCTTTGCACTAATATAGACTAATTAGGTTCGTTATGGAAGTAAAAACCAATGAAGCACCCAAAGAGAGGTCGCTCAACTTTGTAGAGGAGATTATCGAAAATTATATCGCCGAGACCGGAGGCGCGATTCAAACCCGTTTCCCGCCAGAGCCCAACGGCTATCTGCACATCGGTCACGCCAAGAGTATCTGCCTGAACTTTGGTCTGGCAGAGCGTTATGGTGGCAAGTGCAACCTCCGTTTCGACGACACCAACCCCGTGAAAGAGGATACCGAGTATGTGGACTCCATCAAGGAGGACATCAAGTGGCTCGGCTTCAACTGGGCTGTGGAGCGTTACGCCTCGGACTATTTCGACCAGCTCTACGAGTGGGCTATCCTCTTGATTAAGAAGGGCAAAGCCTATGTTGACGACCAGACACAAGAGGAGATTCGCCTCGGTCGTGGTACCGTACAGCAGGCGGGCACCGAGAGCCCCTATCGCAACCGTTCGGTGGAGGAAAACTTGCGCCTCTTTGAGGAGATGAAGGAGGGTAAGTATGCCGATGGCGAGAAGGTGCTCCGTGCGAAGATTGATATGGCTCACCCCAATATGCTCTTCCGCGACCCCATCCTCTACCGCATTCTCCATACCGAACACCACCGCACAGGAAACAAGTGGTGCATCTACCCTATGTATGACTATGCACACGGACAGAGCGACTCCATCGAGCGCATCACACACTCGATTTGCACCTTGGAGTTCGACGTTCACCGCCCCTTGTATGACTGGTTCATTGAGGAGCTCGGTATCTTCCCAAGCCACCAATATGAGTTCGCAAGGCTCAACCTGACCTATACGGTTATGAGCAAACGCAAACTCCTCCAACTTGTTAAAGACCAGGTTGTTACAGGTTGGGATGACCCCCGTATGCCTACCATCTGCGCACTCCGTCGTAAGGGTTACACCCCCGCATCCATCCGTGCATTTGCCGAGAAGGTGGGTGTTGCAAAGAGGGACAACGTGATCGATCTCTCGCTCTTGGAGTACTGCGTGAGGGAGGATTTGAACAAGGTTGCCGAGCGCAGGATGGCGGTTATCGACCCCTTGAAGGTTGTTATCACCAACTATCCCGAGGGCAAGAGAGAGAGTTTCAGCTGTGTAAACAACCCCGAGGATGAGAGTGCCGGCAGACGCGAGGTACCCTTCGGCAGGGAGATTTATATTGAGCGTGCCGACTTTATGGAGGAGCCTCCCAAAGGCTACTACCGCCTCCGTCCCGATGGCGAGGTGCGCTTGCGCTATGGTTATCTCATTAAATGTGAGGAGGTTATCAAAGATGCAGAGGGCAACATTGTTGAGCTGCACTGCACCTACGATCCCGAGTCGGCAGGCGGTGGTTCGTCGGACGGCCGCAAGGTTAAGGGTGTAATCCACTGGGTGTCGGCAGCCGACGCTGTTGAGGCTGAGGTGAGGCTGTACGACAATCTCTTTGCAAAAGAGAGCCCCGACGATGTTGAGGAAGGCAAGGTCTTCACCGACTATCTCAACCCCACATCGCTTGTTGTTAAGACCGCCTATTGCGAGCGTTCACTTGGCGAGGCTAAGGTTGGCGACAGGTTCCAATTCGAGAGGGTTGGCTACTTCTGCGTGGACAAAGACACCACCCCCGAGAAGATGGTATTCAACCGCACCGTCACCCTCAAAGACACTTGGGCGAAATTGCAGAAGAAATAATCCCCACTATATCTAACGCAAAAGAGAGTGTTCCACGTGGAACACTCTCTTTTATTATCCCCTATTTGCATCAAATGTTCCTCGTGGAACAATTTTAGCGACCAAAGAATATTAAGAGCACATTGATGTCTGCGGGCGACACGCCAGGAATGCGCGAGGCCTGGCCAATGGTTTTGGGGCGGATGCGCGAGAGCTTCTGGCGAGCCTCAATAGTGATTGAGGTTACCTTCATAAAGTCAAAATCCTCGGGAATGCGTATCTCTTCGAGCCTTTGAAGCTTGTCGGCAATAGCCCTTTCGCGCTCAATATAGCCACTGTACTTCACCTCTATCTCGACCTGCTCCACAACCTCTCGGTCAATATTGTGGGTAGTCACAAACTTTTTGAGGGGCGGAATTATCTCAATTAGGTCAAAAAGTGAAATATTGTTGCGAACTAACACATCGGCAATCTTCTTTTTCTGCGAAAGTTGTGCAGAACCAACACTTTCTAAATAGTCTGAAATTTCGCTTGGTGCGACACCCTGCCTTTGTACGAAATTTTTAAGCGATTCTGCGAGCGATTTTTTTTGCTCAAAATCAGCCCACCTTTCGTCATCCACAAGCCCCAATTTTCGACCTATGGGGGTGAGCCTTCTGTCGGCATTGTCTTGGCGAAGGAGGATGCGATATTCGGCACGGCTGGTAAACATACGATAGGGCTCATCGACACCTTTGGTCACAAGGTCATCAACGAGCACTCCAATGTACGCCTCATCGCGCGAAAGCACAAAAGGCTCCTCGCCTCGCTGTTTGAGAACAGCATTGACACCCGCAACCAAACCTTGTGCGGCCGCCTCCTCGTAGCCCGTCGTACCATTTACCTGACCTGCAAAATAGAGGTTTTCTACAAGTTTGGTTTCGAGGGTGTGGTTGAGCTGTGTTGGTGGGAAATAGTCGTACTCGATTGCATAGCCCGGGCGATAGATCTCCACTCTCTCAAACCCCTCAATCTTCTGCAAAGCCGCACACTGCACCTGCCAGGGCAGACTCGAAGAGAAGCCATTGAGGTAGTATTCGTTGGTATCCGCGCCCTCGGGTTCGAGGAATAGTTGGTGGAAATCCTTATCGGCAAAAGTCCTCAATTTATCCTCAATACTCGGGCAATAGCGGGGGCCTATACCCTTGATAAGTCCCTGAAACAGAGGAGAGTCACCAAAGCCCTCACGAAGTGTATCGTGCACCTCGGAAGAGGTATAGACAAGGTAGCAAGGCTTCTGATTCTCAACAGGTTGCACCCTTTTCAGGAAGGAGAACTTCTGGGGGTTTTCATCGCCATCTTGACGCTCAAACTTATCGAGAGCAAGCGAGCGCACGTCAATCCTCACGGGTGTTCCCGTCTTCATCCTACCCGCCTCAAAGCCAAGCCCCACAAGTTGCTCGGTAAGGCCATAGGAAGCACTATCTCCCGCCCTTCCTCCTGCGGCACTATTGCGACCTATGTGCATCAGGCCTCCGAGGAATGTACCTGCGGTAAGAATCACTGCCTTTGCACGAAAGACAACACCCATTTGTGTTACCACGCCTGCGACCTCTCTCCCACCCTCTCGGTCTTCTATAAGTAGCTGATTTACTGCGTCTTGCCAAAGATTCAAATTTGGTGTATTCTCCAACGTATATCGCCACAAAGCGGAGAACTTGGCCTTATCACACTGCGCCCTCGGACTCCACATTGCCGCCCCTTTGGAGCGATTGAGCATACGGAATTGGATGGTACTGCGGTCGGTAATGACACCCATCTGACCACCCAGCGCGTCGATTTCCCTAACAATCTGCCCCTTTGCCACGCCTCCCACTGCCGGGTTGCACGACATACTTGCATACTTGGTCATATCCATTGTTAGCAGGAGGGTTTGCGCACCCAAACGCGCAGCAGCCGAAGCCGCCTCGCAGCCCGCGTGACCACCTCCCACAACAATTATATCGTAGTCGAATCTCATTCTACAACTCTTTTAATCTTGCCAGATAAAAATCCTCCTTACCTCGCATTTGGGCTGCCTCCTCGGGGCTCTTATCCTTGTAGCCACAAAGGTGCAACACTCCGTGAATAATCACCCTCAACTGCTCCTCTTGGGGATTTGTGCCCAACAGGTGGGCGTTGTCTTCCACGGTAAAGGGGTCGATAAAGATGTCACCACTAACAACCCCGCGCCCATCCAAGTCGCTGTAATCGAAGGTGATAACATCGGTATAATAGTCGTGTCCGAGGTATTGTCGGTTGATACCTATGTGATTTTCCGAGGAGCAGAAGATGTAGCTCACCTCCCCCACCCTAAATCCTTCATTGTGGATAGTATCCCTCACCCATCGGTTGATTCTCACCCTCCCTTTGGGCAGGTAGTCGGTCTCTTGGTTATAGAAATGAACAGCCATTTATTTTATTGAATTTCAAATACTTATCACTAATCAGCCAACCAAATCTCAGGGTCTTGGTTGATGGTGTGGAACCACACCTCAAAGTGGAGTTGGTAATCATCGGGGTTATCACCCGCCGAGATGGTTCCGAGCTTCGTCTGTGTCCCCACCTTATCACCCGCCTTAACGCTTACGGTTGCCAGGTTGGAGTAGATGGTGAAGTAGTCACCGTGGCGCAACATTACACAGTTGTTGAGTCCGCTGATGAACATCACCCTTGCCACCTCGCCCTCAAAGACAGCGAACACCTCCGAGCCTTTGGGCGCAGCAATATTGACACCTTTATTCACAACCGTGATGTGCTTCTGGGTGGGGTGTTGGTGTTTGCCGAATCGCTCGATTATGATACCACCATTCACAGGCATCAACATCTTTCCCCTATTCTGGTCAAACCTACCGTTCAGGGCCGTTACAGCCCTACGCTCGGCATCGGTCATCGTGCGCTTGGTCTTACGAGTCTCCTCGTCAATGATTTTTTGGAGCGTCTGCTGCGCCTTACGCATCGCCTCGCGCTTTTTCTTCAACTCTTTGGATATTTTCTTCTCGTTGGCAGCGAGTTTTTTGCCCGCATCGGAGAGTTGTTTCTTCTCTTTATCGAGTGTTTTGAGGGTTTTTTGGTGCTCTGTGCGAGTCTTATCGAGGGCGCTCTGCTGCTCAGTGAGCGAGGCCACCTCGCCCACTACCTCCTGTGTGCGGACTGCAATCTCCTCGGCTCTTCGCTCCAAAGCCCTGTTATAGCGCGCCAGAAGGCCCAAACGATGTGTTGCCACACCCACATCCTCCGAGGAGAAAATAAAGTGGAGTGGGGCACCCAAAAGGTGATTTTTATAGGCCACCCTCACCATCTCGGCGTACTCCCCTTTGAGTTTTTCGAGGTTGCTCTGCATCGAGGATATATCCCCTTGTTTTGCGGCAATATCTTTGGAAATAATGTTTATTTGCTTGCCGAGCGAAGTGACGACCTTCTCGCGACTCGTAATCTTCGATTGGAGGAGTTTTATCTCTGTTTGGTTGCTCTTTTTGGAGGCGGTGACCTCTTTGAGGAGCTTTTCATTTTTGGCAATCTCCTGCTCTGCGCGCTTAATTTGGGCGTTGAGTTCATCAATAGTCTGTCCGCTGGCAGCACCCACCGCCAGAAAAACCGCCATAACCAACAAACAAAGCCTCCTCATATCTTAACTATCTATTTTTTCAACGCCTCTACGCGCTCTTCGATAACTGCCGGCTCCTCGCCCGCCTCCAATGCGCGTTTATAGTACAACTCGGCCATAAAAACCTCCCCCTCGGCAGCCAAAATGTCGCCATAGTGGAGTAGGAGAGTGCTATCGCCCGAGGTGTCGAGCGAAATGGCCTGACGCATAATCTTCTTTGCCTCCGAAAGCCTGCCGAGCTTGAACAAAATCCACGCTTTGGTGTCGAGGTAGGTGGCATTCTTTGGCTCCAATTCACACGCAGCCACGCTCAACTCCAAAGCCTCCTCCAAATCGCCGCCACCCTCACACATATAGTAGGCCCAATTATTGAGAGCCCGTGCATTTTGAGGGTTGTATTCAAGGGCCTTGCGATAGTATTTTGCCGACCTCTTGGGGTTGGACTCACTGTCACCAAGTGTTGCATAGGCCACACTGCGAATCTCGTCGCTATCGGCAAACTTCACAATCTTCCGAAACAGACTCTTGGCCTCCTTCTCACGCCCCACCTTCAAAAGTTCATACCCCTTGCGGAAGTAGAAATCCTCATCGGAGGGGTTTCGACTTATGGCAATATCGAGGTAGTGCATCACGGAGTCCCTTCGGCCGAAATAGTCCTCAATGTCAATAACCCTATGAAGGGCATCTCGTGGCTCAGTGGGGTCGACAGCAAACTCCTTGTAGATTTCCAAAGCCCTCTCCAACTCACCCGCGCGTATCAGGTGGTCGGCATAGCGCCAACTCACTTCATATACGCGGGGATACTTCACATTCAGGATGGATATCAGGGAGTTGATGGTGTAGAAATTCTTGCGATAGAACTCCTCGTTGTCAATAACCGAAGAATCAAACATCTCCACCTTATCCCTCATCGACAACTCGTCGCTCAAAAACAGAGTGCGCACCACACCCAAGAACGGCTCATCAAACCCACGGCTCTTGTAGAAATTGGCCAAATAGAATAGGGTAGAGGTCTCCTCCGGATTAATCTCCAATGCCTTTTTATAGTTCGCCTCCGCCAGAGAGTCCTTCTTGATGTTGTCGTAGAGGATTGCAAGCATTGTATAGTTGCCCCCATTGCGGGGATTATTGGCCACCATAGAGGAAACCTCCTCAATGGCTCTGTCATAGAGTTTTAGAGCCACAAGTAATTCGAGTTTATACCTCGAAAGCTCCTCCACCTTGCCAAGCTTATACTCCGCCGAGTCTAACACCGTCACCGCCATATGGGGCATACCACTCGAAGCGTAGAGTCTGGCCAAAAAGCGATACGAGGAGGGGTTGGGATCCTCCGCCACGATTGCCTCATAAACAGTCCTTGCTCTGGTAAGTTCATTGTTATGAGCAAGAGCATAGCCATAAAGACTCGCATAGTCCAGATTGGTACTATCCGCACAATAGGCCACCTCGCTGTGACGAAGTGCCTTTGCGGGGTCGCTCTGCAAGAGAATATCTGCAATGGTGTGGTGTGTGGGGGCGTGAAGAGAGTCTATTTCGAGCACCTTTTCGAAATAGGAGAACGCCTTTGCGGGATCATCTTCGAGCGCGACAACCCTTACACCTTCGGTGTAGAGGTATGTCGCGCGAAGAGTATCATTATTGAACCACTCCGGTATATCCACAACCTCCCTCGCGCTGTCTTTTTGTGGTGTGCGCACACACGATAGAAGACAGAGGACAAGGAGCAGACATAGGGTGATTCGTTTGGTCATTGTTTTTGTAGCAAAGTTTAGAGCACCGAGTCGAACTGACCGAGGAACCTCAAATCATTCTCGAAGTAGAGCCTCAAATCCTTAACACCGAACTTCAACATAGCAATACGCTCAATACCCATACCAAAGGCAAAGCCGCTATATTTGGTGCTGTCGATACCGCTTGCCTCCAAGACATTGGGATCTACCATACCGCAGCCGAGGATTTCGAGCCAGCCCGTACCCTTACAAACATTGCAACCCTTGCCACCGCAGAGGTTACACGACACATCCACCTCTGCCGAAGGCTCGGTGAAGGGGAAGTAGGAGGGACGCATACGAATCTGTGTCTGCTCGCCAAAGAACTCTTTTGCGAAGTAGAGCAACGACTGCTTCATATCGGCAAACGACACCTTCTCGTCGATATAGAGGCCCTCGATCTGGTGGAAGATGCAGTGTGCGCGAGCCGAGATTGCCTCGTTACGGAACACCCTACCCGGGCAAATCACGCGAATAGGGGGCTTCTGGTGCTCCATAGTGCGCACCTGAATCGAACTTGTGTGAGTACGCAACAACACATCGGGATGTTTCTCAATGAAAAAGGTGTCCTGCATATCGCGTGCGGGGTGCTCGGGCGCAAAGTTGAGTGCCGAGAAGACGTGCCAATCATCCTCAATCTCGGGGCCATCGGCAACGGTGTAACCCAAGCGCGAGAAGATTTCGCAAATCTCGTTTCTCACAAGCGAGATGGGGTGGCGCGAGCCGAGGTTTTCGGTCATTGCAGGGCGCGAGAGGTCACCACTCGAAGTAGTTGCAACGGGTGCGTTGTCGAGAGCCTCTTTGAGGGCTGCGATGCGCTCGTTTGCTTTGGTTTTCACAGCATTTATCTGCTGACCAAGTACCCTCTTCTCCTCCGAAGGTACGGTTTTGAACTCCTCCAAAATATCGTTGAGCTCACCCTTGCGACCAAGAATCTTCACGCGGAAATCCTCAATCTCTGCCGCCGATGTTGCCGAAAAATTCTCTATCCTGCCGAGCAGGTCGTTGATTTTGTCAATAAGTGCCATAGTTGTGTTTCTGATTTTTTAACTTACAAAGTTAAAAATAAATAACGAGCAGAGCACAAAAGTGGCGATTTTTCTCACGAAAAACCGCCACTTTTCTCTTTTGGCCACCAAATGGGGCTATTTTTCGAGGGCCTTCTTCACACAAGCGGCACCCGCAACCACAATCAAGAGGGGCAAAATGAACCTCTCGAAGGAGATGGAGATGTGGAGCACATCGAGCAGAAGGAGCATCACACCCATTCCTGTAACCACACCTCCAAAAGTCCATTGTCGTGCGCAGAGCAACCAACCACCAGCAGCCACAACGAACATCTGCCACGAAAAGAAGGCATCCATAAACACAGGGCCCACAATGTTGTAGTTGTTCATAAGCCACACAAGGCCACACACAATCATCAGAATACCTGCAAAGAGGTAGAGTGAGCTTGGGAGGGTGTTTTTAGGGGTTGTCGCACCCACTTTTTCATCATTCAGTACTTCCATAGTTGTAGGGGTTTTTAGTTGTTTATAACATTATTAATCTCTGATTTGTACTCCAAGAGTTTGCCAGAAACCCTATCCACTCTCGCGTTGATGAGTGTCACTCCATCGGGTGTGGTGATTGTTGTTTTGCGAGTAACGATATTATCCTCTTGTGAGATAACAACCTCAATAACAACATCTTTACCATCTATAAGGTTGCCCAAGATATGGTCGTCGTAGCGGTAGAGCTCATCGAACTCCTCGCAGAGTTTTTCGAGTTTGAGGCTATCGCCCAAATCATACAAATAGAATGTCAGATTTGTTTCGGCACCATCCGCCAATGTGGGGTTGAAAATCGCACTCTCCAACCGCTCCTCCAAGTTATCCTCCCACTGGTCGAACTCTTGCTCCCATTGTTCAATCTTGGCCTCCGACAGATGGGCCCAAACAACCCAATTATCGACATTGCGCACCGAAGCAAAGATGAGCCACAAGAGGAAGATGAGCCAGACGACACCCGCCACAGCCAACTTGCGAAGATTAACCCTACGCCCTGCAATAAGCCTGAAACCCAGGTCGGCCACAATGCCCATAAAGAGCACAATAACGGCACACACAAGGCCCGCAAAGACCACAGGAGAGATACCCTCCAAGGGGAGTGCCAAATAGTCGGCCCAAATATCACCAATGGCCATCAGTGTCACAAATCCGACAAGCAAGCCAATGGCTGCAAGAATCCACACCGCAAGCATAACACCGAGGATGATTTTTCCACCCACAATTACAATGCGCCCCAATACACCTACTTCGGGTTGTGGGGTTGTGGGTTGGGTTTTCTCCCTTTTGGCGGTTGTCGGAGCGTATCCCTCGGGGTAGCCAAGGGCCGCAATGGTGGTATCCACAAGGGGGAGTTCAACAGCCGACTCACGAGGTTGATGATTGAGGAATTTTTCGACAATACAACTCTCCAATTCGGCCATCTTTTGCGCCCTATTTTGCTCTTTGGGGAGTGCCGACTCATACTCTTCGAGGTAGTTGCGCAGAGTGTTGAAAGCCTCTTCGGTGAGGGCAAATTCGGTGCCCGAAAGTCTTATTCTAATTAGTTCTTTCATAGCGATTTAAGTTTTATTGGTGACTGCTGCGAATGTTTGCAATTTGTGCCACGAGCGCATCCCACGACTCGTCGAGTTGGGCAAGAGCCTCTCGCCCCTCTTCGGTCAGGGAGTAGTACTTGCGAGGGGGGCCTTGGGGCGACTCTTCCCAGCGGTAGGTCAGCAAGCCCTGATTCTTCTGGCGCGTGAGGATAGGGTAGAGGGTTCCCTCCACCACAATCATCTCCGCAGCTTTCAGCTCGGCGATGATTTGTGGTGCATAGGAGTCCCCACGCGAGAGAATCGAGAGTATGCAATACTCCAAAATTCCCTTACGCATCTGCGCCTTGGTGTTCTCTACATTGATAGCCATAGGATTACTTTCTTTCGGGAATCAACGCCCAAGCGACAAGGTAGCAAAAGAGTGCGGGCATTGCGGGGAAGAAAAAGAGCAATACCGCAATCACCCTCACCAAAGTGGGGTCTACATTAAAATACTCTGCCAATCCTGCACAGACACCGCCAAGCATACGGTTTGTGGTGCTACGATAGAGCTTTCGGGGTTCGTTCATTATCTCCATAGTCGTAAAATATATAATAGTGTTGGGGTTATCTTGTTTCGGGTTTATTGAGGATGATGAGTGCGGCAATAACACCTGGCACCCAACCGGCAGCAGTGAGGAGTAGCACAATAAGGAACGAGCCACAGCCACGACTAATCACCGCCAAAGGGGGGAAGATTATTGCCAAAAGAACTTGCCAAAAAGTCATAATTAATTGGGGTTTAGTTGGTTATTTCTGCTTTGAATCGAGGGGGAGGAAAATCCAGAGGATGATGTAGATCCAGAGGCTCAATCCACCAAACAACACCAACAAAAGGGTTGCAATCCTCAGTAGGGTGGGGTCGATGTTGGTGAATTTGGCCACACCGCCACACACACCGCCAATCACCTTGTCACCCGAGGTTCTGGACAGCCTTTTTACAGCCTCCTCCTTGCCGAGATGCCCATTTTGGGGGCGACGCAACTCGCCAAACTCTTCGGGGCGACCAATCACCTCCTGCACCTTTCGGATGTGGTAGATATCCACCACATTCTCGGGGTTTCCGAGCCAACTGCTCAGAAGGTCTGCCACCCTCATCTCCAAGTCGTTCATTGTTTCGGCAGCGGACTCCTCCTCCAATCTATCGCGTATATCGTCGAGATAGCCCGCCAAAGCGCGGTACGCCTCATCCTCAATGGAAAAGGCTGTTGTACCAATCTTTACACTTAATCTTTTGTTCACTTTTGCTGAAAGTTTGATTGTTTTGTACTACAAAGATATAAAAATATTTTAGTACTATGCAATACATAGAACTATATTTTTTCATCACCATATTTGTTTGGGTACTTTGTACCCAAAATTTTTTGATTGACGATGGTGGGGCGGACAATAGAGTGGGGAGGTTGCGAGTTTTATCCCCCCCTAAGTTAAGGGAGGTGCCCGAAGGGCGGAAGGGTCTGTTGCCCTTGGGTATAGGTATTAAAAAAGATACCCAAGAGATTATGGGCTCGCGTTTGCGAGCCCGCAGTCGGTTGGCGATTGACAAAAAAATGAGAGGTTGCCAACCTCTCATTTTTCTACACTATCTATCCAGATTGTTACGGGGCCATCATTGAGGAGCTCGACCTTCATATCGGCTCCAAAGCGGCCACAAGGTATGGGTTTGCCAATAGCTGCCGAGAGTTTCGCCTTGAAGGATTCATAGAGAGGCACAGCCACCGCCTCGCCCGCGGCGTGGATGTAACTCGGGCGGTTGCCCTTGCGCGTGGCGGCTTGGAGGGTGAATTGGCTCACCACCAACACCTCGCCATCCACCTGACGCACATCCAAATTCATAACCCCATTCTCGTCGTCGAAGATTCGCAGCTGGGAGGTCTTGCGCACAAGGTAGTCCACATCCTCCTCGGTGTCATCCGTAGCAACACCAACCAAGACCAGCAAGCCCTTGCCAATCTCCGCAACCCTCTCTCCCTCGATGGTCACACTTGCGTGCGCAACTCGTTGTATAAGTACTCTCATTGGTTGTTCTGTTTTTAGTGGGCTTCGAGCCAATTTTCACCCTCGCCAATATCGACAGTAAGGGGTATGCGAAGATTGGCGACGGTGGCGGCCGACTCCATCTCTTTGCGCAAAATCTCCTTCACCCTCTCCTTTTCGCTCTTCACTGCATCGACAATAAGCTCATCGTGCACCTGCAAAATCAATCGCGAGCGGAGCCCCTCACCCTCCAAAGCTTTTGCCACGGAGGACATCGCAATCTTTATAATATCGGCAGCCGAGCCCTGCAATGGAGCATTTATGGCGTTTCGTTCCGCGAGTGAGCGCACCGTGGCGTT
Source organism: Tidjanibacter sp. (assembly GCA_045657545.1). Lineage (GTDB taxonomy): Bacteria > Bacteroidota > Bacteroidia > Bacteroidales > Rikenellaceae > Tidjanibacter. Next base: position 47,153 of record JAZOTH010000008.1, read on the forward strand.
GGCCGAGTTAATATCGGGCAGGTATCTGCGGCGGCCGAAGATGGTCTGCACATATCCATTGTTCTTTGCCTCGGCAATTGTGCGGTCGATATACTCCTTAACCCCGGGGTAGGAGCGGAAATAGCCCTCGATTATCTCCTTCGCCTCACCCATCGAAATCTCGTTGCCCATCCTCTGGCGCAGACCAAAGGCGGAAATTCCGTAGATGATACCAAAATTGGCGGTCTTTGCCTTGCGCCTCTGGTCGGAGGTCACCTCCTCGGGGCTAACGTGGAATAGGCGCGATGCGGTGTCGCGGTGGATATCCTCGCCCTTATTAAAAGCCTCAACCATTGCACCGTCGCCACTCATATGGGCCATCAACCTCAACTCCACCTGTGAATAGTCGGCCGCAACCAAAATGTGCTCTTCATCCGATGCCACAAAGGCCTCACGGATGGGCTTACCCAACTCGTCTCGAATGGGGATATTTTGGAGGTTGGGGTTGGTCGAAGAGAGCCTACCCGTTGCCGCCACCGCCTGATTGTAGGATGTGTGGATGTGTCCCGTTGCAGGATTCACCAACTTGGGGAGTGCCTCAACATAGGTTGAGAGCAGTTTTTTGATTCCGCGATACTCCAAAATAAGGGGGACTATCGGGTGTCGGTCGGCAAGGAATACAAGGTACTCCTCGTCGGTGCTATACTGTTTTGTCTTGGTCTTCTTGGGTTTGGAGTCAATTTTGAGCTTTTCGAACAAGACCACACCCAACTGACGCGAAGAGTTGATGTTGAGATCTGCAACACCGGCAAGGGTGCGAATCTCCTCCTCTATGGCCACCATTCTCACATTGAGCCTCTCGGCATACTCCGCAAGAAGGCCACAATCAACCCTCACACCCTCGCGCTCCATATCCATAAGGGTGGAGATGAGGGGGTACTCTATGGTACGATACAACTCCAAAGCCCCCGCCGACTCTAATTGTGGGAGGAGTTTTTCGAACAATTGGAGCGTCACGTCGGCATCCTCGGCACAGTAGGGGGCAACAAGCTCCACCGCAACCCTGTCCATTGTAAGCTGCTTGGTGCCTCGACCAATGAGCGATTCTATCTCTATGGGGGTATAGTTTAGGAGTGTCTGCGATAGGTGGTTCAGACCGTGGCGACCGTCGGGGTCAAGGAGGTAGTGCATAATCATCGTATCCCAATAGAAGCCACCAACCAACAACCCCTCGTGGCGCAACATTTGGAGGTCGAACTTAATGTTGTGTCCCACCTTTTCAATCTCCACATTGGAGAGCAACGGGCGCACCAACTCCTTTGCCCCCTCAACCGTAAAGGGGATATAGTATGCCTTGTGGGGCTCACCGCACACACCCAAACCCACCACGCGGTCGCTGAAATAGTCAAACCCCGTCGTTTCGGTGTCGATTGCCACCCTGCGATATTGACTCAATTCGGCCATCGCCTCGGCAACCCTCTCGGGGGTGTCGCAAAGGATATATTGGTGGGTGGTGGTGTCTATTGTGTTGTATAGAGGTGTGGCTACCGAGAATAAATCTTGTGCCCCTTGGGGCTCTGCCTGCACACCTGTTGTCGCTCTCTTTGGCTCGGGAATGGGGTTGCCAAATAGGTCGAGCGATTGGGCCACCTGCTGTTTTTGGCACCTCTCCACCTCCTTGTATCCCTCCGCCTCGGGGCACACCTGTGCATTGAAGGGCGAGAATGTGTCGCCCTCCATTTCGCGGAGGAACATATTGAAATCCAACTTTTTGTAGATGGCACGCAGGGCCTCACAATCGGGCGCACACATCGCCAACTCCTCGGGCACAAAATCAATGGGGGCATCGAGCGAGATTGTGGCCAAAACCTTCGAGAGGCGCAACTGCTCGGCACCGGCCTCCACATTTTCGCGCTGTTTGCCCTTCAATTTATCGAGATTATTGAGAATATCCTCAACCGTGCCAATCTCGTTGACAAGTTTTATTGCACCCTTTTCGCCAACACCCTTTACACCCGGGATATTGTCGGCAGCATCGCCCCAAAGGGCCAAAATATCTATCACCTTGCGGGGGTCATCAAAGCCGTAGTGCTCTTTGATTTGCTCGGGGCCTACAATCTCCACACCCTCGCCACCTTTGCGCTGTTTGTAGATGCGCACATTGGACTGCACGAGCTGTCCGAAGTCCTTGTCGGGGGTGACCATATAGACATCGTAGCCCGCCGTGGCCGCCTTGTGTGAAAGGGTGCCTATAACATCGTCGGCCTCGTAGCCCGCAACCTCCAAGATGGGGATGCGCATCGCTGCCAAGACCTCTTTGATATAGGGGACTGCCGCGATGATATCCTCGGGGGTTTCGGAGCGATTGGCCTTATATTCGGGGAAGAGTTCGTTGCGGAAATTTCCACCCTTGGGGTCAAATGCCACACCCAGATAGTGGGGGCGTTCATTGATGATAATATCCCTCAAAAACTTCACAAAGCCGAAGATGGGCGAGGTGTTCAACCCCTCGCGGTTGCGCATCGGACGGCCTGCAAAAGCGTAGTAGGCGCGGAAAATTTGCGCGTAGGCATCTATCAAAAAGAGTTTTTCCACCGCAAAAGTGTTTTTGTTTCGGTTAGTAAATCGTTATATCGTAGGGCATACGAGCCTGAACGGAGGTGCCACTCTTCAATGTGTTGTAGAGAGTTTCAAGGCCACGGCTCGCAGCACCCATCTCGCCCATAATACGAGGGGCTTTGGCCGATAGGAGCGAGTTCATAAGCGCGGTTATCTCATCCTCCTCTTCGAGAATCTCCACGGTGCGCCAATCGTCACCCAACTCTGCCTTCTCGGCAGCCACAAGGAGTGCCTTTTTGAGTCCGCCAAACTCATCGACCAGACCAATGCGCTCGGCATCCACGCCACACCACACTCTGCCTTCGCCAATGGCATCGACAGCCTCAACGGTCATATCCCTACCCTCGGCGACGTGGCCCAAGAAGGTGCCATAGACATCCTCAACGGAACGCTGCATAAAGCCCATTTCGGCGGGGGTAAGAGGGCGGAACATTGTGCCCATATCGGCGTGGGGTGCGGTCTTGGCAACATCCACATTAACGCCAAGTTTGTCTTCCAAAACATCACCCGCAGAGACAATCACACCAAAGACACCGATAGAGCCGGTGAGGGTTGTGCGATTGGCGATGATGTGGTCGGCAGGCGAGGAGATGTAGTAACCACCCGAAGCGGCATAGTTGGCCATCGAAACAACAATGGGTTTCTCCTCTCCCAAGAGCTTCAACTCTCGCCACATAACCTCCGAGGCGAGCGCACTGCCACCGGGGGAATTAACCCTCAAAACAACAGCCTTCACACCCTCATCCTCACGGGCACGACGAATCTGGTCGGCAGTGGTCGCACCGCCAACAATACCCTCACCACCTTCGCCATCGACAATCTCACCGTCGGCATAGATAATGGCAACCTTATTGGGGCTAATCTTGGTGGAGACAACCGAAGAGCTATACTCGCCCAGCGTCACCTCCTTCATCTCGGTAGTCCCGGCAATGGTTTTCAACTCCTCTTCAACCTCATCTCTATATTTTAGGCCATCCACAAAACCCAACTCCACAGCTTTGGCAGGCGAACTCACCGCAAGTGTTGCCGCATAGGCTCTCAACATTGCGGGCGAAAGGTTGCGTGAGAGAGCAATGTCGCTCACAATAGCCTCCCAAAGAGCATTGACCATAGCCTCGGTTTGGTGGCGGTTGGCGGGGCTCATCTCGGTGAGCATATAGGGCTCAACGGCCGATTTGTAGGTGCCGTGGCGCACAATCTGCACATCCACACCAAGTTTGTCAATAGCCCTCTTGAAGAAGAGCGACTGAGAAGCAAGGCCCCTCCAATCGAGCCCACCTTGTGGATTCATATAGACCTTATCGGCAACCGAAGAGAGCCAATAGGAGCCCTGTGAGTAGGTTTCGTTGTAGGCAATGATGGGCTTACCCGAAACGGCCTTGAAGGCTGCCAGATGGGTGCGCAGCTCCTCTATTTGAGCCGTTCCTTCGATGGCTCCCGTGCCTGTAAAATTCAGGTAGAGGGCCTTGATGCGATCATCCTTTGCGGCCGCTTCGAGAGTATTCACAACGTCGAGCATCGAGAGGGTCTTGACAACCTCCATCGAAGAGAGCGACGAGGAGGAGAGGGTGGGCATACGAGGCGAGTCGGCAATGTTCTCATCGAGGTTCATCACCAACACCGAGCCCTCTTCAACAACAACGGGCTGACTATCCAACGAGGAACCAAGAGTTCCTGCCAAAACAAAAAAGAGGGTAAGCGGAAGGGCTATCATCGCCAACAAAACCGCCAAAAAAGTCTTGAAAAATCCTTTCATCGGGGTAAATTTTATTATTTATAATACAAAGGTATGTTTTTTACTCCAAAGAAAGAGTATCTTTGTAGAGTTAATTTCCGAAAAACTCTCCCAAAGGGAGAGAATTTTTGCCGAAAGAGAGAACAAATTAGAGAAAAAACTATGATAACAAGAGAAGAGATTGTAGAGATTCTGAAAGGAATCAACCACCCCGAGACAGGACAAAATGTTGTTGAGGGGGGTATCTTGCAGGAAGTAACCGTTGGTGAAGGTGGCAAAATCCACCTCACAATGGTTTTCCGTCGTCGTCGTGACCCCTTTGCAAAGAGCGTGGCTATGCGCTCTAAACTCGCCATAGAGGCCGCGGCCGAGGGTGCCGAGGTGGAGATTCTTATCCGCGAGGGTGAGGATGCACCCAAACCCCGCCAGCACGAAGGTATGAAGGGTGTGAAAAATATCATTGCCGTAGCCTCCGGTAAGGGCGGTGTTGGTAAATCGACCGTGACCGCCAACCTTGCCGTTTCGCTCCACAAGCTCGGATATAAGGTTGGTGTGCTCGATGCCGACATCTATGGCCCCTCGCAACCCAAACTCTTTGGTGTGGAGGATTACGCCCCTTGGGCGGAGCAGGTTGATGGCTTAGATTACATTGTTCCTGCCGAGAGTAATGGCGTGAAGGTGAACTCCATTGGCTTCTACATCGGTGCCGAAGATGCCCTGATTTGGAGGGGCCCGATGGCAACCAACGCTCTTAAACAACTTATTAACCAAACTCTTTGGGGAGAGTTGGACTTTTTGCTCATTGATATGCCTCCCGGAACGGGTGATGTGCAGATTTCGGTGGCCGAAAATCTCCCCCTCACGGGTGCCGTTATTGTGAGCACCCCCCAGAGGGTTGCAACGGCCGATGTGGTTAGGGGTATGAAGATGTTTGAGACAGAGGGGATTGGCGTTCCCGTGTTGGGTGTTGTTGAGAATATGGCCTACTTCTCACCCGCTGAACTCCCCGACCACCGCTACTACATCTTCGGCCGAGGTGGTGCTCGCAAGATGGCAGAGAAAGAGGGGGTTGATTTCTTGGGCGAAATACCTCTGATTCAGTCTATTGCAGAAAATTCCGACAATGGAACACCCGTTGCTCTCGGAAGCTCGGAGGAGGAAAAATTCTATGCCGATATTTGTCGAAGAGTTGTTAGCAAGGTTGTAAAATAGTGTTGAAAAGTCTGTGAAAAGGTGTTGAAATAAATTAACCTCTTTCGGAATAAAAAATTTGCTTTTTCGCCTTGGGCGTATATACCACAGCCCATCCGAAAAATGCAAGAAAAAAGAGTGAAATTTTCTCGCCAAAAAATGAACAACCCCTCAAAGGCAAATGTTTATTCTTTGTGGCTGTTGATATGTTAATATAGTTATCAACCGAGTGTTCATAAACAACCCCAAAACGCTAATAATCCACAACTAAAAAGATGCAAGAGGTGGGGATATTTTTTAGCCTTTTATGGGAGGAGAAAAAGTTGAAAATTTACCAACACAACTAACAGCGTTTAATATTATTATTTCTCTATTTTTATTTAATTATTAAAGAAAGAAATTATTATAAATATAAAAATTGTGTCGATGGAGCTGCGCGAAAAAATCGAAACCCTAAAAAGGGAGAAACGAGCCGTCATCTTGGCTCACTACTATACCAATGCCGAGGTTCAGCAGGTGGCCGACTTTGTGGGCGACAGCTTGGCTCTCTCTCAGAAGGCCGCAGAGGTGGATTGCGATGTTATCCTCTTTGCGGGTGTGAGGTTTATGGCAGAGACTGCCAAGGTGCTCTCTCCCTCGAAAAAAGTTCTCTTGCCTGTGGTTGAGGCCGGGTGTTCGCTTGCCGACTCGTGCGATGCGGAGGAACTTGCGAGGGTGAAGAGGGAGAATCCCGACCATATCGTAGTGTCGTATGTCAATACCTCGGTGGAGGTAAAGGCTCTGACGGATATCTGCTGCACCTCTTCCAATGCTCTCGATATTATTAAGGCTCTGCCCGAGGAGCAGAAGATTCTCTTTGTGCCCGATAGAAACCTCGGCTCTTATATTAATAGGTGTACGGGAAGGGGTATGAAACTCTGGAATGGAGCCTGCCTTGTTCACGAGGAGTTCTCGGCCGAGAAGATTCTCGCTTTGAAGGCTGCGCACCCCGAGGCTGTTGTGCTTGTTCACCCCGAGTGTAAGGCGGAGGTTGTGGCTTTGGCCGACTATGCGGGCTCTACGGCAGGAATTTTGGCCTATTGTGCCCGCCCCGAGGTGAAGGAGGTGATTGTGGTGACCGAGAGTGGAATTCTCTACGAGATGGAGAGTCGTTACCCCGATAAAAAATTCTACCTCGTGGAACCCGACAAGGGGTGCGAGAAGTGTGTTTCGTGTAGGGATATGAAACTCGTGACGTTGGAGAATATCTACCAGACACTCCTCAATGAGAGCCCCGATATTGAGATTGAAGAGAGTGTCCGTGTGGCTGCCGAAGGCTCCATCCGCAGGATGTTGGAGATGAGTAAGTAGTCAAATACGCATACGCAAAAAGAAAACCCCGCTCCGAAGAGCGGGGTTTTTGTGTGGGTTATGTGGAAGGCTATTTGATGTTCATCTCGTCGAGGAGCCAGCCAGCACCACCGAGGGTGTCGATGCACCAGAGAACATAGCGAACATCCACATTGATAGTCCTCTGTACGTTGGGCTCAAAGGCGATGTCGCCACTCATTGCCTCCCAGTTGCCGTCGAAGGCAAGACCGATAAGCTCGCCCTTGGCATTCATAATGGGACTACCCGAGTTGCCACCCGTAATGTCGTTGGTCGAGAGGAAGCAGGTGTGGAGGGTACCGTCTTTGTCGGCATAGCCACCCCAATTCTTCTCGGCATAGAGTTTTTTGAGTCCCTCATCAACGGTGAAATCTACGGGGTTTGCAGGATCCTCTTTGGCAACCACGCCATCAATGGTTGTGTAGTACTTGTAGAGCACACCATCGGCGGGCGAGTAGGGGAGAATTGTACCGTAGGTCAGACGCAAGGTGAAGTTTGCGTCGGGGTAGAACGACCTCTCGGGCTGCATCTCCATAAGACCTGCAATGTAGAGGCGGTGGCCTGTGTTGTAGTCATTTTTGAGGGGTTTTACCTTTGCAAGAAGCTCTTTGTAGAGTTCCGAAGCATCCTTCATAATAACGAGTGCGGGGTCGTTTTCGAAGACCTCCAAAGAGCCAGCTGCTACTGCGCCCAAGAACTTTTGTTCGTTGGCAAATACCGATTTGGCAAACAAGTCCTCAGTGAAGGCCTTAACATCGCCACCCCACTCGCTGTCGATAACTGCAAGGCTCTGGGGACGACGCTCAGCGGGAATCATCTCCCTCAAAACCTCAATCATACGGCAGGTTACGAGCCTGTCGGTGGCCTCGTCGTAGTCTTTGTAGAAGGCGAGGGTGCGCTGGGTGGCACTCTCCATATCCTCGCTTCGTTTGTAGGCGTTGTAGAAGGTGGTTGAAGCGTTGAGAATCTCCGCAGCGCGGAAGAGGGTTTCGCTCAAAATTTGTGCGTCGCTCTCATAGGGGGTTGCCTCGGTCACATATTTTTCAATCAAAGGAAGTGCGTTGCCATACTTCTCAATGCGCTTTTTGTCCATATTCTCCCACACCCACGCGGTAAAAGCCTCCTCTTCGGCAGCCTTTTGAGCCTTTACGCCGAGTTTCTCAACACCCCTCGACTTGCCAATGGAGTTTTTCCAATAGTTCGACGACGAGGCGTATTTGGATGCGTATTTGATGCGGATAGCATCGTCGGCAGCCATACGAACTTTCAGGATAGCCTGCCTCTCGCCACGAATATAGATGCGGTTGGGGTTATCAACGGTGAGCATCTTGTCAATCTCATAGGAGGTCATATAGCGGGTGGTGGTGCCGGGGAAGCCCATAATCATTGCATAGTCGCCCTCTTTGTAACCCTCGGTCGAGATGGTGAGGTATTTGTCGGCCTGGTAGGGCACATTCTCGGGAGCATACTCGGCAGGAGTCTTGCCGTCGGGTGCAGCATACACGCGGAATACGGAAAAGTCACCTGTGTGACGGGGCCACATCCAGTTGTCGGTCTCGCCACCAAACTTACCGATTGCATAAGGAGGGGTACCCACAAGGCGCACATCTTTGTAAATCTCGGTTACGAACATAAAGTATTGGTTGCCACCAAAGAAGGGTTTGATAACCACGGTTTTACCCTCATACTTTTTGTCCATCTTCTTTTGGAGTGCGTCGGTGTTTTTGGAGATTTTGTTCTCCCTCTCTTCGTAGGACATATTGTCCTTTGTGCCTTTGAGAACACTCTTGGTCACATCCTCAATGTGGCGGATGAAGGTCACGCGCAAACCGGGGGCGGGCAACTCCTCGCTGGTGTTCATTGCCCAGAAGCCGTTTTTCAGGTAGTCGTGCTCGACGCTACTCAACGCCTGAATGGAGCCGAAGCCACAGTGGTGGTTGGTGAACAAAAGACCGTTGGGCGAAACAATCTCACCGGTACAGCCACCGCCAAAAATCACGATAGCGTCTTTGAGGGAGGAGTTATTGACGCTGTAAATATCCTCGGCGGTGAGTTGGAGCCCCTTGGCCTCCATATCTTTCAGGTTGAGTTTCTTCAACAAGGGAAGAAGCCACATACCCTCATCTGCAAAGGTGTTGAGAGTAAAAAGCGCAACGAGCGCACTGATAAGAATTTTTTTCATCGGAAATCTATTTTAGGTTAATAATTTTATATCACTTCGAAGATGCGGATGGTGATGTAGATGGCGGCAATGAGTTTTATGCCCGTACCGCAAATGAAGGCCACAAAGGAGCCGAAGGCCACCTTGAAGGCGCGAGCGCTGTCGGAGCCATTGTGGGTGAGCTCGCCGATGAGAGCACCAAAGAAGGGGCCGAGAATAAGTCCGAGAGGCCCTGCAAAAAAGCCCACGATGATACCAATCATCGAGCCGCGTGTTGCTGCCTTCGAGCCACCAAACTTGTTGGTCATAACGGCCGGCAGGAAGTTGTCAAGCAGGGTTACGGCCACCGCCACCACAGCCCAAAGAACGAGTTGGGAGGTTGTAAATGGGGCACCGGCCCAATAGCAAAGCAACATTCCCACATAGCAGATGGGTACACCGGGGAGAACGGGAGCAATACAGCCCACAACGCCCACAAGGGTACAAATGATTGCCAATATTTCCAAAATGTCCATACTCAAAATCGTTTGTTGGGGATAAAAGTTAACTCTACAAAGATAACGATTTGAGTCGAGTTTGCAACCCTGCCGAGGTGTAAAGTGGGAAAAAATGAGAAAAAGAGATTGAACTTCACACAAAATTTATACCTTTGTGGAGTTGTTCGAAAAATTTGGCCATCGGAGCAACCTTGGCGCAAAAGAGGGGTTTTACCTCGGTTTTGTGGCGGTTGTTGCAAGGTGTTCGACGAGTCGGGCAACGTAGTATTTGTGGCAAAAACCTACATTCAGAGAAAGAATGCAGAAGAAAAACGAAAAACACGAAGGCGTATTCGAGCTGGTGAAGTTGATGAGTAAAGCGGAAAAGCGCAACTTCAAACTCTACTCCACGAGGCTCGGGTGTAACGAGGGAGCAAAATTCCTGCTCTTGTTCGATTGTTTCGACTCTATGGAACAGTACGACGAGGCAAGGGTTTTGGCTCTGTGTCCCTCCATATCCAAACAACAACTCCCCAACCTCAAAGCACACCTCTATAAGCAGATTCTCATCTCGCTCCGAATGTTGAGTGTGCAACACTCCCCTCTGCTCGAAATCCGCGAACAGATAGATTTCGTGAGGATTCTTTTCGACAAAGGACTCTATGGTGAGGCACAAAAGGTGCTCGACAAGGTGGAGAAGAGGGCCGTGGAGTATGAACTTCTGCCTGCAATTCTGGATATTGTGGAGCTCAAACGACAGCTCAAAGTGCTCAGCTATTCGAGCGAGATGACCACCGCGGCGGATGTTACGGCAAGGGCCGCAGATGTTATCTCGGAGAAACTTTCGCGCATTGCCAACCTCTCGCGCTTGGCTGTGCAGTGCTATGCTCTCCACCAAAACCTCGGCTTTGCCCGCTCACAAAAAGACCTCGACAGGCTCAACAACTACTTCAAACCTCGAATTGACGCATTCGATGGTGTGGAGTTGGGTTTTACAGAGCGTTTCTACCTCTATCAGGCAAAGGCGTGGTATTACTACATCTGCCACAAAACCGCCCACTCCTATCGCTATGCTCTCAAATGGGTTGCCCACTTCAACTCGAAACCCGAGATGAAGGAGTTGATGTATGACGGCTATATGCGTGGCTACGCCCACGTCTTGGACGGAATGTTCCTGATGCATAAATATTCGGCCTTTGTGCGCACACTCGAAGAGTTCGAGGCGGAGAGCAAGACCATCGGAACACTCAACGATAATGCGGCGATGATTTCGCAGGGCATCCTCTTTACGGGACAACTCAACAAATGCCTTATGTCGGGCACCTACAAGGATGGCTTGTGGATTGCAAAAAATGTCGATTCCTACCTCAAAAAGTATGGCGAAAGGCTTACTATGCACGAGAAAATGCCCCTTTACTACAAGGTGGCAACACTCTATTTTGGCGACGGCAACTACGCCAAGTGCATCGAATACCTCTCCTATATTATCTCTGTCAAGGATCGCAACATCCGTCGTGACTTGCAGTGCTATGCGAGGATGCTCAATCTTATGGCTCTCTATGACGCGGGGATGGATTTCAATATCGACTACCAGATACGTTCCGTCTATGCCTTCATTGTGAAGATGAAGGATATGACCGAGATGAAAGACGAACTGCTCTCTTTCTTCAAGAGCTTCGGAAACATCAACGCCCTCGACTTGAAAAAGGAGTTGAAAATTCTTCACGAAAGGCTCAAACCCTACGAAAATCACCCCTACGAAAGACGCACCTTCTACTATATCGACCTCTTGTCGTGGTTGGAGAGCAAGATTTCCGACAAGAGTATGGGCGAGATTGTGAGGGCGAAGTTTGAGGCCTCGCAAGCAAAGGAAAACAATAAAACCGAGAATAAAAAATGGCTTCATCGATTATTCGGAATGTAGAGAGCGACGCGGATTTTGAGAGCAAAATCCGCCCTCAGGAGCTCGATTCCTTCCACGGACAGCAGAAGATTGTGGACAACCTCCGCATCTTCATTAAGGCCGCCCTTATGAGGGGCGAGTCGCTTGACCACGTGCTCTTCCACGGCCCTCCGGGTTTGGGCAAAACAACCCTTGCCAACATTGTGGCCAACGAGATGGGCACCACTTTGAAGGTTACAAGTGGTCCGGTGTTGGACAAGCCGGGCGACTTGGCGGGCCTTTTGACCAATCTTTCGGAGGGAGATGTGTTGTTTATCGACGAAATCCACCGTTTGAGCCCCATTGTGGAAGAGTATTTGTACTCCGCAATGGAGGATTACAAAATCGACATTGTGCTGGATAAGGGCCCCTCGGCACGCTCCATCCAGATAGAACTTGCCCCTTTCACACTCATTGGTGCAACAACCCGTAGCGGTCTGCTCACCTCGCCCCTAAGGGCAAGGTTTGGCATCACCTGCCACCTCGAATACTACGACTCGGAGGTTTTGAGTGGCATCGTGAAACGCTCGGCGGGGATTTTGGGGGTGGATATCGACGACCAAGCAGCCCACGAGGTGGCTCTGCGTAGCCGTGGAACACCCCGTATTGCCAACTCTCTCCTGCGTAGGGTGAGGGATTTTGCGATGGTGGAGGGCAATGGCGCCATCAACCTTGCAATAACTCGCCGCGCATTGGAGGCCCTCAATATTGACGCGAGGGGTTTGGATGAGATGGACAACAAGATTTTGCGCACCATCATTGAAAAGTTTGGCGGTGGCCCCGTAGGTGTCAATACCATTGCAACCTCCGTTAGTGAGGAGGCCGGCACCATCGAAGAGGTCTATGAACCATTCCTCATCAAAGAGGGCTTCCTTAAACGCACCCCCCGAGGCAGGGAGGCAACCGACCTTGCCTACTCGCACCTCGGCTACACCCGCAATCCCGAAAGCGGTGTGCTATTTTAGAGAACAATCAGAAAACCAAATACATTAACTTCAAAATCAAAAAACTATGAATCAGAAAAAACAGAACTTTGCATTGCCCATCTTGGTGATGATTTTGCTCTTTGGTATGATTTCATTCGTTACCAACTTGGCATCTCCTATGGGTGATGTGTTGAAAAACCAGTTCAGTATTCCCAACTGGATGGGTACCCTGGGTGTCTTTGCCAACTTCATTGCATACGCCTGTATGGGTATTCCCGCAGGTAATATGCTTCAAAAGTACGGCTACAAGAAGACCGCTTTGGCTGCTGTTGCAGTAGGCTTTGTGGGTGTTGCCATCCAGACACTTTCGGGCGTTGCAGAGAGCTTCGGTATCTACCTCCTCGGTGCATTTGTTGCCGGTTTCTCGATGTGTATGCTCAACATCGTTGTGAATCCTATGCTTAACAAACTTGGCGGTGGCGGCAACAAGGGCAACCAGCTCATTCAGATTGGTGGCTCGTTCAACTCGTTGATGGGTACTGCTGTGATTTTCCTCACCGGCGTGTTTGTTCCCAGCATTATTGATGCAAAGATTAGTCAGGTATTCCCCTTGATGTACATTGCATTGGCAATCTTCGCTGTTGCATTTGTGGTTATTGCCCTCACCAAAATCCCCGAGAACGAGCAGCAGGCAGTTGTTAAGGGCGAGAAGTCGCAGTATGGCCCCATGTCGTTCCGCCACTTTGTTTTGGGTGCAATCGCCATCTTCATCTATGTTGGTGTTGAGGTGGGTGTTCCCAACGTATTGCAGAAATGGTTGCAGAATGGTGGTTTGAATGTTGCCACCGGCGCAGAGGCAATCGCTGGTACTGTGACCGCAACCTATTGGTTGTTGATGCTCGTTGGTCGTTTGGTGGGTGCTGCTGTTGGTAGCAAGGTTTCGGCTAAGGCGATGCTCACCTTTGTTTCGGTTTTGGGTATCATCTTGGTTGCTGGCGCAATGTTCCTCAACCCCGCGACTACCGTGAATCTCCCCGTATTCAAAGGCACCGAGGGCTTCGGTATGGCACTTGTGCCCATCAATGCAGCCCTCTTGGTTCTCTGCGGTCTTTGCACCTCGGTTATGTGGGGTGGCATCTTCAACCTTGCTGTTGAGGGCCTCGGTAAGTACACCGAGAAGGCTTCGGGTATCTTTATGGCACTCGTTTGCGGTGGTGGTATCCTCCCCTTGTTGATGAACGCTGTTGTTGATATCACCGGTGGCAACTACCTCGTTAGCTATTGGGTAATCCTCATCGGCCTCGCATTCTTGCTCTACTACGCACTCGTTGGTAGCAAAAACGTAAATAAAGATATCCCCACCGAGTAAATCTCGGCGGGGGTATCCCCAATAAAATACCCAAACAATGTATATAGCACAACAAAAACGCAAGGAGAATATTGCCGAGTATATTCTCTACCTCTGGCAGTTGGAGGATTTGTTGAGGGCCCTTAAATTTAGCCCCGAGGCAATCTACACCGCACTTGTTGAGCCCAATGAGTGTGACGAGGCGGAGAAGCAGCAGATTTTTATGTGGTATATGAGTCTTGCGGGGCTGATTCGCGAGGAGGGGAAGAGTGAGCAGGGACACCTGTCACACACCCTCCACCTTGTTGCCGACTTGGAGAATCTCCACCTGCAACTCCTCGAACTACCCGTTGGTGCCAACTACCGCACACTCTGGGCACCACTCAAAGAGGAGCTCTCGCGCTTGCGCATTGTGCTTGCACGCGACGGTGTGGGCGATATCGAACTCTGCTTCCGCGCACTCTATGCCACGATGCTCTACCGCATCAAGGGCGACCAGAGCAAGGCGGGGGCCATAGAGGATGTCACCACCCTCATCTCGCCCGTCATAGCCACACTTGCCGATATGTATGGCAAGGTGGAGCGAGGGGAGATAGATTTGTTTGGTCAAACGTCAAATATCTAACGTCTAACGTCGCAAATGCGAGTAAGCGAGGGCAGAGGCTGCTTGCAGACTATGCCGAGCGTGAGCATTTTAGAGCAGACGCAGTCTGGTCAAACGTCGCGGGCTCGCAGTTGCGAGCCCGAAGACAGATATTTCCATCCCCTTTCGTAGGGGAGGGGTACAGACCTCACCCGAGCTGCGGGCACCCTCCCCTAACTTAGGGGAGGGTTTTCTTTTTATTCCCTCTCCTAGGTTAGGAGAGGGTGAGCGAAGCTCGGGTGAGGTCCGTAAAATCCGTCTTGCCACGACTCATTGCAGATGAGGCGGTTGGCATCTACCACTCTTTATTGCGGGCAACGTGGTTGCCCGCTTTTCTTTGCCACTTTTGGTGGCAAAAGTGGCGCAAAAGCCACGCACGACATCTCTGGCGGGAGGGCGGAGCGCAAAGCCTAAAACAAACGCTGTCGCGGGCAAAGCATTTGC
>JAZOTH010000009.1:0-52500 GCA_045657545.1 Tidjanibacter sp.
AATTTGTCGTAAGCAACTGTAGTTCTGAAGTTTGTATGGCAAAAGTCGGACTCGAAAACGACACCTTGAAACAACCCAAGTGTCCCTCGAATTGGGAGTATAGTACTGGGCAAAGGTAAGTGCTTGATATATAGAGTAGAGAGCAGATGGACAGAGTCTCGTTTTCCGCTCAAAATGAGAAGGTTGGCTTAATGCCAACCTTTCTTATTTTGCACAAATCGGCCCGCACGGGCGACTACACGATATGTAGTCCAGATTGTTCGTTGCTACATATTCTCGATGGCGAGGATGCCATTGCGAGTCATAACGATACGGAAGCGACGCAGGGAGGTCGCGCCGTCTGAGAGAAGTTGCATCACAACATTGATATAGTATATCTTCTGCACCTTCACACTTGTCAGCACTCCATCTCTATCCACCGTATCGACAGGCACCTCCGGATTATCCATCTTCTGTGTAAAGCGGTGCATATGGAATCGCAGAATCTCATTGATACCCTTAACGGGATAGACACTCGCCGAGCGCAACTGCTGTCCATTGATAATCACCCTCTTACGATACAGCAACACCTTTTCCTCAAAGATTCTGTTCTCCGCCTCCACGAGTGACGAGCGGCCACGAATTTCCATAACTTCGTGCGGAGTTTTTGCGTCGCTAATAAAATCCACACCCTCCTTAATCACACCCACCTTATGGTCGTGGATGCGCACCTCGGCTTTATTGTCGAAATACTTATTACCAAGTCGGTGGGCAAAGTAGTATCGCATCAAATCCTTAATGCGGTCTTTGAGCATATAGCTCACCACAAGCACAATGAAGAGGGGCCCTGTAATATTGCCATATTTGAGCTGTGCAAACCACGCCACAGCAGTCGCAAAAATCATCGCCAAGCCTGCCGCCACGCTATAATAGACCTGCTCCACCGCAAAGCCATCGCGCTTCTTATTTAGGCGGATGTAGAGTTCGCTCTCGATATACTTTTTCAGCAAGCCATAGCGGAAGACCAGCACGCGGTTACCCTTTGCATCCTCGGCCTCCACAATGCCATATCCTTGCGAGCGTTTATACCCTTTTTCACCCCTGATGAGTGCCACCAATCGAGCCCTTACGTCCGCCAACTCCGACGAAGCGAGATGGTCGATTTTTTTGAGAATTCTCACTGCCTGCACGTCGATAATATGGCTCATTATCTCGTCGCCAAAGAGGTAGTAGTTTCTCAACTTATCGTTCACCGTATGCACATTAATAAGCTGATACATTGAACGATATTCCTTCACAATGACAGATACATCTCTAACGAAATCGTCCGTCAGATAGGCAACCTCACCGACCACATCGACACCTGCCGTATGGATGGAGTGATTCCTCAAAGCACTCTTAAAAATAGCAGCAAAAATCTTAATCTGCGACTCATAATCTTCCTGATTGGCAAGTGTTGGCGAAGAGGCCAGACGCTCCAACGAGGTACGCAGACTCACAAACGGCAGGGAGTCCCTATCGGAGAGTTCGCGCAGCAGATAGACAGGCGTAATGAGCCTTACATTGGACTTTATATCGCGGTAGAATTGGTCTTTGCCGTAGGTCTGGGGGTTAATATCGAGGCTATTGGGGACAAATATCCAAGTATTGACCACAAACTCTCCACGCTCGGCCTCTTGGTTATCCTCGAAGCCGAACTTGAACTCTACGGAGAAGTTATCGTGTTTTTTTGCCTGAATAGTTATCATAACGCCTTATTTTAGGTCGCCCCTACCACAAATTAGAACAAACCGGGGGTAAAGCCGAGCCAATGGAGCACTGTCTCGCCCCAAATCATAATCAATACCCACGCAATCAGCATCATCGTGAAGCCGAACTTGAAGGTATCGCTCCAACTGTAATGGTTGGTGGTATAGAGCAGTGCCGCGGGTTTGCTATTGAAGGGCAGAACATAGACGTGCTCAATGAGCAGTGCTACGGGGAATGCAAGGCTCATAATCGGGTAGCCAAACCTCTGGGCGGTAGCGATTGCAATGGGCACGAAAATCATCGTGCGCATATTCTTGCTCGAAAAGAGCAGCGCACTGAACAGCATCAAGCCCGTAAGCACCAGATACAAAACCCAATAGGGGGTATTATTGGTAATTCCAAGGCTATCGAAAACGGTATCTACAATAGTGACGTGCAGGTCGGTAGCGTTCAGGCCCGAGCCCAAAACGTATGCACCCGCCGAGAAGAGCATCAAGTGCCAGGGGATATCCACGTCGTTCCACTTAACGATACCGATACCGGGCATCAGGGCCACAATGGCACCAATAAAGGCCACGGTCGTTTCGTCAATTCCGTGCCAATCTTTGGTCACCCACAAAACCAAAACGCCCACAAAGATAAGTACCGCCTTAATCTCATCGAAGGTCACCTTACCCATCGCCTTCAACTCCTCGCGCAGACGTTCCATACCACCCTCAATCTGGGGTGTGCGCTCCTCCTTCTTCAAGGGGAAGATGAGTTTTGCACCCACGAACCAGCCCAAGAAGAGCAAAATCAGGGCAAGAGGAAGTGCTGCCGAGAGCCAATCGGTGTAGGAGATATTGTAGCCGCCCACTGCACCTGCAATAATCGACACTGCCAGCAAGTTTGCACCCGAGCCCGTCATAAAGCCACTCGCACCAATATTCACAGCAAAGAGGTTCTGCAACACAAGGTTGCGACCAAAGTTGTTCCTATCGCCATTGCTCGCACCATAGATTGCCGCAACAACCATAAAGATGGGGAGCAGAATGGTAGCCTTCACCGTCGTTGCCGAGATGAACATCGAGAGTACAAGGTTGATGATTATAAAGCTGAAAAATACTCCGCTCGCATTCTTACCAAAGCGCAACACAAACCACAGCGCAAACCTCTTGGCAACCCTTGTCTTAACTAGCATACTCGCCAACACAAACGACAAGATATTGAGCCACATAACAGGGTGTCCAAGCTGTGCAAAGGCCTCCTTCTGGGGCAAAACACCTGTCAAAACAACGCCCAAGATGAGCAACAACGAGGTGAGGTAGTTGGGAATAGCCTCCGAAACCCACAGCACAATTGCCGCCGCAAAGATGGCAAGCATTGCATAGTTTGTGCGGATGAAGTCGGCAAGTCCGACCTCGCCTACCCTTTTCAGTGCCTTCGCGCCCGTCAGTCCCTCCTCGGTAATGTTATCCAAGAAGCCGATGTCGGCAACCCAATAGATGAGTACAAAGGCGAGAATGGCAAGTGGGCCACCCAAGCGAGCCATCCACTTCTCAAAGCCGCTCTTCTCCATTTTGGGGAGTTTCTCGACCTTGTAGTTGTTCATATCCAGCGGATCAAATACCTTCTCCTCTTCGTGATTCAAATTAGTAGTTTCGGCCATAATAGTATATAGTTTTTATAAATTATTTTCCGTTTTGGTGGACAACCCTCCGTATTGGGGGTGTCATTTAGTCGTGGCACTCGCCACGCGCTCTTTCGTTTCAGTATTATGTTTTTAAGAAGGGAGTGCTGCTTGTGGGGTAGGAGGCTCTCCCACCCCACAGCAACATTCTCTATTTGCTAATGTTCTACTCGGCACGCACAATATCGGCGCAGAAGAGCTGGCCTGTGCTATCGCAAGCAAACCAAGCCTTATTGTTCTCGAAATCGAGGCAGATACCCTCAATCCAAGGCACTGCGCTGGGTTTGAAGCGAGCGATGAAGTCGCCCCAGATTGTGAAGTTCACAATCTCATTAGCCCAAGCATCAACAGCCCAGAGGGTATTGTTGGTGGTATCAAACCACAAGTCCGAGAAGCACTCACTAATGAACGATGCCGTATAGCGGAGTGCCACAGCCTCGTGCTCCAAAGAGTAGATAATGAGGTTTGCAGGGCTCTGATTGCCGATGTAGAGGTAGCCATCGTGGTAGGTAATAGCCTCCAAGCCGCTGTTGGAATCGTAGGCTCCGGAGTTAATCTGCACTACGCGACGACCTTTGTACTTGCCATCCTCTTGGAAAACCCTCCATACATAGTTCTCCTTCTCATCGCATACATAAATAGTACCACTTACGGGGTCGACGGTTACACCCTCCAAATCTTTCTCCAATTTCACGAAATGGGTGCTCTCCCTCGTGCCATCGAAGTTGATATTCCAGAGAGTACCACCGGAGTTGCTCACACCGATAAGGCCTGTCTTATCCGCATTGAAGCACACACCCGAGAAGTCGCCGATAACATCACCACCATCGAAGCACTTACGGTAGTTGGCGAACTCCGCAATGGAACAAGCGGGCACCTCCTTCGAGATGTTGGGTGCAGGAGCGAGTTCGGGCTCTGGTTCTGGCTCTGGCTCAGGCTCAGGCTCGGGTTTCTCTTCGGGCTGCTCGGTGCCGGGGTCTTTGCCATCATCGTTGGGCTCACCACTATTGGGCTCACCACAAGCGAGCAAAGAGAGCGCCAAAAGGCCACAGATAAATACGTTCATCTTCATCCTAACTAACTATTTAGATGGGTTAAATTTTGCGCTAAAAAGTCTGCCCGTGCTGTCACACGCAAACCACATAACACCGCGCTGGTAATCTACGCAAATACCTTCCGGTTTGGGCACGAAGCTAACATCATAGGTTGCCAACAACTCGCCATCCAAAGCGATATTGAACAGTAGTTGCTGTTTGGAATCTACACACCACAGGGTATCGTTGGTCTCATCGTAGCACAAATCGGACAAGAATTTCGCGAAATCAACAGTCACACTATCGGTAACCTTGCCCTCCGAGAGGGAGTATGTGAAAATTGTGGTAGGGTACTGTTGGTTAGCCACATACAGGTTTCCCTTGCCGTAGGCGATACCTTCAAGTCCCTTATTTTCCACTCCATTTCCCACATTTATATTCGCAATCTTGGTTGCCTCGCTCTTCTCGGAATTGAGTTGGTATATAGCCCACTCGCGCTCCTCGCAAGTATAGACAACTTTGTTGGTAGCGTCAGTAGTCACACCCTCAAAGTCCTTCTCCACATTCAGAGGAAGTTTGCCGAGCTTTTCACCCTCAAAACTGATATTATAGATGTCGCCATCGTCAGCCACTCCATAAAGACCGGTGCCATTCTCATTGAGGCAGACACCCGAGAATCCCGAGATTTTATTATCTGTCAGATAGGTTGTTACCTCTCCAAGAGCCTGTGGGGTTGTTGCGTCAATCTGTTCACCTCCGCCTTCGTTTTCATTGCCACCCTCATCGTTGCAGCCCACCAAAGCGAGCGCACACATAGCAACAACTACAACACGCAGGAGGTTATCGTAGAAAGCACGCATACCTATTTCCAATTCTTGTAGGGGTTCTTCATCAGCATCGAGTTGTAGTACTTCACGTCGCCGGTAACCTCCTCGCCCAACCACTCGGGTTTAACGAAAGCCTCCTCCTCCGACGAAAGCTCAACCTCTGCCACTACAAGGCCCTCATTGTCGCCATAGAACTCATCCACCTCATAGGTGTGCTCACCGGCCTCAACAAGGTAACGGGTTTTGTCAATCACACCGGGCTCGCAGATTTTCAGGAGTTCCTCAACCTCGCTTGTGGGAATCTCTTTCTCCCACTCGTAGCGACTTGCACCGCTTGCCGAGCCGATACCTTTAATAGTAATAAAGCCCTTCTCGCCTTTAATCCTCACGCGAACAGTGCGCTCGGGTACCGACGAAAGGTAACCCTGGGTGATGCGGGTAGCCTTCTTTGCGAGCGATTTGAACTCACCTGCTACCAAAAATTTCCTTTCAATTTCCTGTGCCATAGTCGTCAATCGGATTACTCGTTAGCCAAAGGTTTCTTGGTCATACCAATCACACGTTTGATAGCCTGCAAGTAGTTGATGTTCTCAACGCCCTCCAAACCACACTCTGCGATGGTCTTCTTGATATCCTCAATCTCGGTCGACTCGGAGTTGATGGTTACAACCTTTGCGCCATTGATAAGCACGTTACCAACCTCGCAGATGGTGTCATTGACCATATAACCAAACCTCTCTTTGTGTACCCTAACAGCTGCGAGGTCTTTGTTTGCCTCCACCATCTCCAAGAACTCCTCGAAGGTGTAGGTATCTTTGGTGAGTGCGGGCATCTCCACCATAAATGCGGGGAATACCTCCTGCTCCAAAACCTCACGCGAGATGGGGAACTCGCCCTTCATCAAAGGATTCCACTGCTCCAAACCGTCAACGGTCTGAACGTAGGTTTTGATATCCATCTTACCATCGCGGATTTTGGTGTTGTTGATATCGTTTGCGCGGCTGATGATGTAGATCTCATCGCTTGTACGCCTCCAAACTTTCTCGGGTACGGGTACCGAAAGGCGAGCCATACGAGCGTGTGCTGCCTCAAAATTCTGACCGAAGGAGCGGAACTCAAAACGGGGTTTCGAGATTGCTCCAATCTCCATTTTCTCTTTCGACATTGTCTTAAATCTTTTATATATTAAGCATCAAAGGAATGCCCCACCCCAAAGGGATGGGGCACTCGCCAAATCTAAGCAATTACTATGCCTTTATCAGAAGCAAGATATTACTGAATATCTTTCACCTTTGCGCCATTAGCAGCACCTTTGGTCGAAGCAGCATAAGCCCACTCGCCAACGCCATCGGGGCAACGCGAGTAGGAGTTCTTATCGGGATCTTTACCGATCTCGTCCTCGTTCCAACCCAACGAACCCTCTTCGCCACGGATGAAAGTATCAGCAATAGTACCATCGGGTTTTACGAGCTCGATTTTGATGTTTTTCTTTGCCGAAAGACCACCTTTGAATACATGGTTCTCGCTCTCATACTCATAGTTTTCGTCACCTTTCTCTGCGGGATCTTTGAGGTCACTACTCTCCAATACTACATAGCCTTTTGCAGGGATAGAAATAGCAGCAACGCCAGTCCAAGTGGTGCTCTTGCCACCATCTTTTGCAGCATCGTACTTAACAAGCGAGTAGTCTGCGAGGCTAACAGCAGCATCGGTGTTGTTATACAACTCGATGAATTTTTCCTCTCCATCAAGTTCGTTCAACACAACAGCCTCAGTCTTTTTTTCGCCCTCATTATCTTTGCCGAGTTCGATATCATCACCACTGTTGCACGAAACAAGTGCGAAAGCAGCCATAGCTGCAAATACAAAAAGTTTTTTCATAGTTTTTGTGTTTTAATTTAGTTAGTTAAAGTTTATTGTGTGTTTGTTTTCTCTCAATTAGAATGCAACCTGGAAACGGCACGAAATCATATGGAAGTCAATACCCTTCTTGCCAACTACCTCAGTAGGCTCCATAGTGGGTTTGTTGTCCTTATCGTAACCAGTCATATAGGGTTTCTTAGCAGTGGTATCAATACCATTCTGTTCGCCTTTGCCATTTGCAAACTCGTCGTTGTCGGCAAACTGGTAGTTAATCATAAACTTAACATTCTCAATGGGGTAGTAGTTCAAACCAATAGCATACTGCATAGCCGAACCACCCATATAGTATTTATTGAGGTTGAGGTCAATCTGATCTACACGGAGAGCCAACTCCAAGTCGCCCCAATCTTTACCGCGGGTGCAACGGGTATATTTAGCACCACCCTCATCGTATTTCTGTTTGCCACCAAAGAGCATATAACCTGCCTGAACATACCAACCGGTTGCGGGTTTGAGGTTTGCACCCTTAGGATTCTTTTCGAGGTCGATAGTTGCCTGACGCGAGATGTAAGCAGCCTCGTAGCGCAAGCCCTCGTAGTGACCTGCCAACTCAACGGTCCACAAGAACTCGTGGTCGAGGTAGGTAATCGCATCGGTATCGAGGAATTTCTTGCGGTTGATACTGGTCGAGTTACGAGTGCTGTAACGAATAGGCATAAGGCCCTTTCCGTCAGTAGAAGTCGTTTTAGGACCACGATACGAAGCAGCAGCACCGATGTGCAACGAAGCATTGTCTTTCTTGTGCAAAGGACGCCATACGAGTTTACCGGTATAGCTCAAACCCTCGCTCTGACCAAAATCTTTATTATTATCCTCCATAAACACCTGTTCCTCGCTACCTTTAAGTTCGGGACCAAAAACGCCAAACGAAGCCCACAATGCGGGAGTATTATAGCGGAAGTTGATACCCATATGGCGCGAAGGAGCCAAGTAGGTTACCATAGCACGCTCCATAAAGAGGAGGTAGCGGCTGGTCGAGTTGCGCTGAATCGAGAAGTTCTCCTTAAAGTTACCCATCTTAATCTGCAAATTCTCAATACCATCGTACTGCAAAATTGCATCCTTAATCTCGGGAGCACCACTTGTCCAATCGGTATCGAACTCTGCATACCAATCTTTGTTAATCTGAGTCTTTACTGCAAAGCGGGTACGGCGGAAACTCATACCATTACCAATGGTGGTAAGATTCTTGTCGTAGCCAAAGTAAACAGCCGCATCGCCCTGAACACGAACATCGAACCACATTTTGTAGCCTGCGTTCTTGTTCTGGAATACCAAGATACCATCCTGAACACTTGCATTGATGGGCAGCGAAGTTACCTTCTGACCATACTGGTTCACCTCGGTCTCCTGTGCCTGTGCACCGAAAATCGAAGCAACAGCAACAGCAGCAATAAGTAAAAGTTTTTTCATTTGTTTGAGTATTAGTTAATAATTTGAGATTGTTTAGGTTTCTCTCTATTCGAACATACAAATATAGGTATTTTTTATTGAGAAACCATACAAAAAATTAACAATAATTTAACAATCACCACCCACAAATCCTTACAACACTATCTTTCAGCCACTTAACCACAAAAAGCAAAAGCCCCCATTTGGAGGCTTTTACAACTTTTTCGACAATTTTTCCTACTCTTCGGAGTAGATTTTCTTTGCCCAATCGGTTGCAAAGTAGTGCGAGAGTGTGACGGGAAAGTCGTAATATGGAATATAGGTAGCCACTCCGCACAAGTCGAGCACACCACCCACCTTCTGTTCAATAAAGTCGTAACCCACCGAAAAGCCATCGGGCGAGTAGCCATAGGAGTAGATATCATCGGTGTGGGCCACATTGACCACAGCCCTATTCAAAGCCTCCAAAAATCGCTCCCTCAACACCCCTTCTCCCGCAAGTGCACAAACGTAGTCCTCCAAGTCGTAGAACGCCGCAGGACGCATCCTATCGAGCACCTGCATCTGCTCCATATCGACCTTTTGTGCTATGGTGGTCTTATAGTCCCCCACCCTTGCAGCTGCATAGACCTCGGCAACCACCTCGGCCAATGGCTCCAACTGTGAGCAGTCAATCACCGCCAGCGCAAGTGACTTGGTGGCCGTAAAGATATTATCTCGCAGATATACATCCTTAACCACATCGGGAATCGTGCGCACATCGTGGCCTCTATTCATCAGCCTCCCCACAATCTCCACATAGGGCAGACCTACACCCAAAATCTCCACCGGCGAGGCCACAATGTAGTCGGCCGCGTGGCGCAGGTCGTAGAGGAACTCCACGGAGGACATAAAACAAGCGTCGAAAATGATATATTCGAAGTGTATAGGCGCGAGTCCCTGCAAAATTTCGGTCGAGGAGATAAAGCTCTCATCCGTGCGCTCATACTTACCATCCTCACCCATCACAAGGTCGTAGCCCATAGCGCGGGTTTCGGGCATAAAGCGTTCATAGTTAAACTGATGCTCAACCGAGCCCATCACCTTCTGCTGGTCGTAGCTTGTGCCCGAAGAGGGCTTTGGGAACCACCCCGTACCGTGTCCCGACATCACCAAGCCGTAACTCCTGCTCGGCGCCAATCGTTTGACATCCTCCAATACCGAGCGCATAACCTCGGGGGTTGTGGAGGTCTGTTCGGGGTAGCGTTTGAGCTCCTTGCAATAGCGGATATGTTCGCCACCATCGCCATAGGGAAGGTAGCGCACCTCATAGAGCACCGTTTCGTCGCGTTTATCGAGATAGATGACAAGGCGTGTAGATGGCAAGGCACCTATCATCCCCTCCTCGGCATCAAGGGCGTTCTTATAGATACTCGTTCCGAGGTTGTTGTTTGCGATCAAATACATCACAAGAGTATGCTCCACCTCTCCGTTTTCGAGCACGACAACCTCTTGGCTACCACACCCCACAAAGGAGCAAAGCAGCAGAAGTCCGAGCACTCTCCCAACGACCAATTTCAACAGCCTCAACATACTCTATTTCAATGTCATATTATTTATACTCCAAGTGCGTTCTTCCCTTTGGGGGTTATTGTTCTTCACCCAATAAACCCTCGAAAAATCGAAGTAGAAGCCCATATTGCCCCTCTCGTCTTTCATCGTAAGGAAGATGTATTCGCAGGTGCGCGACACGACCTCACGTTTTTTGATGTTAAGTCCGCGCGCGTAAATCACATCTGCCGCGTGTTCAAACCTCAAAACGTGCATAGGACTCGACTCCTTCTCTCCCGTACCCGAACTCTCAATGGTACGCATCACCCCATTCATCCTCTCGAAGCACCTGCGCTCATTCGTCGTATCACCCAACGAGCCATAGGCAAAGGCCAGCAAATTGAGATTCTTGGGACTAAACGGGTCCCTCTCCATCACCTCCATCGCCGAATCCACAAGCCTCCTCATTCGCTCCTCGGTGGGCTCCGTCATAATCTCCTCCACAACAGCCAGCACCCTATCCTCGGCCGAAATCGGCTCCAAAGGTTTATAGCTCTCACTATACGCATAGCCATAGTAGAGGTAGTGCATCTCCTCGTCGGTAAGCGTCTGCTCACCAGAGAAATACTTTGCCATAAGGCGGTCGAGGAAATAAGGCGATTCGATGTCTATGGTACGAGTGAGAATATCCTCATTATCGGGTACGCGCAAAGTTTGAGCCTCCGCGGGAATAGCCCACAAAGTCAGCAGCGCAACAAGTGTCAAAAATAGGATATTTCGCCCCACTCTCATCGTCGGTTACTCAAAACCACCCTCTTTCATCGCCCCTTCGAGCGAAGCATAGAGTTCCTCCGAAATGGAAACAAGGGGTAGGCGCAGATTGTTATCTATCACACCCTTAATCGTAAGAGCCGCCTTCACCCCCGGAGGATTTCCCTCGGCAAAAAGCATTTTTATAGTGGGGCGAATCTGCTCAAACATCGCATCATTGGCCTCGCCTCCGCCTCTCTCCTGTTCTCCGATAAGGGTTGCAAAATATCGTGGGAATGCGTTGGCTGCCACCGAGATAACACCCACACCTCCTGCCTTCATAATGGGCAATGCGAGCGAGTCGTCACCCGAAATCACAAGGAAGCCCTCGGGAGCACCATCAATCACCCTGCAAATCTGTTCCAAGTTGCCACTTGCCTCCTTGATAGCCACCACATTGGGACACTCACGAGCAATGCGAAGCGTGGTTTCGGCCTCCATATTGACACCTGTTCTACCGGGGACATTGTAAAGAATTATGGGGCGGGGCGAGCGTTCAGCGATATACTTATAGTGCTCAAACAGACCTCTTTGCGAGGGTTTATTATAGAATGGCGTAACGCTCAAAATAGCATCCACGCCATCGAGGTTGGTCTGGTCAATAAGTTCCACAACTCTTGCTGTGTCGTTGCTACCGACACCCACAACAAGGGGCAACCTACCCGCATTGCGAGCCTTCACAGCCCTCAACACAGCCACCCTCTCGGGGAGTGTCAAAGTGGGTGTTTCGCCCGTAGTGCCCATCACCACGAGATAATCGACACCACCCTCAATCACATAATCCACAAGCCTATCAAGAGCAGGATAATCCACCTCTCCCGAGTTTGTGAATGGAGTCACAAGGGCAACTCCGAGTCCTTTTAGTTTCTCAATCATATCTGGTTTTTCACTTTATTCGTTTTCCGTTTGAGGTCACAAAAATATATTATTTTTGCTAAAACAGCGCACCCTGCACGGGAATCTTTTGTTCTTCCACCCTCTGAGTCACCTCTTCGCTCTTCAAAACGGGCACCTCCGACACCTGGCCACCAATCATCTCTTCGAAGTCGCTCTCGGAGATAATCTTAACACCCAATTTATTGGCTTTCTGCAACTTGGCGGGGCCAATTTTATCGCCTGCCAAGAGGTAATCCGTAGCACTCGAAACGCTCCCGAGATTCCTACCTCCGTGCCTCTCGATAAGTTCTTTGAGTTCATCTCTCGTGTGACGCTCGAAGCTACCCGAAATAACTATCGACTTACCCTGCAAAGCGTCCGAGAGCACCACACTCTCCTCGGCCTCCATCTGCAAGCCAACCTCACGCAAACGATTGATAATAGCAAGGTTACCCTCATCCTCAAAGAAGGCTCGGATACTACCCGCAATCTTCTCGCCCACCTCATCGGCCTGAGCAAGTTCCTCCTCCGTTGCCGCCATCAGCGCATCCATAGAACGGAAGTGCTGGGCCAAATATTTTGCCGTCGTTTCACCCACGAATCGGATACCGAGCGCAAAGAGCACACGCGAGAAGGGCACACCACGCGAGGCGGAGAGTTGGTGCATAATATTCTCGGCACTCTTCACACCCATCCTCGGCAGTGAGGCAATCTGCTGTGGAAGTAGCGAATAGAGGTCGGCGATATTCCCTATCAATCCACTCGTATAGAGCAGTTCGGCCGTCTCATCGCCAATACCCTCAATATTCATCGCCTTGCGCGAGAGGAAGTGGATGATGCGTCCCACAATCTGGGGCTTACATCCCTCACTATTAGGACAATAGTGCTTTGCCTCGCCCTCAATCCTCACAAGGGGCGTACCGCACTCCGGACAGCGGTCGATATACACAAAAGGCACACAATCATCCGTGCGCTCGGAGAGTTCCACACCCGTAATTTTGGGGATAATTTCGCCACCCTTTTCGACATAGACCATATCGCCCACCCTCACATCCAGCAGTGCGATTTGGTCGGCATTGTGGAGCGATGCTCGCTTAACGATGGTGCCTGCAAGTTGCACAGGTTCGAGGTTGGCAACGGGCGTTATGGCACCCGTGCGTCCCACCTGAAAATCGACCGACAGCAGACGCGAGAGTGCCTGTTCGGCCTTGAATTTGTATGCCACTGCCCAGCGAGGAGCCTTGGCCGTGGAGCCAAGCGAGCGTTGGACTGCATAGTCATTGACCTTGATAACCGCGCCATCGGTATCGTATGGGAGCGAGGAACGCTCACTGTCTGTGCGAGTTATAAAGTCGGCAATCTGCTCCCACGAGGTACATTTCACCATACGGTCGGAGATTTTCAGTCCCCACCCTCGAGCCTCTTGGAGGTTGTCCCAATGGTTTTCGTGTGGGAGTCCCTCGCCCACCATATAATAGAGGAAGCAGTCGAGCCCACGACGCGCCACCTCGGCGGAGGATTGGAGTTTGATGGTGCCCGCAGCTGCATTTCGTGGGTTGGCGAAGGGATTTTCGCCCGCCTCTTCGCGCTCGGCATTGAGGCGGTTGAAGGATGCGTGGGGCATAATCACCTCACCGCGCATTTCGAGATATGGCGGGATGTTTTCGCCCTGCAAAACGAGGGGCACGGTGCGAATTGTGCGGATGTTGGCGGTCACATCGTCACCGCGCGTACCGTCACCGCGCGTCACTGCACGCACAAGTTGGCCATTTTCGTAGATTATGGAGATGGCGGTGCCGTCAAATTTGAGCTCACAGACGAACTCCACAGCCCCTTTTTCGCGCTCGATGCGTGCCACGAAGTCGTGGAGCTCTTCGAGGGAGTAGGTATTGGCGAGGGAGAGCATCGGGAAACGGTGGGCCACGGAGTTGAAGGTGTTGGCCAAATCGCTACCCACGCGCTGCGACGGCGAGTTGGGATCGAAGAACTCCGGATGGAGAGCTTCGAGCTGTTGCAACTCACGCAGGAGTGCGTCGTATTCATAGTCGGAGACTTCGGATGTTGCCTCGACGTAGTATTTGTGATTGAGGTAGTTAAGTCGGTTTCGGAGTTGTTCTATTTTGTGTTGCATAGTGTCATAAAATTTGCAGTGTAAAGGTACGAATTTTGGTTGAGAAAACGGCCACCTTGTGCGAGAAAAAACTCAAAAAAGGAAAAAAGTTATTAACAACCGCACCGAATAAGAAAATTTGCCTTATAATTGCGGAAATTTTTGAGCAAAAACGTAAAGATATATGGCAACAAAAGTAGTTAAAAGACGCTCCGTAGTGAGCTTTGCGAACCTTTCCGAGGAGTTACAGGAGGAGGTTAAGAAGTTGTATCCCTATGGCTATAACGAGGCTATGATGCGCATCGAGAAGCCGAATGGTGATTTTTTCTATGCTGTACCATTTGAGACCGAGGAGGTGAGCTACTTGGTGAAGGTTGCGGTGAAGATCGACGACCACATTGAGGAGGAGGAAGATAAGGACTATTACAGCGACGACTTGAAGGGTGCGGATGAACTTGCCGACCGCGAGGAGGACGAGGACATCGACAATTTCAGGGATGAGATTTAGAAAACAACCCGCCAGCATTTGGCGGGTTGTTTTTTTAAAATTCAAAATTCAAAATTCAAAATTGGGACGTTTGACGTTTGACGTTTGACGTTAGACGTTAGACATTAGACATTTGACGCGAAAAAATTTCGCAAAATTTTTCGCTTATTATATAAATTTGTATACCTTTGCGCGCAGAAACGCGCAGAAGAGGGGGCAAAAACCCTTGTAAATTGCAGTGAATCAAAACTATAACACAAAATACAAACAAATTTTTATTTATTAACTTTTTTTTACAAACTAAACAAACAAAATGAAAAAACAGTACACACAACCCGAGCTCTACGTTGAGAACGTAGTAGTTGAGAGTGGTATTGCCACAAGTTTGAACTTTGGCATCCAATCTGTCAACGAAGTAACTGGTGATGACGAAGGTGACTGGGCATTCTAAAAAACTATTGCAACTATGAAGAAACTTATGAAATTCTTTGGCATCGTTGCAGTAGCTGCAATGAGCCTCACCGCTTGCCAGAACGAGTTTGACGAGCAGGTAAATGTAAATGGTGGCGAGACCGTAGTTGTTGACATCACCGCAAACGCACCCGCAACCCGTAGCGCATTTGGCGACAAGGACGGTAATGCATACCCTTCGACTTGGAGTGGTACCGAGACCGTAGGTTTTTCGGTTAATGGTGGCGCTTGTGTTGACGTAAAGAACGAGAACACTGGTGCAAGTGCAAAATTCAGCGGTGTTGCTTTGAACGCAGCAACCGAGGGTTTTGTATATGCTGTATCGCCTCGTAACACTACTAACAACGCTTATGAAGTAGGTGGTTTCCGCTCTATATCCAGTTCGTATAGTAGTTTTTCTATCGCTATACCCAAAGATCAGACTCCTTCGGCCAAATCGGTAGATGAGCTCGCACACCTTCTCTTCGCAAAGTATGAGATTACCGAGGGTGCTATTCCTGCAAGCATTTCGATGGATTTCGAACACATTGGTGCTTACGGTAAGATGAACATCACTGGCTACACTGGCGGTACCATTGAGAAAATTACCCTTACTTCAACACAGCAGTTTGTAGGTCAGGCTTATTACTACTATAACACAGGTGAGATGGAGCCACAGAGTTATGCTTCGGAGACCCTCACCCTTAAAACCAGCAACACCGAAGATGTATGGTTTGCTTGCCACCCCGTAGGCACTCTCACTGGCAATTTGACTATCGTTATCACCGACAGCGGTAATGTTACCTACACCAAAGAGCTCGCAACCGCTGGTAGGCTTGCCTTCAACGCAGGTCAGGTATCGGTATTCTCGGTTGATATGTCGAAGGATGTAACTGTTGATGCTCCTGCTGCTGGCGAGGTAACTACAACCCTTGACTTCACAAGCACTACTCAAAGGAAATCTTTGAGTACTGAGCAACAAGTTTGGACTAACGAAGATGTTGTTTTGACAATTGATAAGTCTTCTGGTGCCAACATCGCAGATTACTCTAATCCTTTGAGAATCTACCAGTATCACAATGTTACCATCTCTGCTCCTGGCAACATTACCAAGATTGTATTTAACTGCTCTGGTTCTAATTATGCTACCGTCATGGCAACTACCACTGGTGGTACTGCCAGTGGCAACGTTGTAACTTGGACTCCTGACACTGTTAAGACTGAGCACTCTTTCTCAATGACCGCACAATCTCGAGTAAGCTCTATTGTAGTCACATACAACACCACTGGCGAGATTGTACCTACTCTTGGTGATGTAGAGGATTTGGAGGCTATTGCTGTTGAAAAAGATATTCTTATTACCTGGACAAAGGTGGAAAATGCAACTTCTTACGATGTTACTTGTGGCGACCAAAGCAAAACCGTAACCGAGACAACAGCGGAATTTACTATGGCTGATTGGAGTACCTATTACGATATCACCGTGGTTGCAAAAGCAGAGGGTTATAACAACTCTGCCACTGCAGAAACCACTGTAATGACCGAAGCAGACCCCAATGCAGAAATTCCTACCAGTGGAGAGAGAACTTACACCTTCGCAAATTACGCGGCAGGTACCCAATATGCGACAGGTGAGGCTCACGTTATGGATGAGATTCTTACCATTACTACCACCGAGAGCCACTTCACTTCCGAGTTGCGTATCTATTCGAGTAGCACCCACAATGGTTTTGCCATTGGTGATCTCGCAGATGGTTTGAAGATTACCAACCTCACCCTCAATGCAGGTAATAAGGTTGATACTTTGAACGTATATGGTAGTAACGATGGTGGTACTACTTGGACTTTGGTGAAGGCAGTTAGTGTAGAAAGTACCTCCTACAAAGATTACGCAGTAGACTTTACTGGTACAAACTATAATATGTTCAAACTTGATGTAGCAGGTTCTAATCAGGTTCGTATTAAATATTTGACACTCGCTTTTGCTGCTGCTAATTGAGATCCATCCGGCGGGGGCGCCGGGGACGAAGAGTCAACAGGACAGCCCGAGCCGGAAGAATTAGTCGTGAGTGTGACCTCCCAAACCGCATCAGGTAAGGACACAGACGGTGCGACACTCACAGCGCAAGTGACCGCAAAACGCGGGTCCCAAATCGTGAACCCCACTTCGGTGGGGTTCCGCTTTGGAACCTCTAACACTGCGCTAAACAGCACCCAAACTGCTACACCAGACGCAAACGGAAACTTCACAGCGACTCTCTCCGGACTCGCACACTCAACAACATACTACTGGGTGGCTTACGCCATA
Organism: Tidjanibacter sp.; assembly: GCA_045657545.1. GTDB lineage: Bacteria > Bacteroidota > Bacteroidia > Bacteroidales > Rikenellaceae > Tidjanibacter. The sequence goes on from JAZOTH010000009.1 coordinate 17,145, forward strand.
GTGGAGGAAACGGAATACACCTCAGAGCCGAGGCAGTTCACAACTACAACCCCCACACCAGAGGTAACAGTAACTTCCATATCCGTCGACAATCTCACAAGCGTCAGAGCCTTTCTCTCCGCTGACTACACAGCAACACTTGCAGGCGAAGGCATCGCTCCAACCGCAGTGGGTTTCTACTACGGCGTAGACACAACCCTCGATAGCGCAACCAAGATTACCGTAACGCAGGCCAACCTCACAAGTGGCAGCGGCTGGTACTACTACTGGTTGGAGGGGCTGACGCCCGACACCAAGTATTACTGGTGGGCGTGGGTAGAGGTCGATGGCGAAGAGGAAATATCAACTCGCAAGCAGTTCACAACCGAGGCAGCAGCCAACACCACGCCCGTAGTGGATGCAACCTGGCTCGAACTGCCCGCAGTAATGGATGGTACAGACTATGAGGGGGCAACCGTATGGACCGTCAAAGATGGCACCACACGAAACTACACCATAGCCTACGACACATCCAAGTATGCAACCTACTGGGTGGCATACAACTTGAAGGCAAGCCATATGGGTAGCCTCGAAAGGCCCACAAAATGGACCTACGACGAGTCAACAGGTGCGCCCGCACCCTCCGAGCAGGTAAATGTGGACAACACCTACGCCACCTACAACAATGGCGATGGTCACGCAAAAGGACATATGATTCCCAATGCTTCGCGCAACGGTAATGCAACAATGCAGGCACAAACATTCCAATATCCCAACTCCGTGCCACAGTGGCACAACGGATTCAACAGCGGAATGTGGAGCTCACTCGAAGGTGCTCTGCAAACTATCGGTAAGTCGGAGGAAATATTTATCGTAACCGGAACCGCCTTCAAAAAAGTCGGGGAAAGCAAAACCATAAAGTATACCTCCACTCCAAGCGACAGCAGCAAAAGCGTGCCCATACCTAACTACTTCTACAAAGTAGTGCTCAAAGTGAACAAGAGTGGCTCGACAGTGACTGACGCAAAAGCTATCGGTTTCTGGTTCGACAACAAGTCCTACTCCAACAGCACTTACAGCACCTATGCTGTGAGCGTGGACCAAATCGAGGAGTGGACAGGCTTGAACTTCTTCGTGAACCTCTCCGACTCAATCGAAGAGAGCGCAGAGAGCAACGAAAGTTGGAGTTCCTTCCAGGGCTTCTAAAATCAAGGCGCAAGCACAAAAAAAAGACCGACTCAAAGTCGGTCTTTTTTCGTATCTACACCCGAGGTCAATGGGTGAGCTCCAACGCCCCAAAGGTCGCCGTCGCGCTGTCGGAGTTGCTGCCACTGCTCACAGCCACACCCAAGCACACCTCATCGGGCATACCCGCAATTTCGCCACTCTTAATCTCCGTCCAGCTCGCACCATCGTCCGCAGAGATGAGGGCCGTAACCTTATCGCCCACCCTCTCCAAGCGAAGCAGTGCGCCCGCAACACAAGCTCCACCCGACTTCTTTGCCGAGTTGCCCTCCGCAAAGCGGTAGTGGCTATAAAACTCCGACATCGTGGCCCCCGAAGTCACATAAAGCATACTCGTACCGCTCGCCTCGGGATTCACATTCAGCATCAAGCACGCCGCACTCTGGTTGCCATCCTTCTTCGACTCATAGTCCTCCAAGCGCACCGTGGCCGTGAAGTCGCCACTCACCTTGCGCCACACAAAGCCAAACTTCTGGGCACCGCTCTCGAACTTGCCGTTGGCCGTAAGCGTCACACCGCCCGCAGCACTCATCGAAGCACTCGCAGTCGCATCGCCAACAGAAGTCAGTGTCCAACCCTCGCCCAAAGGCTCGCCCGTGGGCTCACTCGGGGTGTCGGGCTCCGTATTATCATCGCCCGAGCCGTCATCGCCCGCGTCGCCACCCTCCGAGCCACCTCCCGAAGTACCCATTCCGCCATTATCCACAGGCACAGGTGCCGTAGCATAGCCCGACAAGCGACCTACACCCGCACCACTCTTCACAATCTCCGCAATCTCCTCTGCACTATCCACAACATAGGCATACGAAGGCTTGAAATCCTCATAGGTGAGGGGCGTAGCGAGCTTCTCACCACCATATTTCACATACTCCACGTTGGTGAATGGGTAGGGATCCGATGCGTCGGCAGGGATGTTCGTATAGTAGTTTTCGAGCGCGTAGGCATAGCCCGCAACGCTACCCGTCAAGTTGGAAACCCAGCTGCTACCGCTCTTCTTCGCAGGGAATGTGCAGATATCTATCGGCAACCTCACGCCATCAAACGAGTTGTGCTCCACCAACACCTTCGCGCCATAGGCACTACCCACGCCATAGGTCGAAACATTGTCGTAGAAGTTGTTGAAAACGTGGGCCCTGCCAAACCTCACCCTCGGATGGCGAGAGTTGCTGTGGTCAAACCAATTGTGGTGCATAGTAATCGTTATACCCTCGTCGGCCGAAGCACTATTGGAGTGGCCCACAAGGCTGCTCTTCTGCGTCTGGCGGTAGTGGCACCACGAAATGGTCACACCACTTGTCTGGTGGGTAACATCGCACGAGCCATCCTCGTAGTCCTTGGTCTGATTGACGCTCTCGAAAGTACAGTGATCAACCCACACATTTCGGCTCTCTTGCATAGAGATGCCATCGGCACCATTGTCGGCCTTGGGCTGAACGATATAGACGTTGCGAATGATGATATTCTGCGCCTCATTAAGAAAGAAACCCACATTCTCCATACGGAACGAGTCGGTACCATAGATGGTAATATTGGAGGTGCGTTTGATGTCAAACCACGGGCTACCCGTATCCCTGCCATCGCTCTTCGTGAAGGTGCCGCTGAGCCACACCACCGCGGGCTCAGAACTCTTGTTCTTCTCCCTCAATTTGAGCCAATCGCGGAAGGCCACACCATTGTCGAAGTGGTGCACCTTGCCACCTTCGCCACCCGTAGTATTCTCGCCATAGCCCACAAGCGCGTCCAAAGGCACACTCCCCACAATGGGAGGATTTTCTGGCTCAGGTTCTGGCTCGGGTTCGGGCTCGGGCTCTGGCTCGGGCTCGGGCTCGGGCTCGGGCTCTGGCTCAGGTTCTGGCTCAGGTTCTGGCTCAGGTTCGGGTTCGGGCTCTGGATCGGGCTCATCGGTGGGGGTTTCCACCTTATCATTATCGGGTGCTTTATCCTCTTCGCAAGAGGTGAGCGGAAGTGCAAACATCAGCACCGCCACAATGCACAAAAGTGTATAGATGCGTTTCATATCGTTAGTAGTTTATCGTGTTACATTCCTGGTAGGATTACCTTGCCCAAAATACCCTGCAAGTGGGCAATGGCTATGCCGTAGTTGGTCATCGGCACGTTCTGCGATTGGCACTGCGCAAGGCGGGAGAGAACGTGGGAGCGTGTAAACATACACGCACCGCAATGAATCACAAGGTCATAGGGTGTCAAATCGGCAGGGAAATCGGCTCCGCCCACAACATCCACCGTGAGCCCTGCGCCCACCTTTCGGCGCAACATCATAGGGAGTTTCACCCTACCGATATCCTCACTCGCAGGTGCGTGGGTGCAAGCCTCCGCAATGAGCACACGCGAGGACTCCGTAAGAGTATCTATCCTCTTTGCACCCTCCATAAAAATCTCTCCATCTCCATCGCCCTTATAGCACGCCATCAATACCGAAAACGAGGTGAGCATCGTACCCTTCGGCACTCGCTCGGCAACATAGCCAAAGACCTGCGAATCGGTAATAATCAACCTCGGAGCACTCCTCAACCCCGCAAGCGTCTGCTCCAACTCCTCGGGCTGGCAACAGATGGGGGTACAATGTTTGTCCAAGAGTTCGCGCAATGTCTGCACCTGAGGCATAATAAGCCTACCCTTAGGTGCGCTGCCATCTTGTGGCATAACCAGCACCACCGTATCGCCCGCAGCTACAAGCGAGCCCGTAATGGTCAGCTCCTCGCTCTTTTGTGGGCGCAATGCAATAAGTGCATCCACAATCTCCATAACACCCCTACCGCTCGTGGCACTCACCAACAAGGGCCTAACACCAAGAGCCCTCTCCACACTATCGGCCCTCTCGGAAGGAGCAATGAGCATATCGCTCTTACCCAGCACCACAAGCACCGGCACTCCCCTCTCGGAAAACCGTTGAAGCCACTCCCTCTCCACCTCATAATCATCCGTAGCACCACACACCACAACAGCCATATCGCAACGGCTCGCGGCACGCAAGGTCTGCTCCCTACGCATCTCGCCCAAGGAAGTCGTATCGTCAATGCCCGCAGTGTCGATAATCACACACGCGCCCAACGGCCCCAACTCCATACTCTTCACAACAGCATCGGTAGTCGTGCCCGCCACCTCGCTGACTATGGAGATACTCTGCCCCGAAAGGGCATTGATGAGCGAAGATTTGCCCACATTGCAACGGCCAAAGAATCCGATGTGGGTGCGCAAAGATTGTGGTGTAGTATTCATATCGGTAGTGGTCTAAATCCTCTATCTTAAAAACGGAAATCCCTCTCACCCCTCTCAATACGCACGAGGTTTTCACTCGCAATGCGTCGAACATTGGGGTGTGGCACCCTCTCCATCTCCTCGGCAATAACCTTCAATCCGAGGCGCAGAGTTTCGGGCGAGGCATAGTCCATAAGGTACTCTTTGAGAGTCATCAGTGCATTGGGTTGGCAGCAGTTGGCAATCTGTCCCGTCTTGGCAAGCGACATAAACCTATCGCCCGTGCGCCCCTCGCGGTAGCAAGCCGTGCAGAAACTCGGCACATAGCCCAATCTCAACAACCACCCAACAACCTCATCGAGGGTGCGGTGGTCGCTCACATCGAACTGCTCTGTATGGTGGCTACTATTCTCATTCTCATCGGCATAGCCGCCCACGCCCGTATTGGAGCCACCGCTAATCTGTGACACTCCCAAGCGAAGCACCTTCTCTCTCGAAGCGGGGCTCTCGCGAGTGGAGATAATCATACCCGTATAGGGAACAGCGATGCGAATCACAGCCACCATCTTGTGGAAAATTTCATCGGGCACAGCGTCCGTGAAGTCGGCAACGTCAATATCATCAGCCGGGCAGATGCGGGGAACGCTGATTGTGTGTGGGCCGACACCAAACCTTGCCTCCAAGTGTTCGGCGTGCATCATAAGTCCCACGAAATCATAGCGGTAGCCCTCCAAGCCAAACAACACACCGATACCCACATCGTCGATTCCTCCCTCCATTGCTCTATCCATAGCCTCCGTATGCCAAGCGTAGTTGCTCTTGGGGCCGCGTGGGTGGAGTTTTTCGTAACGCTCCTTATGGTAGGTCTCTTGGAATAATATATAGGTACCGATGCCTGCATCCTTCAATCGGCGGTAGTTCTCCACTGTTGTGGCTGCGATATTGACATTCACCCTGCGGATAGCACCATTCTTATGCTTGATGGAGTAGATGGTCTTGATACTCTCCAAGATGTACTCCAATGGGTTGTGCAGAGGGTCCTCACCTGCCTCCAAGGCCAACCTCTTGTGGCCCATATCCTGCAATGCCACAACCTCACGAGCAATCTCCTCCTGGGAGAGTTTCCTTCGCGGAATGGTCTTATTGGCAATATGATAGGGGCAGTAGGTACAACTATTCACGCAGTAGTTCGACAGATACAGGGGGGCAAACATCACAATGCGATTGCCATAGATGCGCTCCTTTATCTTCTTGGCCAGAGAGAACATCCTCTCCGTCAGGTCCTTCTGGTTGCACTCCAAGAGCAGGGCAGCCTCTCTGTGCGAGAGTCCCTTGCAGTCCTCGGCCCTTTCGATGAGGCTCTCTATGAGTGTGCGGTTATCCCTGTTGGCTCTCGCCCACTCCATTGTGGCGAGAATCTCCTCGTGAGAGATAAACTCCTCAGCTATATTTGATTTCGGATTATACATATACTCTTCTATCATCTGCTTATTTCACAACAAAATCGGGGTGGTCGCCACGCGACATCACGGGCTCAAAACCTCCCCCCATTAACTCCTCGCAGAGTTTTGCGATACCCTCACCCGACTCGGTACCAAAGCTCTTCTTACCATCATAGATAGCATAGTCGGGGCGATATTTGGGTGGGGTGATGTTGGGCATCACCACATTGGCACCTGCCATCAACCCCCTCATCGTTCCGCTCTCATCCACCGACGCGAGTGCCGTAGTGGAGGGTAACAACGCTTTGGGCAGCACAATTCGGGTGAGTGCCAACATCAACAGTGTGCGCTCCACACTTCCCCTCTTTTCACTCGCAAATGGGGTGTCACTTTGGGGAATAAATGGCCCAATGCCCACCATTTCGGGCTCCAATGTGGCCAAATACTCCACCTCGCGGGCCAACTCCTCCTCACTCTGAAAAGGTGAGCCCACCATAAAACCCGCACCAATCTGAAAGCCCAACTCGCGCAATACTCGTAGGCATCTCTGTCGGCCCTCAAAGCTCATACGCGCAGGGTGTAATCTCTCGTAGTGCTCTCTTGTGGCCGTTTCGTGGCGCAGAAGGTATCTGTCGGCTCCCGCCTCGCGCCACAAGCCATAGACCTCCTCCGACTGCTCGCCAAGCGAAAGCGTCAGTGCCACATCGGGCATTTCGCTCTTAATCCTACGCACCAACTCGGCAATCTGCACACCCCTATCGTGCACCTCGCCACCCTGCAACACAAAGCTGCGAAGTCCCAAGCTATAACCCTCTCTACACGAGGACAATACCTCCTCCTCGGAGAGTGCATAGCGATGCACATTGCCATTCTCGGCCCTCAATCCACAGTAGTAGCATCCCCCTCCGCAACGGTTGGAAATCTCCACCAAACCACGCAGGTAGACTCCCCTTCCGAACCACTCGCCACGAATCTCCCTTGCAAGACCACACGCCCAAGCAAGGCGCTCGCTATCGGCCGCAGCAATCAGTCGCACAAGGTCACGATGGCTTGCGCAATGTTCCACTGCGAGGTGTTCGAGTATCTGTTTGTAGTTCTCCACAACTTTGGGGGCGAAAGTACGCCGCTTTACAAATATACGATTTTTAGAGGAAAAATGCAACTATTCCCGCAGCGGCTACCACCAAACCCGCAATCTGCACCTTCGAGAGTCGCTCGCCAAAGAGCCATACCCCAAGCGTGGTCACAAGTGCCACAATACCAACGTGGTAGATGGGGAAAAACACACCGCTCGGCAGCACCGCAAGGCCGAGAATCATAAAATAGGTGGTGAAGAAATTGGCCACACCAAGTGCCACACCTCCCACCAAAGCCTGCCACGAAAAACGCCTTTGTTTGGTTGTGGCAAGGTAGTAACCACCAGCAAAGAGTGCCGCAAAGAGGAAAATGGCAGCCGAAAGTTGTTCGGGAGCCCCCACCTCCGTCATCCTATTCTGTGCCCATTTGAGGCAGAAGTTATTGGTTCCAAAGAGGGCAAAAACCGCCATAGGCAGGACCAATCCACCCAAGCCACCACTCTTAACCTCCGAGCCAACGCTCTTGGGTTGCCAGATGACCATAACAAGGGCCAACAAAATCACCACAACAGCTCCCCAACGAGGCTCCATCTGGCCCGGAATCAACACATAACTCAGCACTACGGGGATAATCAGCGCAACCCTCGCGGCCACCGTGGTGACCGACACGCCAACCCTCGCCGTACTTCGCGCCATCAGCACAAAGGCCGTCATAAACATTGCGCCCATAACCACCGACAAACCCCACTCCGTACCGTCGAGCACGACACCTCCACCGAGGCTTCCAAGGCTCAAACCTATGCCCAACAGAGCAGCTGTCAGGTAGTTAAAAGCAATCGCTTGCAGAGAGTCTATCTCTCTACAAGCGAACAGCTTGAATAGTATCGAATAGGTCGATGCCGCTATTACTGCAAGGAATAGGTATAACATCTGCGTCGTTTGTGATTACGGTGTTCAAACATCTTCCACTGGCTCTGAACCTCCACATTGGTTTCCAGCTCGGGACCCGTCTCCGCAAACTTCATTCCGTTCTTGATGGCACCCGCCAAACTCTCACGCAACAAAATCGCATTCACACCCTTATTCTGATACTCGGGTTTCACGCCAATGCTATACAAGTCGAGCGTTTTACTCCTCTTCAAGTCCCTCAAAATTCGGAAGATACCACAGGGCAGCAACCTACCACGCGACTCCCTCACCGCCTTACTAATGGAGGGGGCCATAAAGCCATAGCCGATGATATTGTCGTTCTTGTCGGTCACAACCGAAACATAGTCGGGATTACCCACCAACATAATCAGTTGCGAGAAGTCCAAAAGCTGTTTCTCACTGAGCCACACCACGCCAAAGAGTTTCTCGAAGGCCTCGTTCATAATCTGCAAGGCAGGGATGATGTAGGGCTTAATCTCGCTTATCTTATTGAATCGCAAAACCTTATAGCCATACCTCTTGATTGCCATATCGGAAATCCTATCGAGCCTATCAACCATCTTTTCGGGAATGGTAATCTGGAACTCCATCCAATCGACCTTCTTGGTCATACCCAACCTCTCGAAGTGATTGACATAGTAGGGGTAGTTATAGGGGGTGATATACATATCCTCCTCCTCGAATCCCTCAATAACAAGGCCCTGTTTATCCAAGTCGGAGAAGCCGATGGGGCCGATAATCTCGTTCATACCCATCTCTTTGGCATACTCCACAACCTTCTCGAAGAGAGCATCTACCACCTCTGCGTCATCCACAAAGTCGAAGCGGGTAAAGCGCATCTGCTTAACGTCCATCTTCTTATTGTAGGCCTTATTGAGCACTGCTGCGGCCCTACCTACAACCTTGCCATCCCTCTCCGCGAGCCACATTTTGCACTCGGCATAGGAGAAAGCTCCATTCTGTTTGGGGTCGAACTCGCTCTCCTCGTCAATATAGAGTGCGGGAACAAAATAGGGACAGTTTTTATAGAGCTCCACAGGGAACTTGAAAAATCGTTTCTTACCTTTCTTATCGTTTGTTATCTCCCTTACTACTAACATAATATCTCTAAATTTGGATTAATAGTTACACTTTTGGTCTCTTCTCTCACACTTTCACAACAACCAAACAGCCTCTATTTAATCAACGATTTGATATTCTCAATAATCATCTTCACCGCTACCGAGTTGAAGCCACCCTCGGGGATAATCACATCGGCATACTTCTTCGATGGCTCCACAAACTCCTCGTGCATAGGCTTAACCGTGGTGGTATACTGCGAGATAACCGACTCCATCGAGCGGCCCCTCTCCTGCACATCGCGCAAAATACGACGCGAGAGGCGAATATCTGCATCGGTATCCACAAAGACCTTGATATCCATCAAATCGCGCAACTCCTTGTTCTCAAAGATAAGGATGCCATCCACAATAATAACCTTCGAGGGTTTCACGGGCACCTTCTCATCGGTACGGTTATGCTCCACAAACGAATAGACGGGGTGCTCAATCGCCACACCCTCTTTCAGTGCCTTGATATGCTCAACCATCATATCGGTATCGAAAGCCTGTGGGTGGTCGTAGTTGAGTTTGCAACGCTCCTCGTAGGTCAAATTGGGGAACGACTTGTAGTAGTAGTCGTGGCAGATGGTTGCCACATCATCACCTGCGAAAGCCTCCTGCAATCGCTTTACAAGCGTACTTTTACCGCTACCGGTACCGCCTGCAACTCCAATGATAGTCACGTTCATATTATCTGGAATTCAAAATTCAAAATTCAAAATTCAAAATTATTCTTTCTGCTCACTCAAAAGCTCCCATCCACACTTGCAAGTACATATCACGCAGCAGATGCAAGGCTTGCGATGGGCGAGGATGCGCAGTTTACTGAACGTAAATGAGCAATCCGAGCCCGAGCGTAACGCAGCAGATGCCCGCAAGATGCGCTCGCCCAAAAGGAATAGAACGGAGGGATTTCAAGGCTTGCGATGGGCGAGAATCCGCAGTTTACTGAACGTAAATGAGGATTTCGAGCCCGAGCATAACGCCGAAATCACCCGTTATATTTCTTTTGTTTAAGCGTCGATGTTGGCGTATTTAGCGTGCTTCTCAATAAACTCACGGCGAGGGCCAACCTCATCGCCCATAAGCATCGAGAAGATGCGGTCTGCCTCGGCAGCATTCTCAATGGTCACCTGCTTCAAAATGCGGGTTTCGGGGTCCATAGTGGTCTCCCAGAGCTGGTGCTCATTCATCTCACCAAGACCTTTGTAACGCTGTACGGTCACACCCTTAGTGCCCAACTCGGCAGTAATCTGTGCCCTCTCCTCATCAGTCCAGCAGTAGTGCTTAGCATTACCCTTCTTCACGAGGTACAAGGGGGGCATTGCGATATAGACGTGGCCCTGCTCGATGAGGGGTTTCATCTTGCGGAAGAAGAAGGTGAGCATCAGGGTTGCAATGTGGCTACCATCCACATCCGCATCGGTCATAATGATAATCTTATCGTAGCGCAACTTGTCCATATTCAAGGCGTTGCTATCCTCCTCAGTACCAATAGACACACCCAATGCAGTAAACATATTCTTAATCTCCTGATTCTCCCACATACGGTGCTCCTGAACCTTCTCAATGTTGAGAATCTTACCACGCAGAGGCATAATAGCCTGGAATTCGCGGTTACGGCCCTGCTTTGCGGTACCACCCGCAGAGTCACCCTCGACGAAGAAAATCTCCGCCTTCGAGCGGTCGCGGGTTGCACAGTCTGCAAGCTTGCCGGGGAGGCCCGAGCCCGAAAGTACGGTCTTGCGCTGTACAAGCTCCCTTGCGTGGCGTGCAGCGTGGCGTGCAGTGGCTGCCAAAATCACCTTATCGACAATGGCCTTTGCATCCTTAGGATGCTCTTCGAGGTAGTTGGTGAGGGCCTGCGAAATCGCGCCATCCACAACAGCCGAAACCTCATCATTACCGAGCTTAGTCTTAGTCTGGCCCTCAAACTGGGGCTCAGCAACCTTCACCGACACAACAGCGGTCAAACCCTCGCGGAAGTCGTCACCCGAGATGTCGAACTTAACCTTCGAGAGCATACCGTTCTCCTCGGCATATTTCTTCATAGTACGGGTGAGTGCCCTACGGAAGCCCGTCAGGTGGGTACCACCCTCAATGGTGTTGATGTTATTCACATAGGAGTGCACATTCTCCGAGAAGCTATCGTTGTACTGCATAGCCACCTCAACGGGGGTACCGTTACGCTCGGTGTCGATGTAGATAATGTCGTCGATAATCTTCTGGCCACGGCTCTGGTCAAGGTACTCAACAAAGCCCTTCAAACCATTCTCCGAGTAGAAGTGCTCGTGGAGATACTCACCATTTTCATCCTTCTCCCTACGGTCGGTCAAATCGAGATTCACACCCTTATTGAGGAAGGCCAACTCTCTCAAACGTGCCGCCAAAATCTCGTAGCGGTACTCGGTGGCGGTGAAAATCTCACCATCGGGCTTAAACTGAATGGTAGTACCCGTGCGGTCCGTCTCGCCAATAATCTTCAACTCCGAAGTGGTCGCACCGCGCGAGAAGGTCATCTGGTGAATCTTACCATCGCGGTGTACGGTGGCAATCAGCTGGGTAGAGAGCGCATTCACACACGACACACCCACACCGTGAAGACCACCCGACACCTTATAGGAGTTCTTGGAGAACTTACCACCTGCGTGGAGAATTGTGAGCACCACTTCGAGTGCCGACTTACCCTCCTGCTCGTGGATACCCACAGGAATACCACGACCATTATCCTCCACAGTGATGGAGTTATCCTCATTGATAATCACCTTAATATCCGTACAATAGCCGGCCAAAGCCTCGTCGATAGAGTTATCCACAACCTCATACACAAGGTGGTGCAGACCCCTCTCACCAATATCACCAATATACATCGCAGGGCGTTTGCGCACTGCTTCAAGACCTTCGAGCACCTGAATACTCGACGCGGAGTACTCCTCCTGCTGTACGGGCACGTTCTGTTGTTCCAAATTTTCCATTGTCTGATTGTTTTTTTTATTTTTTATCTCTTCATTTTTCTCTTTCTATCTTCCCAGAGCGGCCTTAATATCCACCTCCTGCACCCTACCCTTCTTGAACATCAATGTTCGGGCAGGATACTTATCAACAAGTTGGATATTGTGTGTTGCCATCACCACCGAGCATCCACCCTTGGCAATGTCGCAAAACAGAGCCATTATGTCGTTTGCCGACTTAGGATCAAGATTACCCGTTGGCTCATCGGCAATGATAAGCTTGGGATTATTAATCAACGCGCGGGCAATCACAAGCCTCTGCTGCTCACCACCCGAGAGCTCGTGGGGCATCTTGTACTCCTTATTGCGGAGTCCAACAATCGCCAACACCTCCTCAATACGGGCAGCCATATCTGCCTCCCTCTTCCAACCCGTCGCCTTCATCACAAAGCGCAAGTTATCATTCACATTCCTATCGCGCAACAGTTGGTAGTCCTGAAAAACAATACCCATACTCCTACGCAGATAGGGAATATCTCGGCGACGAAGCGTGCGCAAATCGAAGCCCGCAACCTCACCTTCACCCTCCAAGAGGGGCAACTCTGCGTAGAGCGTCTTCAAGAGCGACGACTTACCACTGCCAACCTTACCGATAAGATAGACCATTTCGCCCTCCTCCACGGTGAGATTCACCCCCGAAAGCACCTGCTGGGCACTCTTGTAGGAGAGTTTTCCGCCCTCATCTTCGGGTTGGAAAACCGAAACATCCGCAAGCCTTATTACACTCTTTTTCATCCTTGTAAATTGCGCTCTAAAAACAAACAAAGATAGCGATTTTAAGCCGAAATTCAAAAATTATCACCCATATTTTTCACCTTTTTGGGGCTCTCTTTGCATCTTTTTAATACCTTTGCCCCAGACTTAACACCATTTCTCAGAAAAAGTATGTTCCTCGGAGTCATAATTACCGTTCTAATACTCTCTATCCTTGCCGAATGGGCAATCTACATCCTGCACACAAAGGAGCTCTCGGGAAGGGGCAAAATACTCTACTTCACCCTCTCGGCACTCTGCACGCTAACCTACCCCACGATGCTTATTATCGGACGCATCTGGGACACCCCACCCACTACTGCGAGTGCAACCATAAGCAGCCTGGGCGTCGTGTTATTATTACTCAATGCCGCTTGGAAAATTCCACTCATTTTAGGCCTTATCCTCGGTGCTCTGTGTCATCGCAAAGGATTTGTGGTTGCATCAACCCTCCTCTCCGTCGTGGCCACCATACTGATACTCTACGGCACCGTCTGGGAGCGTCACCAAACCCGCATCACAGAGGTCGAAATCGCATTTGACAACCTCCCCACAGAGGCCGATGGGTTGCGTATCGTGCAGATTAGCGACCTCCACATAGGGCTTGGACTTGGCCGACACACACTACTCGAAAAGGTCACAAGCGAGATTGAGCGTCTGCAACCCGATATGGTGATAGATTGTGGCGATATGATAAACATACGTCATTCGGAGGTTGACACTCTTTCGGTGGCCATACTATCGCGCATAAAGGCCCCAATGGGTGTCTATACCACCCTCGGCAACCACGACCGAGGTGACTACATACGCGACACCATAAAGCTCTCCAAAGAGGAGAACAGGCGGTTGCTCTTGGAACGTCAAAGGGAGATGGGGTGGCACAACATCACCGACACCACAGTGATGATACCCTGTGGCTCCGAGGCCCTCTACATCACAGGCATACGCTACCCCGACAGCCTCAAAAAAGGGTCACACGGAGTTGCCACGAAGGATGACTACTCCCAACATTTCAACACCCTACCCACCGATGCGTTCAACATCGTCATCGCACACACCCCCGTAATGTGGGAGAACATACTCGCCGCAACCAATGCCGAACTCACCCTCTCCGGACACGTTCACGCAATGCAACTGAAACTCCCCATCGGAAAGCGCGGATGGTCACCCGCAGCCATTGTCTATGACTATTGGAGTGGGCTCTACCGCAAAGGGAACGCGGCACTTCACATCAGCGACGGCATTGGCAGCAACGTACCACTACGCATCGGCACCAAGCCGGAAATTGTGGTTATAACGCTAAAAAAGTGTGGAAAATCACAATTTTGAATTTTGAATTTTGAATTTTGAATTATCTTTGCACTCACTTACAATCTGGGGTTGACCGGTTTTGACAGCAGGACATGCAGGTTGGTAAGCACGTCGAGCTTTGTGTGGGGGCTCGTTAATCTCAACGCTCAAAAAATTAAATGGCAATAATAGCTACGCACTCGCTGCTTAATTAACCGAGTTAATTGGCTTAATCCACGCGCCCAAGGCTGGTGCGAGGACGAGTACTCCGCCGAGGGGCCCGCTTCTTGCCCCTTTGCATACGGAGTATCATCAATGAGAAGATAGCCCGCGGGGTGTTCCGACCGTTGGGCGAAATTTTAGGAACTGGGGCTGTAACTTGGTTGCCACCCGGCAGGTTGCAGCAGGAGGATTAAGCGGTGGATAAGCGTGTAGAAAGCCGTCAGGCAGACTGTTTGGACGGGGGTTCGACTCCCCCCAGCTCCACAAGAAAAAGAGAGAACCGAAGTTCTCTCTTTTTCTTGTGGAGCTGGCGCTCTCATTTCTACATTCCTCCCTAAATCCCTCCTTTGATAAAGGAGGGACTTGGTCAAAGAGAGAAATCTTCTCTTTGATAACATTCGCTTCGGTTCTCTCTTTTTTTGTGGAGCTAACGCTCAAACATCCATTTAGGGCTTATAGGACTTATAGAGTTTATAGTATTCGGGCTCGGCAAAATTCTTTGCCGAGCCCGCGACGTTTGACCAGACTGCGTCTGCTCTAAAATGCTCACGCTCGGCATAGTCTGCAAGCAGCCTCTGCCCTCGCTTACTCGCATTTGCGACGTTTGACGTTAGTCAATACTAACAAGTTCGTAGGTGCGTGAGCCGAGGCCGATTTTCTCGGCGTGCTCAATAATGTGGATGCCGTGGCGCGAGTTGATGCGCTCAATCAGAGCCGAAGCGTCGTCACCCTCGCTCGAAGGATACTCAAATACCAAATCCACACAAGCCTGATCCAACGCTACGGGGTCGGTCGAGGCCAAGATACCAATGTCGCCCATCTCGGGGTCTGCGGGGTGTGCATTGCAGTCGCAATCCACCGAGAGGTTGTTCATCACATTGATATAGACCATCTTGCCGTCGTAGTACTCGTGGATGGACTGCGCAGCCGAAGCCATAGCCTCCAAGAAGTGGTCTTGCTCGGTCTTGCCGATACCGGCCCAAAGTTCCTCCTTGGTGGTAACCCTACCAGCCGAGTGGATATAGGCCTTGCCGTTTGCCGAAGCCACACCGATAGACTGGTTTTTCAGCACACCACCGAAGCCACCCATTGTGTGGCCCTTGAAGTGTGCAAGGTTGATCATCCAATCGTAATTGGAGATATGGTCACCCACAATGTTATATTTGATGTGTGTGGTGTCCTGTACGGGAATCTTCACCTCGCCAAATTCATCCATAATATCGCAAGGTGCAATATCATAGAACCCGTGATACTTGATAGTATTCCAATGCTCCTCGTTGGAGTAGCGAGCACCGGGATATGCAACATTGCACTCTACGAGGGTACCCTCAACCTTCTGCACCAAATCTTTAATAAGGTCGGGTTGGAGGAAGTTGTGACCGCCACGCTCACCTGTGGAGATTTTCACAGCCACCTTGCCCTCGTAATCCACACCCAAAGCCTCAAAGACCTTCACCAAACCCTCGGGGGAGATGTCGGTGGTCATATAAACCTTGGGGGTAGAGGGCTTGCAGCCCACCAATGCGAGGCTCGCAAGCAGAACCAACAGAGTTCTCTTCATAGTTATTAATGGTTGTGGTTGTGGTTGTGACCGTGGCCGTGGTCGTGGCCATCGCAGCAGGCGTCGGTCTTGGTGTGCTCGCTCACACAAGCACCCCCACAGGTCGCCTTATCACACTCCTTGGGCTCAACAACGTGCACATCAATCTTATCCAACTCTTTCGCAAGCACCTCTGCATTGGTCTTGCGGGTATCGAAGGTAATCTCTACGGTCTTGGTGGGAACATCCACAACACAATCCTTCACACCCCTCTTGAAGGGAATCACGTTGAGAATCTTCTTTGCACATCCCTCGCAATCGAGGTCGGTGGTAAATTTCACGGTCTCGGTTTTGTTTGCCTTTTTCTCCTGTGCGAAGGTTGCACCAACGCCCATAGTGAGGGCAAGCATAAGAATCAAAATCTTTTTCATTGTTTTCATTATTATTTGGTTACACTTTTATTTCTAATAGAGGTTGAACCTTGCACCGATGTAGAACTTGCGTCCCATCAGAGGGCCCCACACAACCGATGAGTTGAAGTCGGGCGAGAAAGGTTTGTCGATACCCACAATGGGATTCATCTGCATATAGTTGAGGATATTCTCACAACCCACATAGATATCCCACTGGCCCACGCGGTGGCTCACCTGACCGTAGAACATTGGATAGATGGGCGAATACTCCGCCTCCTGGAAGTTGCCATCAAGCGCAGGCAACCTCATAGGGCCATTGAGTTGGGCGGTGAAGTCAAACACCCAACGGCGGAACTTGGTGGCATACTGCACATTCACAAGTCCCTTAAACTTACCCACCAAGGGGCGGTCTACAAGCCACTCCTTGCCATCGGCAACCTTTGTGATGCGCGAGTCGGTATAGCGGAAGGTCGTGAAGATATCCAAGCCCTCGGCAGGAGTCCACTGCACATCAATCTGATAGTTATTGGCCCACGAGGGAAGCGCAGTGTTGTAGAGGTGGATGGTGCCATCGGCAAACTCTTGGTCGGCATAGACGCTATTGCTGAACTGCGTGCGGAAGAAATCGACACTCACAGTCATATCGTTATAGCCCACAAGGCTCAACGTGTGGCTCACACTACCGCCAAAGGTTGCCGCCTGCTCCATATCCTTGCCCGCCTCAATCTCATTGACAATCGTGCGGCCCGTGGCGAGCATCCAGATGTTGTCCGTAAAGGGCATAACCTTCCTCGAACCCAAACCTGCCGACGCCCTCACAACGGTCTGGTCGGTAAGGTTATAGCGCAAGTGCATACGGGGCGTGATAAGCATCCTACCACCCTCCAACTCCGAGCAGTAGTCGCCCCTAATGCCCGCAATAACCGAGAATTTATCCTTAATGGCGTAGGTGTATTCGGCAAAAACGCCGGGCTCCAACATATCGACCTTGTTATCCATTGTCTGCCCCATCTGCAAGACGCTCTCCGTAATGCCACGCATCCACATCGAGCCACCCGCAATCAACGACGAGCGACCCGAGAAGTAGTGCTGATAGAAGAGGTTGCCCCACAGCGAACTCTCCTTGCCATTGTAGGTATTCAGGCCAAAGTAGGAGTCCATCTGGAAGTTGTCCATATCGGCCACAAAGGCAACGCTTGAACGCTTCTCCTCCTGCGTTTCCTCGTCCCACACCGAGGCTCCAACGGGCATACCCACCTTGAAGTAGGCATTCAGCCCCCTATTTTTAATCTCCGAGCCGTAGATTTGTTTCTCGGTGACCATCTGGTCATACCTATCGGGGGTGTACTCCATATCGCCACCCACGCGATTCTCGTTCACAAATCTCCAACCCCAACGCACCTGTGTGCCGGAAACAGCCTGATAGAGCCAGCGGTTGGCAATATTGAACTGCTGTGCAGTAGGCAGGTCGCGGAAGCCATCTTCGTTGTGATCCATAGCCTGCGTATCGCCCGAGTAGTGGAGCAAAATATTGGTTGTGAGTTTCTTATCCCTATCGAAAGCGATAGGCACCGCCACGTTCAGCTCCGGTTTGAGCTCGTTGTCGAAGTAGAGATTGAGGAACAATTTTTCCTCATCGGTAGGCTTGCGGTGTTCGAGGTTAATCTGTCCTGTCATAGCCTCGTGACCCGCTGTTACCGAAGCGATACCTTTGGACACCTGAATCGAATTAAGCCACATACCTGGGGTATAGTTCAAGCCATAGGGCGAGCCAATACCGCGCATAATAGGCCTATTCTCATCCAGAATCTGGGTGTAGGTACCCGCCAAGCCGAGCATTTTGATTTGGCGAGAGCCACTCACTGCGTCGCTATAACCAACGGTCACCGCTGCCGAGTTCTCGAAGCTCTCGGCCAAGTTGCAGCACGCCATCTTACATAGGCCCGCAAAGCTAATATTCTCGCCCACCATTATGCTACTCTGGCGAATCTTATTATTCGCCACGCCCTCAATCACGACCTCTTCGATGCCAACGCCATCTGAGAGGGTGAAATTCAATTCGCGAGTGCCAGCCTCAACCTCCACAACCGAATCGAGATAGCCCATATAGGCGGCCACCAATCGGGTGTGTTCCTTGACGCGATATAGTTCATAGGAGCCATCCACCCCCGTAGCAGTTCCCACAGTTGTGCCCTCCCAATAGACGCTTGCGCCAATCAAAGCCTCGCCATTTGCGTCCCTAACGAAGCCCCTAATGTTTTGTGCCGAGAGGGCAGCAACACCACCCAAGAGTGCAACAATCAAAACAAAAATTCTCTTCATAATATATTCTTCAAATTAAAGGTTTTCCAAGCAGTATTCCACCATCTTCTCCCTCACATTCACCCTACCATAGGGCATCATCGAGTGGTTATCGTCGGTGTAAATCATCATATCAATCTGTTTGCCCGCCTTCACAAACTCGTGCACCATCGCGTAGGCGTTCTGGATATGTACATTATCATCGGCAGTGCCGTGCATCAAGAGCAGTTTGCCTTTAAGGTTGGCAGCATAGCCAATGGGAGAAGGCTCATCGTAACCCTCGGCATTATCCTGTGGCAGACCATTTACCCTCTCGGTATAGACCGAGTCGTAGTAACGCCACGAGGTTACAGGAGCCACCGAGATGGCCATCTTGAACGTATCGGCCCCTTTGAGGATGCAGTTCAAGGCCATAAAGCCACCATAGCTCCAACCGTAGATACCAACCCTCTGGGCATCCACATAGGGGAGTGTCTTGACATACTCGGCAAAGGCGATTTGGTCTTCGGTTTCGAGCCTACCCATAATTCCGTAGGTGCTCTTCTTGAAGGCCGCCGAGCGGAAGCCCGTACCTCGGGGGTCGCAATCGACCACAATGTAGCCGTGCTGAACGAGCACATCCTCCCAATCCATCACCCATCTATCCCTCACATCCTGCGAACCGGGGCCACTATACTGCGTGAGCAGCACAGGGTACTTCTTGGTTGCATCGAAGTCCGAGGGTTTTTTGATATAGGCATTCAAGGTATCGCCACGAGGTGTCACAAAGGTAAAAAACTCCTTCTCGGGGAGGCCAATCTCTGCAATGTAGCGTTTGAGCTTGGTGTTGGCTTCGAGCGTATCCACCAACTTACCGTTACCTTTATGGAGAGTCACGGTATTGGGCGTGGAGGAGTTCGAGAAGTAGGAGATGTAGTATTTGCATCCCGTGCTGGGCACAATGCGATAGGTGCCCTCGGTGGTCGAAAGGCGTTTTTTGTTCCTACCCGAGAGGTCTATGGAGTAGAGCTCTCGGCGCAGGGGTGAGCCCTCGGTCGAGAGGTACCAAATCTTCTTATCGGTTGCGCACACGACCTCCGTCACATTCCACTCTCCCGAAGTAATAGGTTTCATCTCCCCCTTCGAGAGCGAAGAGAGGTAGAGGTGATTGTAGCCGCTACGCTCACTCATAACCAAAAACCTATCCGAGTCGGAGAGGAAAGTAATTGTACCATTCGACAAGCCGTCGATATACTTTTCGTCTTGCTCGGTGTAGATAATCCTCTGCTGCGAGCCCTCCTGCATAATCACGTCGAGGTGGTTTTGCAGACGGTTGATTTCGAAGTAGTAGAGTCTGCCATCGGGAGTCCAGTCGAAGAAGGGAATATAGAGGTCGCCCTCTTTGCGATTGACCTGCGAGGTGGTACCCGAGGCGATGTCGAAGAGGTGGAGCGACACTTTGGAGTTCTTCTCACCCGCCTTGGGGTATTTATACTTGAAGAGTTCGGGATAGGGCGAGCCGGTCAGGAATTTCGTAAAGCCAAACTCCTTAACCTCGCTCTCGTCGCTTTTGAGGAAGGCTATCTTACCTCCATCGGGCGACCAACAAAATGCGTGGTCAATGCCCCACTCCTCCTCATACACCCAATCGGGCATACCGTTGATGATGTGGTTCCACTTGCCATCCTCGGTAATCTGATAGGTGAATTTCTGCTTCAAGTCGTTGATGAAGATGTTGTTCTCCTTGACGTATGCCACCTTCTGGCCGTCGGGCGAAAAGAGAGCGTAGCGTACATCGCCACTCTCATCCACATCCACAACCTCGCCACTCTCCAAGTCATAGACCGCATAGTGCGAGAAGTGGGAGCGACGGTAGAGGGGGCGCGAGGAGATGCGAAGGAGGATTTTGCTCTCATCGGGCGAGAATGTGTAGTCGTCAATAGACTCTCCCAAGAATCCAAAATCAACCAAAAGTTCCTTCTTATCCCTATTGGAGTAGGAGCAACGATAGATACCATCCGCCTCGCGAATGGTGTAGTGCTCGCCATCGCTCATCGAGCGCAGACCTCCCACGCTCTTTTGCGCAAACTTACCCAAAGCAATATCGGCATAGGTAAATTTGGGTTGTGCGTCCGCCACCACGGATGCACAAAAGAGAGCAAAAATGGCAACTATCAACTTCTTCATACTTTTTTCACTTATTTTTTGCGATGCAAAGTTATTCTGTTTATTGGGGTGACACAATACCGAAATAGCGGTATTTTACACCCTCTAAAATACTCACTAATGACTACTTACAAGCCTTCAAGCTCAAATCGAGGCTCTTGATTTGGTGAGTGAGTGCGCCTACGGAGATGTAATCCACACCCGCCTCGGCATAGGCCCTCATTGTTTCGAGCGTGATACCGCCCGACGACTCGGTGCTACACCTTCCGGCCACCTTCTCCACTGCGAGTTTTGTCTGCTCGGGGGTGAAGTTGTCGAACATAATCCTATCCACACCTCCCGCCTCAAAGACAAGGTCGATATCCGACAAGGAGCGCACCTCGCACTCTACGGGGATATTTTTGCCCTTTTCGGCCAAATATTTCCTCACTGCATTGATTGCGGGCACGATACCACCAGCAAAGTCAATGTGGTTATCTTTGAGGAGCACCATATCGAAAAGACCGATGCGGTGATTCTCGCCACCTCCAATCTTCACAGCCATCTTATCGAGCACCCTCATACCCGGAGTGGTCTTGCGTGTGTCGAGCACTTTGCAGTTGGTACCCTCCAAAATCTTTGCATAGACAGCCGTCTGCGTTGCCACACCACTCATACGCTGCATAATGTTGAGCACAATACGCTCGGCTTGCAGGAGTGTCTGGATGCGGCCTTCAACGTAGAAGGCAACATCGCCCACCTTCACCCTATCGCCATCCGACACCAGAAGGTCGATTTCGATTGTGGGGTCGAGCCTGCGGAAGACCTCAACGGCCACCTCAATACCTGCAATGATACCCTCTTGCTTAACCAACAGGCGCATCTTGCCACGCGCATCGGCAGGAATAGTGGAAAGGGATGTGTGGTCGCCATCGCCAATATCCTCGCGAATGGCAAGTGTGATAAGTTCCTCAACAAATGGGATGTATTCTGCTTTCATAGTTCTATTTTTTCTTCAAATTTAACTTTGTTTCCTCTCTATTTATGGCTACATTTGCCTACTTTAATTACTTTGTTCGCTTTTTAGGGCAAATTAACCTACAAAAATAATAATTTTTGTAAAAATATACACTTTTACATCAAAAAAAACATAAAACAGCAACTCATTATTGACACAGAAAAATGAGAAAGATATTAATTAACGAAATTTTTGAGTCACTTTCTTGTGGAGAGAAAGCGTTTCGTTCATTACGCAATTTCACTCTTCTGTGTGACGAGAGAGGGGTGCCGCGCTTTATGGCCGGGCGCAATAGCGTCGTTGTGCAGATGCACAAACAAGGAGTCCTCTATGGGCTCAAATGCTACACCTCGCAACTCGGTTGTGGAGAACAAATAGGGGCCTTTGTCAAAACGCTCCCCTCCAATTTGATAATAAGGCCACAAATCCTCTCCGAAGAGTTGTGGGTGGTAGATAGGTTTCTTTCAGTGGCCATCTATCCTTGGGTAGATGGCCACTCCGCGGAGTGGCTCATTCGCAAAGCCATCCACGACCACGACACCGCGCTATTGGCCACACTCGAAGAGGGGTTCATTGACCTTGTAGTGAATATTTTGGAGCAAGAGTGGCGACACGGTGACATCAAAGCCGAAAACATCGTGGTACGCCCCGACGGTGAGATGGTTCTGGTGGATTGCGATTCTCTCTACTCCCCCGCCCTACCAAAGCGTGCCAACCTCGGCACACCACTCTACATTCACCCCCTACGCAAAGATGCCTACGACAGCCACATTGACGACTACGCCATTGCGCTGATAGTTCTCTCCTTGGAGGCTCTTCGGCGCGATGTTTCGCTCTTCTCGGGTGAGTCGATGGTTGCCCTTCCAAGCGAGGGAAACTCCGAGCGCATAAGAGAACTTTTCGAGGGCAACAATGCCCTTCTTGAACTCCTCGACGCACTCCTCTCGGATGACTACAAAATACCAAACCTAAAAGATATCCTCAAATGTATAACGCACAGATAACCAGGCGCAATAAAGGTGCAATAGTAATCCTCTTGGATCGCTCCGGCTCGATGGCGGAAGAGGTGACTTTCGAGGGCAGAATCACAACCAGAGCAGAGGCCCTTTCGGAGTGTGTCAATGCGCTATTGGAGGAGATTATCAACCGCTCTCACCGCGACCGCTACATTGGCGACTACTTCGATGTGGCGGTCATCGGCTACGCGGGCGAACAAGCCGAATCGCTACTCGGCAGCGGCTTCCGCCACATCACAGAGATAGACACAATGGCCACCTCAACGAAATTCATCCCACGCACCCACACCCTGCCCGATGGCAGTCGCATCGACACCATAATCGAGAGGCGCGAATGGATTGTCCCCTTTGCCAAAGGACGCACACCAATGGGTGATGCTTTGAGAATGGCGCGACGTATGGTCACCGCGTGGTGTCGCAGGCACCCCGAGAGTTTCCCGCCCATCGTCATAAACATCACAGACGGCGAGGCCACCGATGCCACACCCGAAGAGATTGCAACGCTCGCCGCACGCCTGCGTCAGGCAGGTACAAACGATGGCAATGTTCTGCTAATGAATATCCACATTGCCGATTTCGACAATCTCTCGGTGGAGAGTTTGAAATTCCCCTCGGAAAACTCACCCATACCCACCAACAGACACTCGAAGCTACTCTACGAAATATCGAGCACCCTCCCCGACCTCTACAATGAGGTCATAGCAGACTCAAATGGCGGAGTGCCACCATTTAGAGCCATCTGCTACAATACGCCCATCAGCGAACTTATCGGACTTCTTGCCATAGGCTCGTTACCCATCGACCACATAATCTAAACTTCCGGCTATGAGCAACCTTTTAACCATCGAATCATTCTTGGAGGCCCTAAGGCACCCCGAGCAGTGCGATGTAAGACTCCGCAATATGCGCCTCGATACGCAGAGCAACTCTTCGCGCGGATTCCGATTGGACAAAAACCATATCGTATTCTTCCTCTCCGATGGCACACACGGTTGGACTCTGACCGTACCTCTGAGAGGTCGTTTCGAGATGCCACAGCGCACCATCGAGGCTCGCATATCCGAAGGTGCCCACCTCCCCATTGTCACCGAGGCCTACTATCTCCCCAGAGCCCTCGTCATCTGTGACCGCAACGGAGATGCCCACCCTCGCGAGGGGGTATTGCAGAGAAGCCACACACCCTTAACGGAGTTTCTGCGACTCAACTGTTCAAATAGTTCGCGCCCATTGCTACGTTCTGCATTGCAGAATATCTCTTGGACAATGTCGGAGATGCTCTCGCATAACCTCCTCCACGGAGCACTCAATCGCGAGCGTATAACCTTCAATAAACAAGGGGCTCTACTCCTTACCGACCACCCGATTGTAACACCCAAGGGCGACGATACGGAAGTTTTGGGCGAGTGCGCAGTATTGCTCTATATAATTGGTTGTCAGGGCGATGTTTGCCGCAAATTAACCACTCCCATAACTCTCGAAGAACACGACAAAACTCTGCGTCACATACTTGCAAGCGCAGAGCACCACAGCATTGAGCCCCTTGTAAGGCTCCTCTACTTACTCCATTCGAGAGCCTCCAAAGAGAGCATTTGTAAAGCCGTGGAATCTCTTGCCGAGGAGCCCTTCCGACCTATGCCACTCCTCAAACAACTCTTGGCCACATCCCAAAATGAAGGTTTGGTGGAGGTTGTCACAGAGCCCCCACTCAATGAGGATATGTGTGAAAAAGTCGATTTCGACACCTGCGATGAGCTCTTCCAAAGCGACCTTATGGTTCGCTACCGCAAAGGCGACATTTGGGGCTATGCCCACTACAACGGCGAGCGCATACCAACCCAAAGGGTTCTGCTGGCAGCCTACGACTTTGTGGAAGGGCGCGCGGTGGTGCGCACTCGAAGGGGGTATGGGCTGATTGACTCCTCGGGGCGAATGGTTATGAATGATGTGTGGGAAGATGTGGTTTGGCACGGAGAGGAGAATATTGCAACCGCCTGTGACGACAGCGGTCGCTGGCACATCTTTGACCGTATGGGACGTAGGCTCTCGGCACACTCTGCCGATTGGATGGGTGAGGCCTCCGAAGGATTCATTGTGGCTCGCAGGGGCGACAAATTCGGATACTTCGCCACCGATGGACAAAAGCGCACCGACTTCATCTACGACGAGGCATTTAGTTTCTTCAAAGGCGTAGCCCTCGTGTGCCACAAAGGGGTGCGCTACCACATCAACACCTCCTTCCACCGACTGACAGCAAAAGAAGAGTTGAGAGTTGAAAATTGAAAATTGCGGTGTGCCCTAACGGGCACGAGTATCAAAAATGTGGAATATAAAGAAAAGGGCTTCGGTTTTCCGAAGCCCTTTCGTTTTATTGTTGTGCCTTCTCGGCTCGTTTGCGGTCGATTTCGCTGAGGAGAATCTTACGCATACGCATAAAGTGGGGAGTAATCTCCACATACTCGTCCTCACGGATATATTCGAGAGCCTCCTCCAAGGAGAACTTCACAGCGGGTGCAAGGATAATCTTATCATCCGAGCCACTCGCACGCATATTGGTGAGTTTCTTACTCTTGGTGAGGTTCAGGCAGATGTCGTTGTCACGAGTATTCTCGCCCACAACCTGTCCGCAATAAATCTCATCGCCGGGCTCCACGAAGAAGCGGCCCCTATCCTGCACTTTGCCGAGTGCGTATGCGTAGGCCTGACCTGTCTCCATAGCCACCAGCGAGCCCACCGAGCGCATCTCAATCTCACCCTTGTAGGGCTCAAAGCCTTTCAGGCGGTGTGCCATAATAGCCTCACCAGCGGTGGCGGTCAAAAGGTTGCTCCTAAGACCAATGATACCACGCGAGGGAATCTCAAATTCGAGCCTTGTGCGCTCGTTGCGCGACTCCATATTTTTGAGCGTACCTTTGCGCTTGGTTGCCAGCTCAATAGCCTTACCTGCGTAGTCGTCGGGCACATCAATGGTGAGCTCCTCGACGGGCTCACACCTTACGCCATCAATCTCCTTGAAGATAACCTTGGGCTGTCCCACCTGCAACTCATAGCCCTCACGACGCATAGTCTCAATGAGCACCGAGAGGTGCAATACGCCACGGCCATAGACAATGAATTTGTCGGCACTCTCGCCCTGCACCACGCGGAGTGCGAGGTTTTTCTCCAACTCCTTGTCGAGCCTCTCCTTGATGTGACGGCTGGTCACAAACTTGCCATCCTTGCCGAAGAAGGGCGAGTCGTTGATGGTAAAGAGCATACTCATTGTGGGCTCATCAATAGTGATGGGGGGCAGTGGCTCGGGGTTCTCGTAGTCGCATACGGTGTCGCCAATCTCGAAGCCGTCGATACCCACAAGGGCGCAAATCTCGCCACACTCCACACTCTCAACCTTCGACTTACCGAGGCCCTCAAAGACCATCAAATCCTTGATTTTGGTCTTCACGAGCGAGCCGTCACGCTTTGCGAGCGTCACATTCATACCCGAGCGGAGCGTACCGCGAGTGAGTTTGCCCACAGCAATACGTCCCAAATATGGCGAGTATTCGAGTGAGGTGATGAGCATCTGGGGTGTTCCCTCCACCTTCTCGGGCTCGGGGATATCGTCAATAATTGTATCCAGAAGGGGGGTGATGGAGTTGGTCTTCTCCTTGTAGGAGTGACTCATCCAACCCTGCTTTGCGCTACCATAGATGGTGCGGAAGTCGAGCTGTTCCTCGTTGGCATCGAGTGTGAACATCAGGTCGAAAACCTGCTCGTGTACAAAGTCGGGGCGGCAGTTGGGCTTATCGACCTTATTGACCACCACGATGGGTTTTTTGCCAAGCGCGAGGGCCTTTTGGAGCACAAAACGTGTCTGGGGCATAGTTCCCTCAAAGGCATCCACCAAGAGAATCACGCCGTCTGCCATATTGAGCACCCTCTCGACCTCTCCACCAAAGTCGGAGTGACCGGGGGTGTCTATAATGTTAATCTTGTAGCCGTTGTAGATTACCGACACGTTTTTGGAGAGAATCGTAATACCCCTCTCACGCTCCAAGTCGTTGTTATCCAACACCAAAGTGCCCTGTGCTTCCTGATTGCGGATGAGGTTGGCTTGGAGAATCATCTTGTCCACGAGGGTTGTTTTGCCGTGGTCAACGTGTGCGATAATTGCGATGTTGCGTAGTTTCTGCATCTTATTTTCCTTATTATTTGGGCGCAAAGGTAGTAAATAATCAATGTTTTTGTACTACCTTTGTATAAAATTTTAAGGTATAGAGGCTATGTCGGAGTCGATTTTTGATGGCAAATACTGCCGAGTGGTTGTTGGCAAAATGGATGAGTGGGTGGAGAGTGTTCTCTCCAATCGCTCCGTAGTCTGCGTAGTAGATAGTGCATTGGAGGAGATTTGGCGAGGCCGGTTTGGCGGAAGTGTCATCGCGATTGAGGGTGGCGAAGGTGCCAAGAGGCTCGATGTGGCCCGCTATCTTTGGGAGAGGCTCATAGAGTTGGGGGCTACCCGACAAACACTCTTGTTGGCTGTTGGTGGCGGCACCATTTGCGACCTTGTGGGCTTTGTGGCCTCGACCTATATGAGGGGTATCGAGTCTGTATATATCCCCACAACCCTACTCGCACAAGTCGATGCGGCTATAGGCGGCAAATGTGGCATCAACCTCGGAGGTTACAAAAATATGGTCGGCTCATTCCACTTTCCCGAGAGGGTTTTGTGCGATGTGAGCCTACTCTCCTCGCTCCCCGAAAAGGAGTGGAGGGCAGGTATGGCCGAGGTTATCAAAACAGCCATTGTGGGCGATACGGAACTATTTGATATGCTGGAAAATACCTCTCTTGAAGAGGTGAGGAGAAATGGGGCGTTGTGCACACAAATTGTGTCACGATGTGTGGCTGTTAAGTGCGGCATTGTGGAGCGTGATTCACACGAAAAAGACGAGCGACGACTGCTCAATCTGGGGCACACTTGGGGCCACGCCATAGAGAGCCTTTCGGGGGATTATTCCCACGGCGAGGCGGTGGCTGTCGGTATCGCCTATGTGACTCGCAAGGCTGTGAAACAAGGCCTACTTGCCGAGGGTGATGGAGCTCGAAGTGTAGCTCTTTTGGAGCACTATGGACTGCCCACCGAGGTGCCTCTTTCGGAGGAGGATTTGATGCGTGCAACCGCACACGACAAGAAGCACAAAGACGGAGCTGTGCGTTGGGTTATGCCCACATCCATAGGCCATTGCATAGTGGTTTAACATTCAACGTCGCGGGCTCGCAAAATTGCGAGCCCGCGACTTAATTAATTGAAAATTGAAAATGCAAAGTTAAGGTGTCTCTTCAACACGAAATTTTGAATTTTGAATTTTGAATTTTGAATTCTCAATACATCCCCACGATTGAGCCCCAATAGGAGGTCGTTGGGTAGAAATCGGAGGATACGGTGAGGGTGGCACCACCCGTCTTGGTGTAGACTTCGAGGGTGAAGGTGTAGTCGTTGGAGGAGTAGAGCCACGAGTCGAAACTGATAGTCCAGCCATTGTCGGTCTGCACCGTTGTGAGGGTGGGAATGTTCACCGAGGTGTTGTAGACCACCAAACGATAGGGAGGTGTAAATCCTTGAAAAATGGGAAGATGAACATCGGCCCAATCGCCCATAACGGCCAACTCCACATTGGGGTTGGTGATAAGATGACTACTGCCTGCGGGCTCCACATTGAACATCGTGGGCACAAAGCGGTAGTGGTGCGAGAGGATTGTGGAGTCCATAAAGTGCTCAAACTCGGCCTGACGGGCACGCCTCTTGGCGATGCGCTCACGGTGGCGTTCTTCGAGCTGACTCTCACGCTGGCGGTCGGGGGCGAAGATGGTTGTAGGCTCACTCGTGGGAGAACTTGTCACCACCAAAGGTACGATGAGGATTGCGAGTGAAAAGAGAATAGCAACAATTAGTAGAACTTTTTTCATAAGTATTAATAATTAGAAGTTTGCAACTATGGCGGAGGGAGTGCAAATTTCTTGCCCGAGGTTTCGCGTGTGCGAAAAAAAATGTACCTTTGCGCCACACATTTCGCCAATAGATACGAAAGATGAAAACAGTATTCAAGTTCAGCAGTTCGAAACTCTCCCAGATTCCCGACCACGGCAAGCCCGAATTTGCCTTCATCGGTCGAAGTAATGTGGGCAAGTCGTCGCTCATCAATATGCTCTCCGAGAGCAAGTTGGCGAAGGTGTCGGCAACCCCCGGCAAGACCAAACTCATCAACCATTTTCTGGTCGATGAGAAGTGGTGGTTGGTCGATTTGCCAGGCTATGGTTTTGCCCGTACCTCGCAGGCTGTGCGCAAGGAGTTTGCCACCATCATTACCGATTATGTAACCAAAGCTAAGGGGCTGCATTTCCTCTTTGTGCTGGTTGATAGTCGCCACGAACCGCTCAAAATCGACCTCGATTTCATCCAACTTTTGGGCCGTGAGGGTGTGCCATTTGGCATTGTTTTCACCAAGACTGACAAGCAGAGCCAGAGAGATACCAACCGCAACATCGAAACCTACCGCCGTACCCTTTCGGAGTGGTGGGAGGAGCTGCCCCCAATGTTTGTGACCTCCTCCGAGAAGAGGCGCGGCAGAGAGGAGATTCTCGCCTTCATCGACGAATGTTTGGCAGCAATGGAGTCCCAATCGTAGAGAAAAGTCACAACCGGCACTCTCCGTTGGAGAGATGTGTGGCGAAAATGTTTGGGAAATGTTGATAATTAGGTCGGGAAAAATTGCTAATTACGCATTTGGGCGTTATCTTTGCGTCACTATAAACCCAAAATCCAATAGAGAGAATGGCTATTCATAAATTAAAAATCTTCGCGTGTCGCGGCTCGGAGGCTGTGGCAGAGAGGATTGCCAAGAGTTACGGAGTAGAACTTGGCGACCTGACCGTTAGTCAGTTCAGCGATGGCGAGTTCCAGCCCGCCTTCAACGAGAGCATCCGCGGATGCACCGTATTCATCGTTCAATCGACACCTCCCCCTGCCGAGAATCTTATGGAACTTCTGCTCACCATTGACGCTGCCCGTAGGGCTTCGGCACATATGGTAGTGGCTGTTATCCCCTACTTCGGTTGGGCTCGTCAGGATCGTAAGGATCGCCCCCGCGTACCCATTGGCGCAAAATTGGTAGCCAACCTTCTCACCTCGGCCGGTTGCGACAGGGTGATTACCATCGACCTCCACGCCGACCAGATTCAGGGTTTCTTCGACATCCCCGTAGACCACGTTTATGCTTCGAAGGTATTTGTTCCCTATATCAAAAACCTCAAACTCGAAAACCTCTCGGTTGCAACTCCCGATATTGGTGGCGCGAAGCGTGCGAACTCCTACGCCTCCTATCTCGATGCACCTCTGGTTATCTGCCACAAGCACCGTGAGCGTCCCAATGTAGTGGGCACAATGACCGCTATTGGCGAGGTTAAGGGCCGCGATATTATCATCTTCGACGATATGGTCGATACCGCAGGCACCCTCACAAAGGCTGCCGGTATGTTTATGGATATGGGCGCAGCGAGTGTTCGTGCCGTTATCACTCACCCCGTATTGAGTGGTCCCGCCTATGAGCGCATCGCAGAGAGTCAGCTCGACGAGATTATCGTTACCGACACTCTCCCCTTGCGTGCAGACAAGGACACCTCGAAATTTACCGTATTGAGCGTTGCCGATATGTTGGCCGATGTAATTGAGCGCGTACACAACTACCGCGAGATCTCATCGCAGTTTATCTTCGGTAAGAAATAGCCAATACATTGGCAAATCTAAACTACGGGCACCCACAGATGCATCTGTGGGTGCCCGTAGTTTTATACCCATAGCTGAACTAAGATGAAAAAATAGCCTCTCCACACATTGCCTCGGCTAATTTTTTGCTATCTTTGTCAAGTGTTTGGTCAAAAAGAGGTGATCATAACAAAAGAGTGATTTTTCGGAAGATGAGAAAAGGCTATTGTGGTCTATTGTTTTGTGTATTAGTGATGCTTTTCGCATCCAATTCGCTACTCCCCGTCAAGGCAAATAGTACGGAGAGTGGGGAGGTATGTGCCGCACTGACCACTGCCGACCACGAGCGCGATTGGTTCAAAGAGCGTACAACCCACACTGCCCTACTCCCCGAAGTTCACTTCAATGTAACACCCACCTCTCGCACCTCATTTGGGCGACAGCGCACCTTGGCAAAGCAAGCCCAGCAATGGGTAGCCACCAGAGTTATTGCAGGCTCGCAGATGGCACTCGCCATCGTTTGCCGCACCTCCACTCCGGGCAACACCTCGCTCGCCAAGGATTACTACATCTATGCGTTGCGCCACATAATAATTTAGCGCACGGCCAAATCCCTGAATTTCCACTTTTTTTTCAATTTCTACAAACTTTGAAGGTTGTCGACTCTTTTCGGCATCCTTCTATTTGGTCTATACCATACCAACATTAAATGCGCAACACAAAAACAATGAATAATATACTCAACAAGATAGACCTCTGCGCACACTATCCGCAGTTGGTTGCAATGAAGAATAAAAGTCGCCTAATTCCCGTGATTATTACACTTGTGGGCATAATGGTTTTGGCTTTGGCAAAATCTCTCTCAGAGGCCGAAGATCTGAGCATCGGGCTCTATACCATAGGCCTTGTTGTGCTGATTATCGGCATCGTGAAGCTCATCCGCCCCTCACGCGAGGTCATCTACCTAAAAACGGGTGAGAGGATTTCGAGGCGATTCGACGGCTACAAACAGGAGGACAAGGAGATGGTTTTGACTCACTTGCAAGCGGGTGATTTCGACGCCCTCGCCAAGAGAGTATTTCAGGGTGTGAATGCCCCATTTGTGACCGTAACCTACACAACCGAAAGTGGCTCGCTCCGCGTTGGGCAGATGATGCACTATGTCCCCTATGAATATGAACCCCTATCGGAGGTATATATCCACACAAATAGATAATTATCACAAACGATGTTTATTTTTCAGCTACTTTTAGGTGCCGTTTTGCTCTCTGTTGGTGCCAATTTCCTCACCGATGGTGCATCGGCTATCGCAAAACGTCTGCACGTTTCGGAATTTCTCATTGGCGTAACTATTGTTGCGGTGGGTACCTCGATGCCAGAGTTTGTTGTGAGCGTGATGAGTGCCATTGGTGGTCAGAGCGATGTTTCGATTGGTAACGTCGTGGGCTCCAATATCTTCAACATCTACGCCATTCTCGGCATCACCACCATTATCGCCCCTCTGGCCCTCACTCGTGAGAACATCAGGCGCGATATTCCCATCTGCTTGGGTGTGTCGGTACTCTTGTGCCTGCTCGCACTCGATGGCACCCTGTGGGGTGGCAAGAGCAATATTTTGACCCGCGTTGATGGCATTGTTCTGCTCCTGCTCTACGGCCTATTCCTATGGTTTATGATACGTTCTGGCAAGGAGCAGCCCAACATTCAGCCCACCTCGGAGAGTACCCAAGAGCCACA
Source organism: Tidjanibacter sp. (assembly GCA_045657545.1). Lineage (GTDB taxonomy): Bacteria > Bacteroidota > Bacteroidia > Bacteroidales > Rikenellaceae > Tidjanibacter. Next base: position 49,302 of record JAZOTH010000009.1, read on the forward strand.
ACCCACCACCAAAGAGCACCCAATGTGGTTGGCCATCGTTATGGTTATTGGTGGATTAGGTGGTCTTGTGTGGGGTTCCGACCTCTTCCTCGACGGTGCAATAACCCTTGCACGCAAAGTGGGTTTGAGCGAGGCTGTTATCGGTATTGTGCTCGTTGCTGCTGGCACTTCACTCCCCGAGTTTTTCGCCTCGTTCATCTCGGCACTCAAAGGTAAAACCGACATCGCAATTGGTAATATCCTCGGCTCTAATATCGCCAACATACTACTGATTTTGGGCACGAGCGCCACTATTACCCCCCTGCGACTTGGTGGCATAACCCCCACCGATTTGTTGGTAATGCTATCGGCTGTGGTAGCTATTCTCATTTCGATGCTCACCTTTGGTCGCAAGCGCATAGACCGCATTGAGGGCGTTAGCTTCTTTGTCATCTATGTGCTCTACACCCTCTGGCTACTGAACATTTAGAGAATATTCCAAATGCAAATAGCGCACCTCTCTCGGTGCGCTATTTATTTTATATTGAGGGATTTGCTGTAACAACTTCGGTGGATTGTGTATCGCGGATGGCTTGTTCGTAACCGGCCCTATATCCGGCATTTCGCCACGCACTCCCCATCCAAGTAATCGCCAAGACAAGTAGCAGTATCTTGTAGAATCGCTGACGTTTTGGGGGCATTGTGCGCCACGCATACGACACCCGCGAACAGAACGCGCGCCACCACTCACCCACCCTTCGAGGCACATCTCGGAGCGAGAATTTGGTGCGTGGGCGGTAGGCCTTGGCGCGTATGGGTTTGATGTTTTTCACCTTGATGTAGAGCTCCTTACGCTCAATTTTCCCACCCCTGGCAACCGTGAGGCGCAGAGTTGTCTTACCCTTCGACTTGCCGATGAGTATCGCACGCGAGCCACTGTCGGGTAGCTGTATGCGCGAGGATTCGTAGCCATTTTCGATGGTGAGAGTCACTGCATCGGGCATTCCACACTCCCAGGCAACCATTACACTCTCGCCCTCGCGTGCATTTTTGCGGTCTATGCTGAAATTGTTTTTACTGCTCATTATTCTGATTTTGGGTTAATTACAACTCATACCACCTCAAATTTCGTACCATACACCCGCCTCTGCCATTTTGTCATACAGAAATAAATTCCTAACTTTGGAAAACAAAAACCAACCGACTATGAAAATCCACAAAATCATCCTTCTGACACTCGCCACCCTACTTTCGGCGTGTGGAGGCCGATATGTAAGCTACACAGACACCTTCGATGCGGGCGATGTGACACTCTTCTACGCTGCCGAGGGTGCGGGTAGGCCCGTAATCCTCCTGCACGGCAATGGCGGTAGCCACAACGATATGGAGACTACAACGCGCCAACTCGCACAGGCGGGCTATATGGTCTATGCGCTCGATTCGCGCGGTCAAGGTGCCAATGCCCCACTTGCGGAGTACCACTACCACGATATGGCCACCGACCTCCACGAATTTATCACTGCCAAGGGCTTGAAGAGGCCCGCAGTGTTTGGTTTTAGCGATGGCGGTATTGTGGCCTTGATGACGGAGGTGATGTACCCCGGAAGTCTGGGGGCGATTGCTACGGGTGGTGCCAATATCTTTGTAAGGGGCTCACTGGTTCCCGAATTCGAGGCGGAGTTCTTTGCACAGACAAACCCCAATCCACTGAATATTATGATGTTGAACGAGCCAACAATGAGTGCCGAGGATATGAAGACCATCTCTTGTCCTGCACTTATCCTCTCGGGCGATAGCGACCTCATCCGCCCCGAGCACACGCAGCTCATTGGCGAGAGTATCCCCTCGGGCGAGTGGATGATAGTCCCCAATGCCGACCACGGCTCCTACATCTACCACTCCCCCCGAATCGGCCACCTCCTCCTCGATTTCTTCGAGAGAATTGGGTACTAAAAACGATTAAAGTGCTGATTACCAAACCATATATTCCAACCGATAAACCTATACAGTTATGAAAAAACTACTACTTTTCATCGCTACTATTCTCCTGATTGCAGGATGTAGCCACGCCAAGTGGGCCACCATTAGTGCCGGCCCCGACAAAGAGAGAATCATCCAGGAACACTTCCCCGAACTTTACGCACAATCACAAAAGGGAGAGGTGGAACTCTACGAACTCAAATCACGCCCACAAAAGGATGGTACAATAAAGTACCAACTCTCCTACAAGGAGATCCACGACGACGATGACGAGCTGTTGCTGTGGCAAACCATCTATATGCCTATGATGAATTAAATGTACGGATAACTACGCTTGCACATATACATAAGAGAGAAGGCTGCTTACATAAGCAGCCTTCTCTCGCTATTATTCTCCAATAAAACACGATTTATAATCATTATAAAACAATCATCGCCCCTCTTCTCTCTACTTCGTATCGAACATATCTCCCAATCTGGGTGCGAGCATTTATAGAACCGACGCCCGAAGCGAGAGCAGAGGCTGCTCGCAGACTATGCCGAGCAAGTAGGAGGGAAAGAGACCTCTTGGTGGATTAACGGGGGTGGATTGTATCTATTTAATGACGACTTCTTTTATCGCTGGACTCGTTCCCATGCCAAAGAACTGCCATAAGTTCCAAATCTCTTCTTCTTCCCATTTTGCGCGAATAGTTTTGTCATTCGAATTCTTCCAGCGACAAATCTACCCGTTACTACATTCAGCGATTTTCTTTCTACCCCATAAAATTCACAAGCAACCTCTGGTGTACAAAAATAGTCTCGACGAAATCCAGACCATTTTCTATTTTTATAGTAATTTCTACGTTGTTGCAAATTAAAGTCATGCCAATTTAAGGGAACTGGCATATTTAGGTATTCTATTAACGATTCTAACTCTTCTTGTGAACTTTTTTGTGGATCATAAACTTCCTCTTGTTTTCGTTGTTCGAGTCGTTTACGTTCTTCTTCTAATTTGAGTTTTTCCTGCAAAGATCTATTTTTCTCAGACAAGACTTTAATCTCCTTGGTTTTCTCTTGGATAACGTTATTTAATCCAACAATTGTGTTATCCTTCATCCTTATTTCCGCCTCTTGCTTATTATGATTCAAACTAATAATAGCTGTCAATTTATTAATACGCTGGCTCACATAACGCATTCCGGCAATTGTTTCACATATATAATCTGGGTTAAAATAACGCTTGTGAAACTTCAATAAT